>JAPYTO010000008.1 GCA_029941865.1 Fuerstiella sp. | reverse complement strand
TCTATCTCTGGAAGACCAATCTTTCTACTACTCAAAGTCCGTCACGGCGTTGCCCAACGGGGCGAGGAACCGAACAGGCAAAAAAAGTCAGACAGGAATCACAGGATAAGAAACAAACCCAAATCCTGTTGAACCTGTTGGAAGACCCCACATGTACCATACGTGAGACGATCACCCCTGCGGCGTTCTGACTGTTCGCTGGACGCACCATGCCACGTGAATGCCAGGCTTCAAAACTCGTCGACATCAGACGAATTGAGCAGACCGGCAGAGGATTCGAAGAACCGGCGTCTGCGTTGCGGGGCTTCCGCTGGCTGACTGGAGTGTTCTTCAAGATCCTTCAGATTCGCCTGGCAGACACGGCAGCCAACCGTCTTCAGATGAAATTCGACGTAATTCGAAGCGTCGTTCGGCAGAGTTTCCAATAAATAGCCGCCCAGTTCGCTGCGCCCCGGACAACTCAATCTCTCCCGTTGCCAGATTTCGCCGACTGTATGTCCCCCCTGATCAAGGTGGTGAATCAGTTGAGCAATTCGAGCCTGCAGCGATTCGTCAGATCGCAACTGCTGTTCCAGTTCTGTCATGCGTTCCGCCGGCAGCATTTCGTCCAGCCAGGCACACAGTTCTCGGTCAGTCCACGTCATGAGCTTCAATCTGAAATGTTTGTCCTGAGAATCCCTGACGAGAATCAGTCCTGCTCGATTGCTCCCGAAAAAGCGACTTTCTGCTTGTCAGGGACAGTCGAAGTGTACCAGCTTGTCACGAAAGAATGCGACCGTTAGAGTCTGGAGTCCAAGTGATCGGTGCTTCTTGTTTTTGTATCGAGTGTCCGTCGCGGGGCTGCTGTGGAGTAAGAACTTGTTGCCGTCTGAGGCTGGTCGATCTTTGGGCGGGAATGGAAGATTTTGTGGTTGAGTTTCGGACGTTTCATAATACTGATCCGCCAGAGGTGCTGAAACTCTGGCATTCAAGCAACCTCGGACCGAGCGCTGCTGAAGGGTTTCCCTGCGACATTTTTGAGCTGTTCGTTTTTTCGCAGCCATTCTTTGACCGTAAAGGATTTTTTGTCGCTCACGAGGGTGATCGCATTGTCGCTTTTGCCCACGCCGCGTTCAGCTGCACTGCAGATGGCACGTCGCTGGACAAAACGGACGGCGTGATTTCGGCACTGGTCGTTCATCCGGATTTTCGACGCCGCGGCATCGGCACACAACTTCTGCAGCTGGCAGTCGGATATCTGCAGGCGAAGGGTGCCAGATCGGTTGTGGTGGGGGCAGGGGTGGACCGCAATGGCTTCTACAACGGCATTTACGGTGGTCTCCAGGCCTCCGGATTTGCCAACGAAGTTGCCCCGTGGGCCGAGTTCCTTGAACCACTGGGGTATCATCACAGCGGCAGCACTCGGATTCTGCATCGCGACCTGACTGTCGGACGCGATCCCGTGAGTGCTCGACTGATTCGTCATCGTCGTCGCATGAATCTGGTGATTACTGACCGAGTTGCCGACATGCCCTGGTGGTGGCACGTGAGATTCGGTCAACTGGATGCCTTGAAGTTTGAACTGCAGGAACGTCAGGGAGAAACGGTCGTTGCATCGGGGCAGATCATCGGACTGGACGTTTACGTGCCAAAGTGGGGAGTTCGGGCCGTCGGCATGAAGGATGTTTGGGTGCCGGAAAAGGAACGTCGTCACGGCTACGGGTTTTCATTGGTACTGGAGATCTGTCGGCGGCTCCGCGAACAGTCCATTCAGGTCATCGAGGCGCAGATCGATCAGGAAAATGCGGCGGCGTACGATTTATTCATTGACGCCAAATTCGAGCAGGTACAGGAACTGGTGACGTTTCGGCGTGAACTTTGAGGTCACGTCGAATGCAATCACATTGACATGGATATCAAGGACGCATTTGGCAGGCGACGCGTCTGAACCATCTGGCGAACAGACTATGGCCTGTATCTGCGTTTTCTGTGGCTCTCGCAGCGGCAATGACGACGCCCACACCGAAGCCGCCCGCCAGTTGGGCAGCACGCTCACAGCGCACGGGCACAGCATTGTTTACGGCGGCGGAGGTGTCGGTCTGATGGGCGAGCTGGCGGACGCCGCACTGCAGCACAAGGGGCGTGTTATTGGTGTGATTCCGGAGGCACTGGCCAATGCGGAACTGATGCACGACCGCGTCGCCGACATGAGAGTTGTGCCTGATATGCATGTGCGGAAAGCAACGATGCACGAACTTGCCGACGGCTATATTGCGCTGCCAGGCGGATACGGTACGCTTGAGGAATTGTTCGAAGTGCTGTGCTGGGCGCAACTGGAGTTCCACCAGTCACCCGTCGCAATGTTAAACCTGAATGGATACTACGATGGCCTGGCAAGCCTGATCGACAACATGGTACAGCATGACTTTCTGAGTCAGTCGTACAAACAGCTGCTTACGTCTGCTTCGTCAATTGCCGAACTTGATGCCTGGCTTGAACGACACTTCGGCACAACCGCAACCACAGGAGAAGAATGATGCCTCAGTTTCGGGCACGACATTATCGCACGCTGCTTCCTGTAGATGTCACGATTGAGGGCGACCTGATCGCCGACATCTGTGAAACCGATTGTTCGGAGGAGGAATCTGCGAATCTGCCATTCGTCGGTCCTGGTTTCTTTGACATTCAAATCAATGGCTACAACGGCATCTGGTTCAGCAGTCCGACCCTGACAACGGATCAGGTTGTTGATGTGACTCAGGCGCTGGTCAACAAATCGGTGGCTCGTTACTTCCCCACGCTGATCACTAACTCCTTTGAGGCACTGCATCACGGCTTCAGCACTCTTCGTCAGGCGTATGAACAGAGTACGCTGGTGCGTGACTGTGTCGCCGGATATCACCTTGAAGGACCGTACATTTCCACGGAAGACGGTCCCCGTGGCGCGCATCCACTGCAGCATGTCAGGTCAGCCGATTATGATGAATTTGAGAAGCTTCAAACAGCCTCCGGCGGCAGGATCCGTCTGGTGACGCTGGCGGCGGAAGTCGACAACGCTGTGCCATTTATTCAGCAATGCACGGCAGACGGAGTTGTCGTGGCTCTGGGCCATTCTGCAGCCAATACAGATCAGATACATGCAGCGGTTGCCGCTGGGGCATGCCTCAGCACTCATCTGGGTAACGGAGCTCACGCCACGCTGCCACGGCACCCGAACTATCTCTGGGACCAGTTGGCCGACGATAATCTGTGGGCCAGCATTATTGCAGATGGATGGCATCTGCCTGATTCGGTCCTGAAGTGCGTCCTGCGCTGCAAGTCGATGTCACGGACCATCCTGACTTGTGACGTGTCGGGGTTCGGTGGCTGTCCGCCCGGAACATATGCGGAAGGTGACGTGGGCGTGGAAGTTCTTGATGACGGTCGAATTGTTGTTGCCGGACAACGGCAGTTTCTGGCAGGGTCTGGCGCGACAACAGGCGATTGTATTGCACATATAGTCAGTGCGTGTGGGGTGTCAGTCTTTGAGGCAGTACGAATGGCGACCGTCAATCCGGCAACACTGTTCGACGAACCGCTGCCGGATCTCAAGATTGGAGCGGTTGCGACTCTGTCTTTGTTCCGTCTGTGCAAATCCCAGCCGGAATCGGGATTGCAATCGGATCATGGCGGAGGTTTCGCGTTTTTACCGATTGATACGTTTGTGCGAGGAAAATCCCTGGTCACACCTCCGGCGGTGGATTCATGACGGTCATCGGAGTGTAATTTCCTTCGGAAAAAACGCGGGATTTGGGATTCATGTTGGGGCTGACGTCATTGAATCATGGCGACCGGGTGATACCATTCACCTCCCACCGCGTCTGTGTCCAATGACGATTCAGAGTCGCGCCTGTCCGGCTGGATTGGCCGATTCCTGTCGTTGTTCCGCCTCCCGACTTTCACAAATGGTAAAAGACCGCTTCGTTCTCCGGTGCACAGCGTAGGTCATACGAATGGCACGGATTTCGCATTTCAACAGCTGCTGCCTGTTTCCATTCCCATAGGACTCAAACCACTCAAGTTATGGTGGACCTGAATTCACAAGATGACCTGAAATCGTTTCTCATCGCCAGTCAGCTTCTTCGCGCCGATCAATGGCAGGAGGTCGAAGCTGAACTGGTCAATGGCGAGGACGTTTCTGCCATCCTGCAGCTGATGGAGGGACGTCACATACTGACGCCGCTGCAGACTCGCCGTATTCTCAAAGGGGATACGGAAGGGTTGGTGCTGGGCAACTACAAACTACTGTATCGAAATGCGTCAGGTGGGTTTGCCCGAGTGTACCGAGCTGAGACAGTCGATGGCCAGGAAACGGTCGCGGTGAAGCTGCTCCGCGGTCGCTGGGCATCAGACCCTGCGGCGGTGGCCAGTTTTCAACGCGAAGCTCGTATCTGCCAGCGATTCAAGCATCCCAACATTGTCCCGATCTACGATGTCGGCAGCGAAGGCAACTTTCACTATTTCACGATGGAATTTGTTGAAGGCGGCAATCTGCGGGATTTTCTGCGCATTCGAGAGACGCTTTCCCCGAAAGAGTGTCTGCGCTGCGTCTACGAAATCTGCTCTGCACTGGAGTACGCTCTCGAAAAAGGTGCGACGCACCGTGACCTGAAGCTGACCAACGTGCTGATGAGTTCCCGCGGAGTCGCCAAACTGGTGGACTTCGGTCTCGCTGGCGCCGAATTGTCCGCTCAGGCCGGCACCAGCGACGACGTCCATCGCGCGCTGGAATATGCATCGCTGGAACGGGGCACGAACGCACCCAACAACGATCCGCGGAGCGACATCTTCTTCGTCGGTTCGATTATGTACGAGCTGCTCTGTGGAACACCAGCATGGCCCAGAACGGGAGACCGAGAGGAACGCAAACTGCTGAGCCGATACACAAGCACTGCGCCCATCGGGAACATCAACCCGAATCTGCCGGCCAGTGTTGTCAACATCGTTCAGAGAATGATGAAGGTCAGCCCCAGCGATCGTTATCAGTCGACCGGGGAAGCCATGGAGGACCTGAAGAACGCCATGGTGGAGTTGGGGGAATGGTGTGAAACTGACGAACCAGATGCAATCTCCCAGCAACTCATGTCGCGGCCGTTCGAGTTGCTTGTGGTGGACTCACGAAAAAAACGCAAGGCTGCGTTGAACACGTACTTCACGAAACATGGATTCGCGATGTCTTTCGTCGCTGAGCCGACTATGGCCCTGGAGCGTCTGAAGAGTTCCAGTCCGCCCGATGGCCTGCTTATTCTGGCCGACCGGTTCACCGAATCAGCACTGGATTGTTTTCCGCAGATTCAGGCGTACGGACGATCGATGAAAACGCCATGTCTGGCCGTGTTTCCCCAGGAAGACAGAGAACGTGTTGACGAACGAATTCACGGCACGCGGTATGGAGCCACGGCCTATCAGCCGGCCACGCTTCGCGAGATCCGCGTTCACTTTGAACAATTCAGCATCAGCTAATGCTTCGTCAAGTCTTGATTTTTGGGTAGCGGAAGTCGCCAGTCTTTGGACGACATAGAGAAAAACTTCCAAACTCTGGCGAGTTCGGCTACGGAACAACCCCAGTTCCTGGACTTGACCACGCACTACAGCAGTTTTCAAAATCACGCGGTCGTTCTGTAGCGGAATTCGCCAGGAATTTCGGCAGAGACAGGTCGAAAGCCTTGGCGGCTTCCGCTACGACAAAAAGTAAACTGCTCAAGTGCAGTTTACTTATTCTTGTGAACCACTCTGGCGCGTGAGCATGCTGATGCCTCCGCGATTACAATCGGCTGATGCGATAACCCGGTGCGTCAGATGCGAACAGCGACGCCTGCCAGCGAGCACCAATGCCCGGACGATCACTGAGTTGAATATGTCCGGCGTCAACGACGACGGTGCTGTCAATCAGTTGTGGGTAAACTGTGGCGATGTGCGCTCGCACGCATTCCTGATACGTCACACATGGCACCGCCCCGGCGATATTCAACCCGGACATCAATGTCAATGGCCCGGTGCAGTCGTGCATCAGCACGGGAATATTGTACAGCTGGGCTAACTCGGCAATGCGACGCGACTCGCTGATGCCACCCACCCAGGTCGGGTCGATCATCACGTAGTCGGCGGCGTTACCGTTCAGGACTTGGCGGTATTGTTCGCGAGTCACCAGCATTTCACTGATGGCAATCGGAACGCCAGCGCCGCGACGAAATTCGGTCATTGCGGGGATGCTGTCCGGCCGCAGCACGTCCTCCAGCCACAGCGGGTGAAATGGCTGCATGGCATGAGCAATATCCAGGGCCGCCGGCAGGCAGAAGAAACCATGTCCGTCCAGCATGACGTCCATACGATCACCGACGCGATCTCGAATTGCTGCGAACGGCGCAACGCCGCGTGTCACGTCCGCTGCGCTAATGCGTAAACCACCGGATTCTCGGTAAATGGCGTCAAACGCCCACAACTTCATGGCGGTGAAACCTTCTGCCAGCAACTCTTCCGCCAGGTCTCCCGGCGTGTGGATGCACGCCCAGTTGTCTTCCAGCGGACCTGCCTGACCGGGATCACCGTGACCGGGCCAGCCCGCCGCCTGACTTTCTCCCGTTGCACTGCGGACGCCGTACAAAGGGCCGCCACAACTATTGTACACAGGCACCGCATCTCGAACCGGCCCGCCCAGCAGTCTCCAGACAGGCTGCTTCGTCAACTGCCCCAGAATATCCCACAGCGCAAGGTCGACGGCAGACAGAGCCCGCAGTTCAGCCCCAATTCCGCCAAAAGCCGTCATGCGTTCGTACAGAAAACGCCAGTGACTCTCAATGGCGGCAGCGTCAGCACCCAGTAACCGCTGAGCCATCCAGTCGTGTAACACGGCGGCGGCGGCTTCCGGAATGTAATAGGTCTCGCCATGACCCACGACCTCTTCGCCGTCAATCGTACCAGCGTCGGTATGAATTCGCAGCAGCAGCAACCCTGGCATAACGTCCGAAGGAATCGCCGTCTCAATCGCCGTGATGCGCGGACCTCGAGAGTACGCGTGTTCCTGAGTCGGCCCGGAAGGATCGCCGGAATTCGTCATTTTTGTGGCTCCGTCAGGTCTGTGATGTGGCTGGAATGCGATTGTCGGTCGGGGGCTGTTCGGCCTGTCGATCATCAATGTGAATCAACGTTGATTCGAAAGCAATCCCGACGATCTGTTCCGGCATCATCGCGTTTCTGTCGCCTGCATCAAGCCACGCAGATACCCCCACGCGAACAAACGACCGGGTGTTGTGTAACCTGGTTCCCCTTCGTCCCCTTCAAGCTGAGGCACATGGTCCGGGCGAATCGGACCGTCAAACCCGATGTCTCGATACGCTCGCATGGCCTCTGCCATGTCGGTGGGACCGTTGTCATGAAAGGTTTCCGTGAACGATTCCGCCGTTCCCTGCACATCACGAAAATGGACGTAGCGAATATGTTCACCCAGCCGACGGATCGTGGCAGGAACATCGACGCCCATTTCCACAAACGTCCCCTGGCAAAAGCAGACGGCGTTGCTTGCGCTGGGGACAAGTCGGACCAGCCGTTCGAACGAATCCACACAGTTCATGATACGAGCCCGTCCCGCGAACTCAGCCAGCGGTGGGTCGTCCGGGTGCATGGCCAGTATAACTCCGGCGGCTTCAGCGATCGGCAGCAGTTCTGTCAGCATGGCCTGCAGATTGGTCCACAACTCATCGCAGGAAATACCGACGCCATTGGCACGTGCGTTCAAGGCATCGCCATCGTGGCCCAGCAACACAGCCTGCTGTGCATCGACCAGGTCAAAGGCCGTGACGCGTGCTCCGCCCCGCTGCGGGGCGTCAAGCCGTGTGCGCACCCAATCTGTTCCCGCCATGAAGTTGTAACACAGAATCGGAACGCCGGCTTCGCCCATGTTGCGGATAAGTTGCTTAAGCGCCACCATCTCTGTCCCGTCATCGCAGCCGATCTTGATGTTCTCGATCGGCAGGTAACCTTCGATCACAGACAGTTTCAGATCAAACCCAGCGAAGTGTTTTTGCCGTCGACGTAAATCGTCAAGCGTAGGCCCTGGATAACGAGAAACGACGTGTGTCACTCCGCACTGCGCGGCAAGGCGGAGATTCTCATCCGATTCGGGCGTCAGAACGGTAGATAGCTGCATACACATACTTTCGTCGGGGTGGCTGTTGTCGCATAACGGGACATCGCCATTTTCTTCTTCATTTTAGCCCGAAGCGTGAGCGAGGAGACACCTTGCGTCGATCGTGTCGCTTAGGCTTCGGGCCATCGTGTTTTCCGGTGTGAGTCTGTCGAACTACGGCCGCCTGTCGAACACCTTTGGCATGAAGCCGACGGATGTTTCCATCCAGGATCCGCAGCTGCATCCCCCGCCACCCTCCGGCGACAACAGCATGCCTCCGGCTGGAATGGTGCTCAACCAGCAATCAACTCGCAGACGAGGCCACGATGATGCGGAAGCGTTCTCGGGATCCCACATCGTCGCATCGCCGGATCGCATGAAGACGGCATCCGCCGTGCACGCGTACGTTCCGCACCCATGTTCAACGGGCATGGTTTCCGGCAGGACTGAACCGTCCTTTAGTGACAGCACTGCCGGCCGTAGAAACAATCGATCACCGACAATGGCCGGGCGGGACATCGCCTTGCCGTGATCGCCCTTGCCTTTGAGCCACTCTGTCGTTTGAGTCCACCGCGCGCGACCATCGCTGTCGACAAAGGAGGTGACTTTGAAGGCGGTGTTCGCAGAAGATACCAGAGTCAGCTGGTCCGCGGCATGAGCCAGGTAGAACACCACCTGCTGACTCATGGGATCGAGTCGTTTTTCCCACTTCGGTGATCCGGTCGTCGCGTCGATCGCCACAAGGTGCAGGTCCTGCCAAAGTTTGGCGTCGCCCACGCGGCGGTCCTTTGACGCCATGATTTCGCTGTTACGTGATTCGACAAAATACATCGTGTCGCCACCGATCGTAATCGTCGAATTCAGAACGACCCCTCTTTTGTATTCCCACGCCAGTTCATCCGTTTCGATATCGTTGCAGAATAGACGGTCACTGCAGATCGGGAAGGTGACCGGTCCCGTTCTGGCGTCGTACCAGCCGGCATCGCCCCCACCCCAGAAACTGGTCCAGGCTGTTCCTGCCCTGACGGCGCTGCCATATAGTCGACCGTCTTGCGTGGCCACGTAACCCCATTCCATGGGGGCTTCTGACGCTGCATCCGTCGCGGCGATACGGTTCACGACTTCTCCTGAAACCGTGTCGATTTTCCAGCACTCATCTTTCACCGCAACAAACAGGTAATCTCGGTTTGCACACCAATTGCTGCAGTCGCGCGGCATATTGAATCGTTCCAGCTCCGGGATCTCCAGCGACCACAGCACCGTCCCGTTGAAGTGATCAACCGCGATGATTCTGTGTAGCCCCTGCAGAAATAATCGACCGCCCGTCGATAACGGAGACGGCTTTCGCCCGCTGCGATCGGCTTGATACCGCGGTCCGGGGCGTCCGACCCATTGCACGTCCAGGTCATCCGCCGCCTTTGCGCCGCCGAGATGCTCGCCGGCGAATGCCGAGTTATCCGGACCACCGTAGAGATGAGACCATTCGCCGGCGTCCGCCAGCGGGGGACGGAGATAGCGATGCCAGATCTCCTTGTCTCGCATCTTCAACGGCTTGAAGTGGGCGGGCAGGTCGCCGGAATGCGGATGCATCAGCAACGCAATCCCGCCGTCCGGTCGTACATGGCGTTCAATTTCGCGAAGTCCGTCCACGTCCGTTTCACCCGTCGCCAGGACCGTAGTGGCCCAATTGCCGACGAAGGGAAGATTCGACAGATCCGTCACGTGATGGACGGCAACCTGATTTCCGTAGACTTCGTGTGCTCGAAGAATACTGCGGAGATGCGAGACATTCGCAGCATCCGTGTCGGCGACCACAAAACGAAGCAGGCTGTCACGGCACAGTTGCAGCAGCAGCTCGTCTTCGATTGTTCCCACAACAAGACACATTCCCGGACGTACTGACGTGCTCTTCAGTATCTGTCGAGACAGTTCTGCGGTGGACTCGTTGGGGACACCGGGAATTCTATCAGCCGATACAGGCGTGTAGTTGAAAAAATTGTCGCACTCGAAAGTCTGTGTGAACGTCGTCGGATCGGCATCTTTGATGCCGATCCGATATTCGTACGCGCGCTGACGACCCAGTTCTGTCAACGTCGCCTGATGTTCAGTCCGAAGCGTGTCGTCCGAAACGGATTGATTGAGATCGTCCGTTCCATATTGCAACAGTGTGGGTCTCGGATCGGCCGTGGTCCAGCGCACAATGGCGGTCTGCGGATCAACGAACTGCAGCCATGGGCCGGAAGCCAGGCTGGCTTCGACCGTCTTCGTTGGCATCCGGCTGTGCGAAGACTGGTAGTGACTCAGGATTTCGCCGTCCGACAGCCGCTCACCGTACAGCCGCACCTCGTGCACTGCACCGCGCATTCGAAAGTACTCATCTTTGTCGTGGTACGCCCCGATCTCAAACCACGCACGCTCCGGGTAGGCAATATTACCCTTGTGCTGACTGCTTTCCGCGCACAGCTTCCCATTGACGAACAGTTTCATGACCGTGCCGTCATAGCTTCCGGCGACGTGATACCACTGTTTTATTTCGAAGTCATGGTCAGCCGTCAGGTATGTCAGACGGCCTGGTCCGTCTTCCGACGAAAGACCGATGCAGAAGCGATTCTTGCGGTATCCCAGCAACCAGCCATTTTCTTCGTCACCGTTGTCCTGAACAACGCCGATGATGCCGCCCCATTCCTGCAGCTGATCAATACGAACCCAGGCTTCCGCGGTGAACTGATCGGTCGGCACGGGCACACTCCTGAAGTCTGGTGAGACCATGACCGTCTGACTCGCCCCGTCGAGTTCCAATGCCTGATACTGTCCGATCCGGGAAAAATCTGGAGATCGCGAAAGCGTCAGGTTCGGTCCGTGCAATGAGTGGACGGAAGTACCGGTCGTGGTCGACTTCTGAAAACTCCAGTGCCCCAATAATCGATCGTCCTCCAGTGCCGCAACATCACTCAATGATGGTTGCTCACCGGCAGGGGCCGCGACAAGCGAAGAATCATCCGGCTTTGAACCCACGGAATCTGTCGTCGCGTAGCAGTGAATTGTGCCGGAATCGCTGCTGGCAAACAGGCGGCCGTTGGACGCGGCCAAGCCAAACACGCGACCTGTGGCCGGCATCGTCCTTAGTAGACGACCGTCTTTCGCGGAATGCGCCTGGACGATCTGGTCACCGCCCACAAACAGCGTGTCGCCGGCCTTGATCATCGCGAAGGGACATTCGCACGCTGTCTTCCACAGTACTTTTCTCTCTGTGAGGCTGGACGCAATGATCTCCGTATCGGTCAGCATCCAGGATATTGATCCATCGACAACCAACGCGTTCCCACGCCCTAATCCAGCGACCACTTCACGCGATTGACCACTGGATTGTCGGAAACCGCCTTTGCGGGAATCCGTGGCCGGACCGTGAAATACGTCCTCATCCAGTGACACCACCACAACAGATCCACCGCCGCTTTTGACCATTTCACCCAGGTCCTCGCCGGTTGCCCGGTCAAATACACGCGGAGCAACTCGGCCCTGAGGCAACACCAGGAACTTCGACGACAGCGCGGGAGCTCCTTCCATCGTGCGCCCAGGCAGTGCCTTTACGAAATGACGGCCGTCGTCCGTTGTTCCCGTTGCCGCATCGACGGCGCACAGCCAGGCGTCTTTCCACGGCAGCATTGCACACGCAAACCATGCGGTCCCGTCGTCAACGACGACGCCAGTGCGGCACGGCTGAAACGGGATGAAGCGACCGTTGTTCAGAAACAGATGGCTGGTGTCGGCAGGTGTAAACTTCCATACCAACTGGCCGTCGTCCGCCTTGACGCAGCGAGCATATCCGTCGTCAGATCCGAAATAGACTCGACCATCAGACCAGGTTGGTGCCAGCCGAACGGGGCCATCTGCCGTGACGGACCATCGCTCTTTCCCGTCGCCAGCGCCCAGGCAATAAAGCGAATCGTCCGCTGACGAACCAAACCACACGCGATCGCCAACAGCAATGACATGAAACACGGGATCGTAGTTTCGCATCGAAGGCAGGTTGTGTTGGTTGGCATACGCGTCGTACTTCGCCGGACCTGACCATGCCGTCTGAGGAGGCGATGCGGATTGCCAGACCCACTCCGGAGCCAGCTTGCTGACCTGCAGCTGCTCATCCGTCGTTCCTGTTCGTCGATTATCGTGCTGCCACGTCGGCCAGTCGGCCATGACGGGCATGGGCGTGATGGCTCGCAGCGCAACAATCAGCAGCAGTACCTGGCGGTGCATTCGCATTGACTTTCGTATGGACTAACCGTGTTTGACGTTTCAGTCAGGAAGAACTGTCTCCGGTGTGCGACAAGAGTGTCGCACACCAGCAATCAGTTCTGCAAGCAGGTCGTAGTGGATCGGGCCTGACAGGAGCCGCAAATGCTGCGCTGGGTGCCGGTCTCCCGACCCCGCATCGGCCGTGACCAAAGGTCTCCCGTTGCTGAAGGCGTGGGGGAGACCTGCGTCCAGCAGAGTGGAATCCTGCCGATCAATGTGGCCGCTTCAAAATGCACAATGTCGAACAAGGAATGTCCATCGGTGAAGTTGGGCACTCCGCCACCTGGACATTGGTTATTCCTTGTTCGGCGTTGGTCATTCCTTCTCTTCGCGCTGTGCGCGGGTCTCCCGACCTCGTCCCGTCACAGACCGCAGGTCTCACGTATTCCCTGGGTGAGCGGGGGCAGGGCACCCTTGTAGTGCAGGGCACGCCGCGAAACCTCAATCTCCCGGCGATTGAGGAATTTCATAAAGTTAAAGTTGATTTTCATATTGTGATGATCAAGATAGCAGAAGTTGAACAATGTTCACTCTGGTTTAAGGTTTGTTAGTGTCCAAACGAGCTTGGTTCGAGTTTCTCAGCGAGGAGGATCTGGCGTTTGTCCAGCGTCTGGTCCTGGCTTCCGGTTCTCTGAAACAGATCGCTCAACAATACGGCGTGACTTACCCGACGATCCGGCTGCGACTGGATCGACTGATTGCCAAGATCGAAGCCGTTGAGCAGCACACCGAGGTCTCTGAATTTGAACGTCTGCTGCGAGCCCAATTGGCGGACCAGAAAATCTCTCTGGAGACGTTTCGAGAACTTCTTTCGGCCCACCTTAAAGAACAGGAGACGGCAAATGGACAATCAGATTCTGCTTAAGGCAACGCTGGCAATTCTCCTGAACGGATCCTTCGCGATGGCCGTGGACGAAGTCGCCACGCTTCGGTGGTCGGAGTTGCAGGCACAAGGACAAGTCGAAGTCGGGCAAATCGTCCGCTCGGCCGACGGCAAGGAAGAACTACTTATCGTCAACGACGCCGCGCAGCCTCTGACCGTGCGTCTCGCCACGCTTGAATCGCCGCGTATTTCAAAGTCCTGTTACCGTTTCCTTGGGAAAATTCGATACGAAGGTGTTGAGCAGTCGGGCTATCTGGAGATGTGGAGTCATTTTGTGGATGGTGGCCAATATTTCAGCCGGACACTATCGCCGAGTGGACCGATGGGCACGATCCACGGAACTTCAGGCTTGCGGGAATTCATTCTTCCGTTTCATGCCGGGTCAGAGAGCGGCCCTCCTGCTCGGCTGGAGATCAATCTGGTGCTGCCTGCTCAGGGCAAAGTCTGGATTGGACCGCTTCACGTGTCCGAATTCGCAGAACAGCAGTGGAGTTCCGCCACAGCAGCTGAAGGAGCGTGGTGGGGAAACCGGACCGGAGCGCTTATTGGCGGGATTCTTGGTCCCCTGCTGGGAATCATGGGAGCTATCGTCGGGATGCTTTGCGGCTTAGGTCGCGGCAAAACCGTCTGCATGGCGATCTGCTGGACCGCCGTCGTCTTTGGTGTCATCTGTCTTGTCACGGGCATTGCCGCTCTGTTTCAGTCGCAGCCGTACGTGGTCTACTACCCACTGCTGTCGATTGGGGTCATCGCCACCGCGGTGATGGGCGGTGTGTTGCCAACGGTCCGAAAACGCTTTGCCGATGCCGAACTTTCCCGGATGGAAGCGATAGATGTCGGCGTGACCTGATTTCACGACGCGCACGCGCTGGTCTCCAGACCTCGCCCCCTCGCCGACCGAAGATCTCAATCGTCCGGGTGGCCCTGTTGCTTGCAACAAGGGTTGCGCAGCAACGGGAGGCGGGCAGGGTTCTGCCGCATCGAATACCGGAATATCGTTCTGCCACAGCCTCCTGTGCCTGCAGCTCCCAAAGGTTGCGAAGCAACCTGGGCTACCTACTGAGTCGTTGCATAGGCTGCCAGCCTTTAAGAACCGCTGGTGCAGCCCGTGCAAAACAGGATGGCAGCCTGCGCTACGTGGAACACAAAAGGGGCCGGGCATTTGATCAATGTGTTTGCAACACAGACCGATTCTGCGGTAATCTGTTCCGTGTGCTGTGTGTTGATCGGTTTGAGTGTTTTTGAACGAGAACGAAATGTGTGACGGATTTCTATGGCGTCGTCGGAATGGCTTCCGATACCTCGGCGCGATGCTCACGGCTTTATCTATTGTGACCACGAACGCCATCGGTCAGGAAGACCGTCCGGACTTTGATCGAGACGTTGCACCGATTTTGATCGACAATTGTCTGGATTGTCACAGCGGTGCCGAAGCGAAAGGCGGGCTGAATCTGGCCGACGCCGCTGCCGCGCGACGTGGCGGCGAATCCGGGGCGGCGATTGTGCCGGGGAAATTCGACGTAAGTCTGCTGTGGCAGCGTGTTGAATCTGACGAAATGCCGCCGAAGAAATCGCTGGGTGAACAGGAGCGGCAGACGCTGCAGAACTGGATCACAGCTGGCGCGAAATGGGGTACCAGTCCCATTGATGTTTTTCGCAGGACCACCAGCAAGCGGGCCGGCAGCGACTGGTGGGCTTTACAGCCGGTCAGTCGTCCGGATGTTCCCACAGTCGATTGGAAACAACACGTTCGAAATCCGATCGATACGTTTGTGCTGCGGAAGCTGACGCTGCAGTGGCTCACGCCGTCATTGGAGGCGACGCCCCGAGTGCTGCTGCGACGTTTGAGTTTTGATCTGACGGGTCTGCCACCGGCACCGGAACAGGTGGCACAATTTGAGCAGGCCATGCACCAGCCCAGCGACGCGGCTTTCAATGATCTGGTGAACCGTCTGCTGGATTCGAAGCATTTCGGGGAACGCTGGGGTCGGCACTGGCTGGACGTCGTTCGGTTTGGTGAGAGTCAGGGATACGAACGAGACAAATTACGCACGGATTCGTGGCACTACCGTGACTGGGTCATCGACGCGTTCAACAGCAATATGCCGTATGACGAATTCGTGCGGCAGCAGCTGGCCGGCGACGTTCTTTATCCCGATGACGCCAATGCCGTCATCGCCACGGGTTTTCTGGTGGCCGGACCGTGGGACGAAGTGGGACAGAGCCAGCAAAGTACCGCGATGAAGGCCGTCGTGCGACAGGATGAAATTGAGGATTATGTGGGAACCATCGCACAGACGTTCCTTGGTCTCACTGTTAATTGTGCACGCTGCCACGATCACAAGTTCGATCCGATTCTGCAGAAGGAATATTACCAACTGGCCTCGGCTGTCGGGGGCGTGCGGCATGGCAGCCGCGATGTTGTTTCGGCAAACGATCAGAAAACCTTTGCGGTGTATGCGGTCAAACCGGGCACCGCCGACGTCGCGCATGTTCTGAGTCGCGGCAACGCGGCGGCTCGCGGTGAAGTTGTGACTCCGGGCGCTGTGGCGGCCATTGCCGCCATCGATTCGACGTTCGGACTTGCGGCGGACTCACCCGACGCGGATCGCCGTCGCAAACTGGCGGAATGGATCACACACAAACAAAACCCACTGTTCGCGCGAGTCATCGTGAATCGGTTGTGGCACTATCACTTCGGCGCTGGCCTGGTCGAAACACCGAATGACTTTGGATTCAACGGCGGCCGTCCCAGTCATCCTGAACTGATCGACTGGCTGGCATCAGAGCTAATCGATTCCGGATGGAGCCTCAAACATATTCACAGACTGATCGTCACATCGGCGACTTATCGTCAGTCGTCGCGACATCGTGTGGACTGTGCCGCCGTGGACTCGGACAATCGCCTGCTGTGGCGCAGAAGCCCGCTGCGACTGGAAGCCGAAGCTCTCCGCGATTCGATCCTGACCGTCACCGGACAGCTGAATCGTCAATACGGCGGTGCGCCCTATCGGGACTTTACGACGTATGTCAAAAACACGCAGTTCTACACGATGACGGATCCCGACAGCCCCGATGTCTACCGTCGCACGGTTTACCGCACCTGGATTCGATCCGGACGGAACCACCTGCTGGATGCGTTTGATTGCCCTGATCCGTCGACGACAGCTCCCCGACGAGCCGTTACGACGACGCCGATTCAGTCATTGACGTTGATGAACAATTCGTTCGTACTGCGTATGTCTGACCGATTCGCCGCACGAGTCATCAAAGACGCAGGTGCAGATGTTCCGTTACAGGTCGCCCGCGTCTATCAACTGGCCTATAGTCGTTCACCCGATGAGGCTGAAGCCGATCAGCTTGCACAGTTCGTTACAAGTCACGGGCTGTCGGCCCTTTGCCGAGTTGTCCTCAACAGCAATGAGTTCATTCATGTTGACTGAGAAACTGACAATCCCCGGTCGTCGGGATTTCCTTTCGTTCGCTGCCTCGGGGATCGGCGCGGTGGCCATGGGCGAATTGCTGGTGCGCGACGGTGTCGCCAGGGCGGATTTCGTTCCGGGGCAGGCGGCAGTGCCGTGGCCTCATCATTCACCTCGCGCGAAACGAGTGATCCACATCGTGGCCTGTGGTGGATTCAGCCAGGTCGATTCGTTCGACTATAAGTCGGATCTGGAAGCTCTGCACGGCAAGTCGCTTGTCTCGGAGGAACAGCCGGATGTCTTCTTCGGACAGGTCGGGTTACTGCGCAAAAGCGACTGGAGATTTCGGCAACGCGGGCAGAGCGGTCTGTGGATCTCGGAATTGTTTCCGCATCTGGCACAGGTCGCCGACGAGTTGACGGTCATTCGTTCGATGTTCGCGGAAACTTCCAATCATACTCCGGCCACATTTCAACAGAATTCGGGTTTCCGGTTGAACGGCTTTCCGACGGCCGGTGCGTGGCTGTCGTTCGGCATGGGCTGTGAAACCGATGATCTGCCAGCTTACGTCGTGATCCCCGATCCGCGTGGTGTTCCGGCAGGTGGATCAATCAACTGGACGAACGGATTTCTTCCGGCTCAGTTTCAGGGCGTCACCATGAACAGTTCGGGCGTGCCCATTCAGGATCTCTTTCCCGCTCGCGAAGTGTCCGCAGACACTGAGACTGCCAGCCGGCAGTTGCTGGCCGAACTGAATCGAAGACATCTGGCAGAACGCGGTGTGAGCGACGTTCTGGCAGCACGGATTCGCAGTTACCAACTGTCCGAACGTATGCAGGCCTTGGTACCGCAGGTGGCAGATCTGAAGGGCGAGACGGCGGAGACTCACGGCATGTACGGGACCGTCGCGGAGCCGACGCAGGATTTCGGCCGCAGTTGTCTGCTGGCACGACGACTGCTGGAACGCGGCGTGCGTTTTGTGCAGCTGTTTTCCGGTGGTGCCTTCGGTCAACCCAGAATCAACTGGGACGGTCACGAGGACATGATCAGGAATCATGGTCGCGAGGCTGTTCGCATCGACAAACCGATTGCCGGATTACTGCGTGATCTGCGGCAGCGCGGAATGCTGGACGACACGCTGGTCATGTTCACGTCAGAATTCGGACGTACGCCGTTTACTCAGTCAGCCGCAAATGTGGTGGGACCCGGCCGTGACCATAACGAAAAGGGTTTCAGTGTCTGGTTGGCCGGCGGCGGAACGAAACCGGGCCTCGCCTACGGCGCGACGGATGATATTGGTTGGCAGGCGGTTGAAAATCGAGTCCACTGGCACGACTTCCACGCGACAGTCCTGCACTTGCTGGGCGTCAATCACGAACAGCTGACGTTCTACCACAACGGCATCGAACGTCGTTTGACGAACGTGCACGGCGAACTTGTTCATGGCATTCTTGCGTGAGGCAGTGGGGGCACATCGTCGGCGTTGCGTGCACCCGCTAGTCGTGGGAGAGTTGCTGTTGCCGCCCTGGCCGACAGGATTTGCGGGCATGCCGTTGTTGATTTACTCTCCCGCCTGCGGGAGAGTCGGGCTATCAGGCCCGGAGAGGGTTTGTTGTCTATAATTTGGTTCCGTGTTGTTGTGAGCGATTGGTTCTTCTATGACAGGCTCGGAAGCTGTGTTGGTCCGCACGATGCGGGAAGATGATCTGCCGGAAGCAGACAAACTGCGGGCCGTGGCCGGATGGAATCAGATGCCGACCGACTGGTTGCGGATACTCCGATATCAGCCTGACGGGTGCTTTGTCGCAACGATCGGCGATGCGCTTGTTGGTACGGTGACAACCACCAGCTACCCCCACGATGTCCCTTCGGGTGAACCCGTTCCGCTGGCGTGGATTGGAATGATGCTGGTCCATCCGGATCACCGTCGCAAAGGAATCGGCTCGGCGCTGATGCAGCGGGCACTTGAGTATCTGAACGCGACCGGCGTGGAGTGCATCAAGCTGGACGCGACACCGGTGGGTGAGCCCGTCTACACGCGACTCGGTTTTCAGCAGGAGTGGCGATTCCACAGATGGCAGAAGTCCAGTGATGAGTCCCCGGCAACCGTACTGCCGTCCTCCCCACGAACGCTGTCCAGCGAGCTCGATCTTGCAGCCTTTGGCGTAGATCGCGGGCACTGGCTCAAAATGCTGGCGGCGGACTCGGCCGTTATTGTGACCGACAACGGTTTCGGCATGCTGCGAACCGGCCGAGTCGCGACATATCTCGGACCGATTACAGCGGACGGGCCGGATGCCGCCGCAGACATCGTGGACACGCTGTTGAACAGCGTGCACGGCCCTGTGGTCTGGGACATGCCCTCACCGAACACAGCTGGCGAACAACTGGCGCGTTCGCGCGGCTTTGAACCGGTTCGCGATCTCACCCGAATGTGGCTGGGCAAACGGTTACTCGCACCTGAGCTGAAATATCAGTTCGGGCTGTCGGATCCAGGAGCAGGATAGCCGGTTCTCAGTCGGCAAAGGCAACGGTCGATCCCGGCTTCAGAACATGTTTTGGCATTGGATGATCGTCGTCGAAGACTCGCATCGTCTCGACCGATTCAATCACGTTCCCGGTTTCGTCGAACAACGCCGTGGCGTTATCAACGACACCGTCAGAATCCAGTCCGAAGTGTTTGACCATGAACGGATACATTGTCTGACGCTTCTTCACCTGGTATCCATGTTGTTCGTCCGGGAAGTGAGTGTTTTCGACGGCGGTGGCGGTGTCGTGCAATTTGTAAACGCTCTGAATATACGGAAACTCGACCTGCGGGGTGTTCTTTGTCCAGTCACCACCGACCGACACCAACAGCATTGGTCGCGGAGCTGCCAGCGAGGCAATTTCGCAGTTGTTGGTTTCCAGTTCGGCTGTCTTGTGAATCGGCATCCCGCTTTCACAGTGGCATCCCCCGAAGAAGTGAGCTGACACCATCACCACGGGCACAGCAACTTTGACGCGCTGGTCCAGGGCCGTCAGCAGAAACGTCTGAGTACCGCCGCCCGAGCACCCCGTCACGCCCAGTTGCTGATCGTCCACATCATCCAGAGACTGCAGGAAATCCAATGCTCGAATGCTGCTCCAGGTCTGCAGCGTCAACACCTGCTTGTGTTTGTGGTCCCAACCGTAGTGCTCTGAATCACCGAAGCCGACCATGTCGTATGAGAACACCACGGCTCCCATGCGTGCCAGCGTGGCACAACGATGTTGCTGATCCGGACGCAGGCGTCCGCCTTCACGCCCGCGCGCGTGGCCGTGAGGACACAGGATTCCCGGAAACGGACCTTTCCGCCCCAGCGGTCGATACAGGCTGCCGTAGACCAGGAACCCTGGCCGTGCTTCAAAGGCTGCGGATTCGACTGAGTAGCCGTCGTGTTCGCGTTTCTTGTGAATGATGGAATTCAGCGGGGTGCGATCAGGCAGTGGATTCAGATTCATGCCCGTGAGGATCTGTTGCCGAATGTTCTCCGCACGCTGCTGCCACTGGTGCAGGTTCGAGTACGTCGCGGAGATGCGTTCCAGCTGCCGGACGGCGTCCGCTTCTGAATGGTAGTTGCCCACGCACAATACCGGGGCGGAACCCTTCGCAGGCAATTTGTCGTCCGCAGCAGAAGCTGACGATCCGGGTGAGAGCAGCAACGCGAGGGCAATGAACGACTGGTGACGCATAACGGCTCTCCGATGGATCTCAGAAGAAAAAGCAGGCAGGCTGCCCGCACTACGGCCGTTACCCTATCACACGAGAATTCATAACGGCAAGCAAGTGGCATCTTGCGGCCACTTCCGCAGATCCCCGCCGATGAATTTCTCAGGCTGTATGCCGGATTCGCACTTGGAAGTTGCAGCGCCAGACGTCAAGATGGTGGCCCAGCCATTTTTCCCGCCGAATAATCTCCTTCCTCCCCCTGCGACGACCGTCATGTTTCGACTGTCACTCATTGCTGCCGTGTTTTCTATGCTGATCGTTGGTCTTCCCACCGTTCATGCCGTCGATGGTAAGCCTGCGCCACGATTTGAGACTCATGTCCGGTCGATCATGAAGACGCACTGCTGGCAATGTCACGGAGAAGAGAAGCAGCCGGAAGGGGAACTCGATCTGAGGTTGGTTCGCTTAATGCTGAAGGGCGGTGAATCCGGCGCGGCGGTCGTTGCTGGTAAGCCTGACGAGAGCCTGTTGTACCAACGGCTGCGAGATGGTGAGATGCCGCCGGAAAGCACCCATTTGTTGTCTGCGAAAGAGCTGAAAGTCGTGCGCGATTGGATCGCTGCCGGTGCCGAAACGGTTCGTCCGGAGCCGGAATCTGTCGAAGAGGCGGTCTTCATCACCGACGAGGAACGGGCTCACTGGTCATTTCAACCGATTATTCGTCCCACCGTACCGCAGGTCAAACACCGTAAATCGGTGGCCAATCCCATCGATGCATTCCTGCTGGCGACGCTGGAAGAACGGGGCTTCAAATACAGTCCCCGGGCTCTAGCGCATACCCTGATTCGCCGTCTGTATCTTGATCTGCACGGTCTGCCGCCGACGCCTGAAGCGGTCGCGTCCCTGACCGCGAAGAACGATTCTGATGCGTGGCTGCAGCTTGTGAATCAGCTGCTGACGTCCGACCGATACGGCGAACGCTGGGCCAGGCACTGGCTGGACGTGGCGGGGTATGCCGACAGCGAAGGATACAACGACGTCGATGCCGTCAGACCTCACGCATGGCGATACCGCGACTACGTGATTCGCTCGTTCAATAATGACAAACCCTTCGATCAGTTCATCCGCGAACAGCTGGCAGGTGACGAAATGGTAACATCGCCGCAGAACAACCTGTCAAACGCAGACGCTGAACTTCTGGCGGCGACCGGATTCCTGCGCATGGCTCCCGACGGCACAGGCGGCGCGGTGCCCGATGTGAATGTTGCTCGTAACGACACGATTGCCGATACGATCAAAATAGTTTCTTCGTCGCTGATGGGCATGACGGTCGGGTGTGCCCAATGTCACGACCACCGTTATGATCCGATTTCGCAGGCGGATTACTATCGCTTTCGAGCCATCTTTGAACCGGCGTTTGACTGGGAAAAATGGCGCAAACCGAGTCAGCGACGGATCTCGCTGTACACGGACGACAACCGCGCTGAGGCGGCGCGGGTGGAAGCCCAGGCAAAGAAAGTCGATGCCAGGCGATCCACGAAGCAGGCGGAGTTTATCGCGGCGACATTCGAAAAGCAGCTGACGAAACTGCCTGTGGAAATACACGAACAGGCACGTGCTGCCCACAAGGCCGACGCCAAAAAGAGAACGGCCGAGCAGATATCGTTGTTCAAGAAACACCCCAGTCTTAACGTGACGGCCGGTTCGCTTTACCTGTACGACAAAAAAGCGGCGGATCAACTGAAGACCATGGCCGACGAAGCCACGAAGATCCGAGCGACAAAGCCACCCGAAGAGTTCGTGCGGGCGTTGACCGAAGTTGCGGGGCGGGTTCCCGTGACGAAGCTGTTCTTCCGCGGTGATCACGATCAGCAGAAGCAGGAACTGATGCCTGCGGGACTGACAGTGATTTCAGAAACAGCTGACCTGAATAAAATTCGGGTCGATGCTGCAGAGCTCGCGACCACGGGCCGTCGGATGTCGTTGGCGCGGCGGCTCACCAGTTCAGCGTATCCGTTGACCGCCCGCGTGATCGTGAACCGCGTCTGGCTGCATCATTTCGGTCGTGGCCTGGTGGCAACTCCGGCCGACTTTGGCACGCTCGGTCAGAAACCCACGCATCCGGAACTGCTGGACTGGCTGGCGGCGGAGTTTATTGAAAGCGGCTGGAGCCTGAAGCATCTGCACCGGTTGATTTTGACATCCAGCGCCTGGCAGCAGCAACTGCGAAACAGCAACGAACAGGATGATACGGATCCGGATAACGAGTTGTATGGCGGAGCACGCCTGCTGCGACTGGACGCTGAAGTTCTGCGTGACAGCATGCTCGCGCTGTCAGGCCGTCTTAATCGGAAGGCCTTCGGTCCGTCCGTGCCGGTGATGGCTGACCGCGTCGGGCGATTCGTCATCGGCAAGGAAAACCTGAATGCCGGGCGCCCCGGTGCAAAAATCGATATGAAGGGCGAAGAGTTTCGCCGCAGCATCTACATTCAGGTGCGCCGAAGTCGCCCGTTGTCCGTGCTGGACACCTTTGACCGACCGGCAATGGCACCCAACTGTGACATGCGACGTCCTTCGACCGGTTCCACGCAATCGCTGCTGATGATGAACAGCGACCTGCTGCTGGAATATTCGCGATATCTGGCCGCACGTCTGGCCGACGAAGCTGGCGACGATCTGACGCAGCAGATCCAGCTGTCGTGGCAACTGGTCTATTCGCGTCGGCCCGAACATTCTGAACTGGATTCCGCCACCGCGTTCCTGAACGAACAGACCGCCATCTTTGGCGAACAGTCGGCCTACAAGCCGAATGAAAAAAAACCACCAGCGCGTACTGCGGGCCAGGAGGCGGTGGCACTGATGTGTCAAATGTTGCTGAGTTCCAATGAATTTCTGTACGTCGATTGACCCCCATGAACGAACCACAGAACCAATCTGCTCGCCGCCACTTTCTCGCCTCCAGTGCGATGAGTGTCAGTTCGGTGGCTTTGGCGTGGCTGCACAACAACGAACGTGCCTCAGCCGAAATCAAGAAACCGGACCTACAGCGACAGAGCTTTGATACCACACCCAAAGCGGCCACTGAGGAGCCCAGAGCTCGGGCGATGATTTCGCTGTGGATGCAGGGCGGGCCCAGTCACCATGACATGTTTGACCCCAAGCCTGAAATGGCAAAGTACGATGGAAAGGAATTTCCCGGCGAGATCAAATACGACAACGCGGCTCAGGCCAGTTCCAGGGTTTTTGCGTCACCGTGGAAGTTTCGACATCACGGCGAGTGTGGCATGGAGTTGTCCGAGCTGGTTCCTCACACTGCTTCGGTCGCCGACGACATCTGTCTGATCCGCTCCACACGGACCGGCGTCAACAATCATGGGCAGTCCATTCGAGCACTGCAAACCGGACGTACGGTCGAAGGCCGGCCGACGCTGGGCAGTTGGCTGACGTACGGTCTGGGTTGCGAAGCGGACAATCTTCCCGCGTTCATGGCGCTGATTGATCCGGGGCAGTTGCCGGTTCTGGGGGTCGAGAACTGGTCGAATGGCTGGCTGCCTTCCATTTATCAGGGCACGGTTGTTCGGCCGACAGAACCCCGGATTCTGGATTTGACGCCGCCGCCTCATCTGAAAGGAAAGGCTCAGAAAAGAGCGTTGGAATTCCTGGAACAACTGAATTCGCGGCATATAGCGGACCGTCCGGGACAGTTGGATCTGCATGCACGAATTGCCAGTTACCAGCTGGCAGCAAAGATGCAGACGGCCGCTACGGACGCACTGGATCTCAGCAAGGAAACGAAGGCCACTCAGGAAATGTACGGCATACACCAGACGGTAACCGCCGAATACGGAACGCGATGTTTGATTGCTCGCCGACTGATCGAACGCGGTGTTCGATTTGTCCAGGTCTACACGTCCAATCAGTTATGGGACAGCCACGGCAGTATTCTCAGCCGACTGCCGGCGGCCTGCCAGAAGGTCGATCAACCATCCGCGGCTTTGGTCAGAGACTTGAAGGAGCGAGGACTGCTGGATTCCACGGTCGTGCATTGGGGTGGTGAAATGGGACGTTTGCCTGTTGTTCAGAACGATGCCGGCCGCAGCAAAATCGGCCGCGACCACAACACCTACGGCTTCAGCATGTGGGTCGCTGGTGGCGGATTCAAAGCCGGACACGTCCACGGCCAGACCGATGAGTGGGGCCACAAAGCCGTCGAAGATGTCGTAAACCACTACGACTACCATGCCACGCTGCTGCACCTGTTCGGACTCGACCACCAGCAGCTACTCTTCCGCCGCAGCAACCGCGACCAGACTCTCACGGATGGTCAGCCGGGTGAAGTGGTGTCAGCGCTGTTGGCGTGATCTGTCGATTCCCACGCTGTGATCGATGTGAAAGAGAGAGGCGGGAGTGTTTTTCATCTGCTCGGCATTTGATCAGCGTCCTCTCTTCAGCCGAAAACGCTCCTCGCCGTTCGCCCACCTTTGATTTCGGAAACCAACGACGAGACACCGTCGATTCAAAGTTGCGGCGGAAACCTGTATCCTGCCCGCCATGTCCGGTCCGTCACTAATTCAACGACTCAGCAAACGCGTGCGGAATACCGCGCGAGATGCCGTGATCAGCCATCACAAGCGTTCCCGCGCCGTGCTGTTCAGCGACACCACGTTGCGTGATGGTGAACAGATGCCGGGAGCGACGCTGGATCCCGAACAAAAGCTGCAAATTGCGCTGGCCCTGGAAGCCGCCGGAGTGCACTCCCTGGATGCCGGTTTTCCGGCGTCGTCCGAAGCAGACGTGGAGGCGATCCGCAGAATGGTCGGAGTCGTGCGAAAGCCCGTCCTGACAGCGCTGTGCCGTACGTTGCCGAGCGACATCGATGCTGCGGAACGAGCACTTGATGGGAATCCCGTGCACAAACGCGGTGTCAGCCTGTTCTGCGGCACCAGCCCGATCCATCGCACCGAGAAACTGAATAAAAGCAAAACGGAAATTCTGAAAATCATCGCGGATGCAGTGGACTATGCAGGGAAGTCCTTTCGCATTATCGCCTTCAGTCCGGAAGACGCCAGCCGTACGGAAATGAGTTTTCTGTGCGAGTGCTATCGAGAAGCCATTGATGCCGGCGCGACAACGATTGGCTTTCCTGACACTGTGGGCGTGCTGACGCCGGAAAAAGCGGCCGACTGTATCAAAGCGATTCAGGACGGTGTGCCGAATATTGATCGAGCTCTTCTGGCGGTTCACTTTCACAACGACCTGGGTCTTGCCGTGGCTAATACCCTGGCGTGCATTCAGCAGGGAGCCAACGTTGTCCAGTGTACTGTCAACGGCATCGGCGAACGGGCGGGCAACGCCGCGCTGGAAGAAGTCGTGATGGCGTTATCAATGCATTCGGACCAATACCAACGCTCATTCAGGATTGATACGACAAAGCTGTCGCCACTCTGTCGGCTGGTTGCCGATCTGACAGGCGTGTCGATTTCGCGAATGAAACCGATCGGTGGCGACAACATATTTGCCAGCGAAGCCGGGATTCATCAGGACGGACTCTTGAAGAACCCCGACACCTATTTACCATTCCGGCCTGAAAAAGTCGGCGCAGACGGGATTCAATTGGTTCTGGGCAGACACAGTGGTCGTAAAGCGGTGTCTCACCGATTGGAACAACTGCAACTTTCGGCCTCCGATGGCGTGGTCGGGCAGGTCGTGGAGTTGATCAAACGGCAGCCCCGGGGCACCGTTGTCGATGACCAGTTACTCATGACATTGGTAGACGGTTTGCCCGATGACTGACTCATCTGACACCACAATCTATCTGGACAACGCAGCCACCAGCTTTCCCAAACCCGATTGCGTCTACGCCGCTGCCGATACGTACATGCGCTCGATGGGCATTGCCTTCGGACGTGGTTCCCATGCCGGTGCGACCGATGCTGCACGTCTGGTGGCCCAGTGTCGCCAGCGTGTGGCCAGAATTCTGGATGCGGAATCCGGTGATCGCGTGGCCTTCACGTTCAATTGCACGGACGGATTAAACCTGCTGTTGCGTGGCGTGCTGCGGAAAGGGGACCGCGTTGTGACGTCGACGCTGGAACACAATTCTGTGCTCAGGCCGCTGCAGCAATTGAAGTCAGAATTTCAGCTGGATGTGGTGTACGTCGACTTTGATGCACAGACGGGGCTCATCGACACCAAATCATTTGTCCACGAACTGAACAGCCAGCCAACCAGGCTAGTCGTTCTAAATCACGCCTCCAACGTGACCGGCATCGTTCAGCCTGTCGAAACGATCAGCGCCGCGACCCATGAGACGGGTGCCTTGCTGATGCTGGATGCGGCTCAGACCGCGGGGCATATTCCGTTCAGTGTCCGCGACCTGAAGATCGACATGCTGGCGTCCGCCGGGCATAAGGGATTGCTGGGGCCGCTGGGGACAGGAATCGTGTACATTCGCGACGGCCTTGAGAACGAAGTGCTGCCGATTCGCTGCGGCGGCACAGGCACGGACAGTGAGTCGCCCCTGCAACCGATCACGATGCCCACGAAATTCGAAAGTGGAAATCTGAATATGCCAGGGCTGGCCGGTTTGAATGCGGCGGCAGAGTGGATTCTGCAGCAGTCGGTGGCGAACCTTCACCAACGGATCCTTAAACTTTCGACACAGCTGTCGCAGGCTCTTCGAGAGATTCGCGGTGTTGCGGTGTTTGGCGGCGTTGAGGCGCAGAACGTCGGGATCGTCAGTTTCTCGCTGAATGGTATGGACAGCCAGGACGTGGCCGCCGTGCTGGACCAGAGTTTTCAGATTCGCTGCAGAGCCGGGCTCCATTGTGCGCCACTGGTGCACAAGACACTTGGCACAATACCGGCGGGTGGTACTGTTCGTTTAAGTCCCGGTCCATTGACAGCTCAGGCCGACGTGACAGCGGCTGCCGAAGCAGTCGCACAACTGGCTGCATCCCTTTAATATTTCACAACAAAAAACCGCCACTCATTGCTCACACAGCTTCGAGGCGATCAGCGGATTCATACCAGCACCTTCCGGGCGATAGCCCGCATCGGCTGGCGGGCCGTCCCGCATTGAAAACACGTAACTCCTATGTCCGACACCGACCAGTCCTCTGACAGCTCCGATGCTGCACAGACGCCGAATCCCGGCTCGGCGGTCCGGGCACTCCGGTCAGATGCCGTTTTTGGCGGAATCCTGTCCACTCAGTTTCTGGGTGCGTTCAACGACAATTTTTTCAAGCAGTTGGTTCTGTTGCAATGTGCTGCGTTGGCCACCCCCGTTGTGGACCGGCAGCCACTCGCCCTGGCCGCCTTTGCATTGCCGTTTGTGTTGCTTTCGGGGCTTGGAGGCTACATCTCCGATCGCTTTTCGAAGCGGACCGTCATCGTCTGGTGCAAGGTCGCGGAAATTGCCGTCATGGCCGCAGCACTGCTGGTGCTGTTTCTGCATGGTCCGAATTCGCCGGCGCAGTTGCCATTGCTGATTGTTGTGCTGGCGTTTATGGGCGCTCAGAGTGCGATTTTCGGCCCGTCCAAGTATGGGATTCTGCCGGAGTTGTTCAGCAGCGGGAAGCTGTTGCCGGTCAATGGTGCGATTCAGATGACGACGTTTATTGCAATCATCTTTGGCATGGCCGGTGCCGGAATTGCGCTGGATAATTTCGACGATTCTCTCTGGTTGTGCAGCATGATTGCCGTCGGAATTGCCGTCCTTGGCACTGGCACTTCGTTGTTCATACGCCCAACACCGGTCGCGGAACCGCAGTTGAAATTGAAGGCTGGTAACCTGTTTATTCCGGGCGACATCTGGAGACTGTTTCGCAGTGAGCCTCAAATTGCGCGGGCAATTCTGGTGATGATGTTGTTCTGGTTTATCGGAGGTGTCGCTCAGCCAGCCGTGAACACCCTTGGCGAAAATGTGTTTAGTCTCAGCAAGACTCGCACCAGTCTGATGGCCGCGTCGATCGGCATTGGGATTGCCATTGGCTGCGTCGTTTCCGGCTTTGCCAACAAGAGCGGAGCCGCAGACGGTGCACGCTGGACGACTCGTGGCGGCTGGATGATCGTGGGCTCATTGCTGTTGATTTCACTGTTTGCCAGTGGCGTGCTTGGAGGGCCCAACGAGAGCGCCACCGAGAGTGCCGACCAGGTGCCGGGGATTCTGTATAGCATCGGTGTTGCTAATGTGATTGAATGGTCGCTGCGGCTGAGCATGTTTTTGTTGGGGATTTCGGCCGGAATCTTCGTGATTCCAATACAGGTTTACGTGCAGGAGACGCCGCCACCGGATCAAAAAGGTCGCCTGATCGGGGCCATGAACTTTGTGACATGGATCGGAATCCTGCTGTCCGCAGCATTTCTGCAGATCATGAACTCCGTTACCCGGTTTTTGGGCGGTGCGGCGGACCCATTTAAGTTTCAGTTCGTTGTGTTTCTGACACTGGCGGTTCTGATGGCGCCGGTGGCGTTGTTGTATCGCCTGCCGTCGAAGCAGAATGTCGCTGCCAGGTCTGATGATGAGAAAACTGTCGTATGAAGATAACATCGATTGAAGCTATTCCCGTTCGTATTCCGCTCAAGCCGGAACGACGCATGATCTCTGCACTCGGCAAGCATGACGTGTCCGAATTCGTGCTTGTGCGACTGACAACTGACGACGGACTGATTAGCGCCGGTGAGGCCACCGTTACAGCCCGCTGGAGCGGCGAAACCGTCTGGGGTGCTCAGGCGATTATTGAAAAACTGTTTGCTCCACTCGTCGTTGGTTGCGATCCGCACGACATTGAAACCATCAGTGCCCGCATGGACGCGGTGGCGGTTGGCAACTGGTTTGCCAAGGCGGCGATCGAGATGGCTTGCTGGGACGCTGTGGGAAAGGCGGCCGGCCAGCCGGTCTTTGAACTACTGGGCGGCGCCGTGCGGCCGTTGACCATCAGAAATCGTTTTTCGCTGGGAGCTTACGAACCAGACGTTGCGCGACAACGAGCGAAGAAACTTGTGGCGGCCGGATTTCAAACGATTAAGGTGAAGGTCGGGACCGATGTGTCCCGAGATGTCGCTCGAGTAAAGGCTGTTCGTGAGGCCATCGGTGATGACACACAGCTGACCATCGACGCCAACGGCGGCTGGAGTTTCCGTGACGCGGCGGCTTGTCTGACTCGGCTGGCGGACTGCAACGTGGCGCTCGTGGAACAACCGCTGGCCCGAGGCGACTATGCTGCGACAAAGAAGCTGCGTGACGAGTTCAATATTCGGATACTCGCCGACGAAAGCTGTTTTGACGAGGTCCATGTCCAGGAACTTATCACGCAGCAGTGCTGCGATGCCATTACTTTGTACCCTGGCAAGCAGGGTGGTATCGCCAAAGCTCGAGCAATGGCGGCTCTGGCCGGAGAGCACAGCATCCCCTGTACGATCGGTTCGAATCTGGAGTGGGACGTCGGTGCTGCCGCCATGATGCACTTCGTTGTGTCCACTCCGAACATACAGATCGAAACGATTCCCGGTGATTGTCTGGGGCCCAGCTATCACGAGTTTTCAATTGTTCACAAACCACTGCTGATTGAGGGGCCGCTGACCACGCTTCCATCAACTCCCGGGCTTGGTGTGGACGTCGACTGGAATCTTGTGGCGGAGCACGCGATCAGATAACGACTGATCAGTGCGCTGTGGCACGTTCAATGAACCGGCGGCAATGGTGGCATGCCCGATTTGAAACGTACATTCGCGGCGTCCTGCGATGATACTTCGTAGACGTAGATGGACTCACCGACCGTCGCCGTTGGTTGCAACTGCCGGAAATAGCTGTACTGCGCAAAATTGATCGCAATCAGACGTTCTCTGTTTCGCACAACATGGGGGCGGCCCATCACAAAGTTGACACTCACGGCATAGCAACCAGCTTCCGGAAGCTCAGGGGGAAGCGGTGTGGAGGCGATTCCCCAGTCCGTCGGCACGGCGCTGCCAAAGTATGCCAACCCATCCAATTGCAGATTCGACTGTTCAAGGTATGCGGCCAGCTGCAATAAGCTCTGTCCCCAATCAAGGTTTGAATCAATCAGGTGCAGATGGCCGCCGCGCGGTCCTCCGGAAAGTTCATTGAAGTATGCAATGTGGTTCGGGTGGTGTCGCAGTGACCATCCGGCGCTGAGCAATGCCATGGTGCAGACTGCGATGCAGGTTGTTCGGTGGGCTGAAATTCGGACGAAGGACGCACCCGCCATCATCGCGAGGAAAGGGAACAAAGGAAGGATGTATCGCAGGCCGAGTTGATTCCTGCCAAGGCTGGCGATCGTCGTCAGTGCGATAACGACAACCAGGCAACACGAAACGCACCGGCGTGACGTACCCTCGGCGCGGTTGGACGCGGCATTGCGGGACGAAGATGTGACGAGGCCGATCACCAGCCCGATGATTACGAAGAGCTGGAAACCGAGCCCGGTCTTATACAACAAACCCCACAGGTAGTAGCTGCGAAAACCTTCAAAGCTCCACTCACCGTTGAGAAAGACGGGGTGTTGATGTTCCATAATGATCCGCAGCTGATCGACGCCCTTTATCCAGTCGACCGGCAACGGCAGCGGCAGCTGTGAAAAATCTGGAAAGTCGTCGGCGAACGTCCTGAGCAACTGACTGGCTGGCGCGGCGGCCGCGAGACTTGTTCCAAAGCCCGTCCCCATATATCCGAGATTCAGCACCAGACAGGACACAGCAGCAACGATACATGCGCACGCCGCCAGCTTTAGTGACTGCCGCAACGTTCCGCGTGCTGTGCCATCAGGAAATCCGTTCCACGCGATGAAGATGATGACGGGGATCAGCCCGACCAACAGAACGGCTGTGAACTTTGTCAGCAGTGCCAGCCCCAGCGTGACGCCGATGCCCGTCGCTCGCAGAACTGACGGATTGCGGCCAAACGCCCACGCGGTCCGCAGGCAAATCACGAACATCGCTGCCGCGGGTATGTCGTGTGTGACCAGAGCCGCATGGCCAAGCACTGCCGGATTTAAAAACCAGAAAATGCCCGACACGAGCGCTGCATGATCTCCCCACACTTCTTTCGACCACGTGACGATGACAAGTCCCGCGGCAAGTGAGAATCCGAGAACAACACATCTTCCCGAGAACCAGAGCCAGACAGGTTCGCAGGTTGCGGCATCAACAAGTCGATCGCCAAACGCTGATGTGTCGCCGGGCGCAATGCCGTCTGACGTGTAGCCCACAGACAATGGCAACGTCGGAAGTGCGGTCAGTATTCGCACCAGCGGCGGATTGATGGTGTCCTGGTCGAAGCGTCCGGTCTTCAGGATATCGACGCCGATCCCCAGATGCCAATACTCGTCGTTCGTGGGAGACAAGTGAGCCGCTGCATGGAGCCCCAATGCCAGATGAATGGTCACCATCAATGCCACAGACCATCGCAAACGCTGCGACGTTTTATGTTTCGAATGGTCCGTTTCGTGCACAGAAAAGGTCATGGCCACAGCCATGCTCATCGGGAAATAGAATGTCGTGACGCAGTGAGTGACTGAGGGCGTACACGTTTGATTATACTTGATTAGGTCGGGCAACGGAAATATCGGCAGGGCAAAGACTGTCGAACCCTTCCCGCCGTGTTGCAACACCCAACGAACCGAATTCAGTCCCATGTCGCTCGAACGAACACTTGAACCCGAAGTCATGGATACGGTTGAGGAAGCCGTTGACTATGACTCGATGAACCATTCGACCGTGAACCGCGTGTTCGTCCAGGATCTGCTGCGATTTGCAGCCACTACCAATTCTGACGTGTCGGTGTGTGGCGACACCGAAGCAGTGACGGTTGATCTGTCGGACATGGATACTTCATTAAATGGCGGCGTCCTGCCGGTCGGGGCGGTGATCGATGTGGGTGCCGGGACGGCGTTGATTCCACTGGACCTGATTCACGCTGCTCCCCACGTCGGGCCGATTATTGCGGTCGACCTGTCGGTCGAAATGCTGCGTCTGGCCGTCCGACATCTTCGGGAAAGAAAAGTCACGGGCCGAATACTGCCGTTGCTGACGGACGCCAAACGTCTTCCATTCGCGGATTCGTCATGCGCAGCGGTGATCTCGAACAGCATCGTGCACCACATTCCGGAACCCATTTCTGTATTTCACGAACTTCGCCGGGGCATCAAGCCCGATGGTCTACTGTTTGTGCGAGATCTGATGCGACCAGAGTCCCCGGACGTCGTCGAACAGATAGTCGCTCAGTATGCTGGTGACGACAATGCTCACCAGCAACAGCTGTTTCGCCAGTCACTACATGCGGCTCTGTCGGTTGACGAAGTCCGTGAGCTGCTTGACAGGGCTGACTTCGCAAACGCCAGTGTCACTGCCACCAGCGACCGTCATTGGACGGTTGCGGCACGAATGCCGAAGCCATGATCCATCCGTGTGATTGTTTTGTCACGTCCACGCCACGCCGATGAATACTGTGCTTTGAATATCGTTCTCTGAGTGTAGAACGTGTCGCCAGGGTCCTGCAATCGTTCCGCTTCCGGCGATCTGCTTTACGCTGATCTTACACTGGCGTCGTTGCAGTCACGTTTGATATCCGTTGAATGATCGCCTGACTGTCTTCGTACGGAGTCGTCGTCAGAATGACAGAGTACCGATTCGACGTCGGGTCAATCCACATCATTGTCCCGGTGGCTCCCCAATGGCCGACAGTTTCTGTCGACAGAAAGTCACCGAAGGAAGCACCGTGCGATGGCCATTCGCGGCGCCAGCCGAATCCCCAGCTTCGGTGAGGACCGACGTAGTCGCGTTGAGTGGCCATGGCGGCGGTCTGGTCACTGACGGTCGCAACCACAGCCGTTTCGGGGAGCAATTGTCTGCCGTTTCCGTCACAACCACGTCGCAACACCATTTCGGCAAACCGTCCCAGATCACGGGCGCTCGAAATCATGCCACCCCACGGCGCACCCAGTGTTCGCCAGTATGGACTGTTCCAACCCCATTCCTCGGCGTTCGGTTGCCACTCGGGAAGAATGGACGGCAGCACAGTGGGAAGAATTTCGTCCGCTTGTTCCGGGGACATTCCTAACCACGTGTTCGTCATTTCCAGTGGTTCGAAAAACTGTTCCTTAAGAAATACTCCGAGTTTCTGTCCCGTAACGAGTTCCACGATGGCCCCCAGCAGCAGGAAGCCTACGCTCGAATAGCGGCAGTCCGTCGCCGTGCGGAACTCCAATTTGGCATCAACGGCCTGGCAGACAAATTCTTCCAATGAAGCATGGGCGGCACGAAGTTCGGCGTTGTTGGGCAGCATGTCCGGAAATCCGGACGAATGCGTCAACAGATGGCGCACGGTGGTCCGCCTAATGGCCGCCCGTTTGAAGCTCGGAAGAAATGTGCTGATGGGTTCTGCGAGGCTCAACTGACCTTCGGCCGCGAGTTTCACGATGGCCATGGCCGTAATCGGCTTCGTGATGGACGCTACCAGGTAGCGGCGTTCAGTGGTTGTCCGACACGCGGCAGTCCCACCGCTGTCGTGAGTGAACTGATAAGATCGGCCTTCGGTCGGCTTTCCGAAGCACACGTCTGCGTACGTCAGGCCGCCAATACCGGCGATTTTGTCAAGGCGTTGTTGTGTGTCCATAGATGCAGTTTTGCAGGCCAACGGTAAGGAATCCATGTCATTTTCAAACCCAGCCAAAGGTTAGTCAAAACGCGATCCGTTGGACACTTTCCTTACAGGTCGCGTGTATCGGCGGAAAACTGGATGTATGCATTCCAAATGTGTTTTTTTGAGACTCCTCAACAGGAGATTCCTTTCTTTTCGTTCGCGATCCGTCATAGTTCTGCGTTCACTCTCACCAACACTCGCCCCGAAAGCTCCCTCCATGCGCTTGCTTGCCACGTTCACAATTCTCATAAGTATTTCTGCAGTTGCTGCTGCTCAGGGTAAGCCTGAGTCCGTGATCGAATTCAAAACGGTTGGTGACAAAGTCAGCTATGCAGTCGGTCTCAATATTGGTCGCAGTCTTCAGCAGCAGGGGCTTGATGTTGACCTCAAAATGCTGACGGCCGGGATTGCCGCAATCCTGTCTGATACGAAACCTGCTCTGACAGATGAGCAGGTCCAGGCAGCGTTCATGGAATACCAGTCCGAAAAAGCGAAGGCCGGCAAGGAGATTGTCAGGAAGTTTCTGGATGAGAATGCGAAGCAGAAGGGCGTGCAACAAACGAAGTCCGGCATGCAGTATCAGGTTCTTCGTGAAGGTAGCGGAGAAAAGCCAACGACGCAGAGTACTGTCAGCACTCACTACCGTGGCAAGCTCATTAATGGAAAAGTATTCGACGAGTCCTATAAGGGTGTGGCGCCCGTGGAGACTGATCGTCCCGTATCCTTTGGAGTCACTCAGGTGATTTCAGGCTGGACCGAAGCCCTGCAACTGATGAAGGTCGGCGCCAAATACCGCCTGTTTATTCCGCCGGAACTGGCCTACGGCGACCGCGGGCAGTCGAGTATTCCGCCGAATAGCCTGCTGATATTTGACATCGAGCTGGTGAGCATAAAATAGGACGCGCTGAGAAACGGATTGCTCGCTGTCCCCATTGCAGCATACAATGTTGTCGCACCGCCCGCGGCGAATATTTTCGCTGAACTGCCTGTCGACTACTCGCCAGGAGGCTGGTGGGTCAGCGGGAGTTCTTTCATGCTGCATTCGGCCGTGAAATTTTCGACGATGATCCCATGGCGAGCCAGTCTTGCGCTGATCGTGATCGTCGGTGTCACTCGTTTGCCGTCTGTCCGGGCCGATGAGGGGGCGGCAGACACCTTCCCGCCGAGTGTACAGCTGGTAGTGACGGCGGTAAGAACTCGTGTCGATGCACTGGACCGTTTTCGTGGGCAGATTGAGCTGCGTGTCCGCGTTACGAATATTTCCGGAAGTGCCCTCGAGCTACAGACAAGTCAATTCACGTGTGCCGTAGATTCAGAACCTGCGTTGCCTGTGCGACTGGCTGCTGATTCATTGATGGTCGGCGGAAAAACGCTGGTCGCCGACGCCAGTTGGGAAGGGAGGCTCGCTTTCCGGGTAGACCGCGCCGGAGTCGGGGAACCGAAGATCTTGCTGGAATGGTCTTTGGGAGAAGACGACACGCGAACTGGTGTTGTCACGGTCGCAACTTCGGTCAATGAGGCGGTTCGCCGCCATGCCAACGTGCATTCGAAACGAATTGGTCCCCACGACCGGGTGGCGGTTGTCGAGATTCATCGCCCCATTGACTGCCTTTCGATCGGGCCTCTGACCGACGAGTTTCTCAGGCTCAGGCAACAGGATGTGCGCAGAGTTGTGCTGGATGTTCAGAGCGATGACAGGATGGCGTCCGTGTTTTCATCGGTCTACGGGTGGCTGGCGTCGGTCCGTGTCGGTGGCGACCGTTCCCGTTTTCCGGTTCGGCAACAGATCAGCTCGCCGGTGCAGTTTGATGAGTTCTACGTCTCTGGGTTGCAGTCGGCTGGAAGCGCGGCCTTCAGGATCACGCGTCCCGGATTGTTTTATAAATCGCGGGATGATGCCGTGGCGACAGCGCTACGTCCCATCTATGAGCACGTCTCGCTCAAACAGGCGCTGGAAGATCTTAAGGATTCCGAAACCGGAGTTCGGCGAGCCGCGCTTGAAGCAAACATTGACCGCCTGACAGCCGATGAACTCCGCGTGCTGATCGCAGAATTCCGCAGGCATGGTGAAGACGATCTGGCTCTTGTTGCAGCGAATCTCCATCGCGTGGCGTTTCCTGATGTGCTGACGTACCTGAACGAATTGGTCCGTGATGAACGGGCCAAAGTTTCCGCAGCCGCCCTTCATTCACTCGTGCAGTCCGTGTCGCCCGGGACGCATGACGCACTTCGGGCCTACTGGCACGAAACCGAAAACGCCCCGCTGCAGCGACAACGCGTGATCGCGGAGTTAATGAGGGTTAAGGACCGACGGTATCCGGAACTGATGGTCGAGTACACCGAGTCTCGGCTGATGGCATTCGCCACGGTGAGTCACACGACCGACGCAAATGTTACGACCGAATCAACGTCACCTGAGGTGACGCCTGTACCTGTTCGAAGTGTCACTCCTGAAGATGCCAAAACCGTAAGAGGCTTGTTGGGTCAGTTGAAGTCTCAGGAGAATTCCGAATTTGTTCACATTGCTCGGCGAGTGTTACTGAATCTCACTGAGCCGGTTATTCAGGATCTGGTCGTTGATTTTGTTCTCGCTGCAGGACAGCCATCCGATGCAGAACTTGTCCGCCGCTACATCCTGCAGCGTTTGCCAGCGCCTGCATCGACGGGGGGATTAACTGAGGAACAACAGGCAAAGCTGGTCCAGCGCTATGCCCCTCGCGGCGTTGCTGAGAGGTCTCGCTACACGTCCATGTTGATGGCGACCGTCAGAAAATACCCGGATTCCGCTTATACCGATCGGCTGCTGGAATTATCGCAGTCAAAGGCTGTTAACGGCACTATGCGCGTTGACGCATTCAGGACGGCTGTCGCGTGTGCCACGGACGAGCAGCTGAGTGGTGTAGTCCAGGGCTTCGAATCGCTGGACCACAAACAAAAGACTTATTTGCTGAAGCAATACAGCGTGTTAAACGACGCTCGATGGTTGGGGTTGGCGAAGCATACGTTGATGACCGATCCGTCTGCGACGGCGGAGATGATCGATCTGTTGAAAAATGATGGTTCTCCTGAAGCCGTTCAGGTGCTGATTGAGTGCATGGAAGAAATCCGCATGACTTCGGAGGCTGCAGGCAACGTGGAGCCGAAGAGTTTGAAAATTGCACAGCGGCTGATTTTGGCATTCGCTGCGTCCAGCTATCCGGCGGCCAGGCGTTCCTTCAATCGCTGTGCCACCTCACCCCTGAAGCAATTCGTTGAACTGAATCATAAGGCCCTGATCGCAGTGCTTCGGAACAGTCCCGATAAAGAGCACCGCGACGCCGTGGTGGCTGTTGTCTTACTGAAACGCGAGGGCAAGTATTCAGAAGCACTTGAGAAACTGAATTCGATTCTGATGGCTTCGCCGTGGTATTCCAATGGTTATGTTTCGCGGGCATCGCTGAATCTTCGCGTCGGCTCTCCACACCTGGCGATGGTGGATCTGAAAAAAGCCGATCGGCTGAGCCCGGAGGATCCGGTCATTCAGAGTCTGATTGCACTGACCGATGTTCGGCTGGGCAGGACGGACGCCGGCATCGTCACGGCCGAAGCGGTTCTGCAGTCGGTTCCTGATTTGTTGACGTTCGTACGCAAGTGGACGCTTTACAACACGGCATGTGTCTACGGAAGAGCCGTGGAACTTGAAGACTCGGGGCCCGTTAAAAACGAAATGACCCGCCGCGCCATGGAATTGTTATTGGCCTCAGGCAATCGAGAGGACGGTATCGACGATGTTCACCACATTCTCAACGACCCGGATCTCACCATGTTTCACCAGCACTCGGACTGGGCTGCCTTCGTGAAGATCGTCACTGAAAACCAGCAGAAGAAATCAGGAGTGAAGCCGTGACAGTACGTTGAACAGCCAACGTGCAAATTCTGTTTCGACCTGTGCGGCGGCTCGACTCACTTCACTGTGGTTGAGCGGCTGATCGCTAAGTCCGCACGCAAGGTTGGTGATGCAGGACACTCCCAGCACTTCCATTCCAGCGGCCACTGCAGCCAACGATTCCGGCACGGTGCTCATGCCCACTGCATCCACACCCAGTGTTTTCAGCATTTGTACCTCGGCTGGCGTCTCGTAGTTTGGGCCCGGCATCATCGCATACACACCTTCGTGCACCGACAACGAACAATCTACCGAACGCGCTACGTGTCGAAACCGATCGCTCCAGAGTTTTGTCGATGGCACCTTGCGACTGACGCTGGACGGCTGGTGCACATTCTGGAATGTCCAGTGTCCGTTGAGTAACATGAGATCGCCGACGCGAAAGGCCTCGTTGATTCCACCGGCCGCATTCGTGACCATCAGGTTCTGCACGCCCAGATGCTGCAGCATTCGGACGGCAAACGTCGCGCGATCCAGTGAATGCCCTTCGTAAAGATGGACTCGGCCCTGCAGAAGCAAGATTCCCGCCAGTTCGCCGGTGCCCATAATCAAACGGCCCGCGTGTCCACGGACGGCGGGACACGGCAGGTGCGGAACCTCATCGTAAGCGATCACAATTCCGCCAGGATCTACCGCCATCTGTCCGGCCGCGCCCAACCCCGAACCCAGGATCACGGCTGATTCAAACACCGTACCGATACCGCAGCGCGCCGCTCGTTCACGGATGAAGTCGGCGGCTTGTTGTTCGTCTGTGGTGCGGATGGTTGCGCTCTGGTCAGTCGTTCTGTGTCCGGGAGAAACGCAACTACAACCATTTCGCGAGCTCTACAGCGAATTTCGCTGACTCATGGCCGCGGTTGGCGTGTTTCAACAGCAGAACGGCTGCCGCCACGAGCCAGAACGCGTTCCGTTGATTCGTAAACTGCTCTACGCCTTCGCTGCGGCCAGTGCGGCATCATAGTTGGGATGCTCAGTAATCTCTGAAACATATTCCACGTGCTTCAGATTGCCGTCTGCTCCGACAACAAAGACGGCTCGTGCCAGACAGCGATCCAGCGGGCCGCCCTTGATCAGCACTCCATAGTCTTCGCCGAACTTTGAGCAGCGATGGCCACTGAGAGTTTGTACGTTTTCGATGCCTTCAGCACCGCACCATCGTTTCTGACCGAATGGCAGATCCATACTGACAACCAGCACATCCGTGTTTTCGAGGCCAGCCGCGTGTTCATTGAATTTACGCGTCTCTTCGTGGCAGGTGCCGGTGTCCAGTGACGGCACTGTGGCAATGATGCGAGTCCTGCCTGCGCTGTCGGCCAGCGTCACTTCTGCCAGAGCATTGCTTTGCAGCGAGAATTCAGGCGCGGCGTCTCCGGTCGCCAAGGCAGCGCCGGCCAGGTCAACGGAATTGCCTTTGAGTGTGACGGCACCACTTCGAACGTCGGACATGTTTTTTTCCCTTGAATGGTTCATGGATCAGTGTCGTCGGTAGTATGTCAATTCGAAGCCGGGTTGCAACCGGCAACGCGTGACTCCTACGGAAACATCACGACGCCGACGACAACCGCCAACAGACCGGCAATACCGGCAAGTGCGGTCATGGGCGTGATGTACTTCAGCCCTTCGCCCTCGGTCATGCCGCTCATGCGCGTAATGACCCAAAACCCGCTGTCGTTCATCCACGCGATCGGTTTGGAACCACAGCCCACCGCCAGGGCCACGTACAGAGGGTCGACACCGGCAGCTCCTCCGGCAACGATGCCACCGAAGATTCCGGCCGACGTTATCATCGCTACCGTGGCAGATCCCTGAGCCGTTCGCACGGCGGTGGTCACCAGAAACGCAGCCACGATAATCATGACGGGCGACGTGCCCGGCAGATCGTTCAGCAATTCTGCCACGCTCGTCTGCCGCATCATCCGACCAAACGCACCGCCGGCCGCTGTCACAAGGATGATCGGACCTGCGCTGGCGATCGCATGTTGCAGTGATTCTGAAAGCTGATCCCGCGTCGGCCTCTTAGTTCGAACGTACATGACCACGGCAAAGGCCGCTGAGATCAGCAGTGCGAGATTTTTTTCGCTAAGTGTCCTAATCGCCCTGGCCACATCTGATGAAACGGCGAATCCTGCAAACGAGTCGGTCGGGGCGTCAGGCTTGCTCAACAGCGATCCACCGGTGATCAGCACCACCGGCAGCACGATCGGCACCAGCGAAGCGAACAGCCCCGGAGCGTTATCGTCGCTCGAGTTTGCCGCGGCGGCGACCTCCTCGATGTCTCTGAGCGGCAGCTCGCAGCGTCCATTGATCCAGAACGCGTAGACCATGCCGACAGACGCGCTGAACAGCCCGACGATACAACCGCCCAAAATCATGGACTCGATCGGTACGCCGAATTCTTCGGCAATAAAGAGCGGACCGGGCGTCGGCGGTACCAGCGAATGCGCCATCGTGCCTCCGGCCACGATCGCCAGCACGTACAACAGATAATTGCCGCCGGTACGTAGACGCAGCGCCTTGCCGAGCGGAATCATCAGGTAGAAGACCGTGTCAAAGAATACGGGAATGCCGAGTGTGAAGCCGCTGAAAACAAAAGCTGCCGGAGCCATTCGTTCGCCCAGTAGACTTAATGTACTGTTCACGATTCGACTCGCGGCGCCGCTGTCCAGCAGGCAGCGGCCAATGATGGACGCGGCCACAATCAGAATTGCCAGCTTGCCGCAGTATTCTCCGATGGTCGATGTGATGCGCGATACAAAAGTGCTTCCCGCCAGCTTTTGCGCTGATTCGTAGTCGGCGCGCGAAATCATAATCAGCTCGTCCGCCGGTGGTAACGACGCCGTTTCGGAAACCCCGTCGGCGGTAAAGACCACATGCAGCTGTCCGTCGGGGAGCAAAACCACGGAAGCAGGATTTGTCATCGAGCCGTCACGGCCATTGTCCAGCAGCAACACGGCATCAGTAACCTCGGTTTCGCCGGCAATTCTGATCACTCCATCGGCCGAGATCGATTCGACAGCAATGGCAGCTTCCAGAACGGCCGACCGCTCCACCAGTCTTGTTGGCGTCAGCAGGGCGACTGCCATCCCGGCCAGCACCAGGGCGATAAAGGCGTGCAGGCGCAGGCCCAGAATTCCTCCAATGACAATTGTCAGGCCGACTCCCAGAATACACAGCGTCAACATTGAACAGCCTTCCTGATGCGGGCCAGCCCCCCAGCCGATGCGAGCTGACGCTCGGATATCGACGCTTTGCTTCCGTGGGTCGCTACGATGACGAGAACAATCGATCGTCGTCAGAATCAGATCGTGGATTGAGTCTTGCGACAATACGGTCGTCCAACGTGCGATGGTAAAGAAACGCTGCCGAGAAACAACCCAGCCGGGATTGGGGAACACCGCAAATGAGTGTTTTTACGCTGGGATGTGAGCCGCAAGGCGCTAGCCGCGGGTTCGTTCAGAAAAAACCGGCGGCTAGCGTCTTGCCGCTCACGCCGACAACTACCTAACTTCAAAAACTGAGTCGCCGAGGATGGCGAAAGGCGAATACTCCCTGCACTCAACGGCCACCCGGCTGTGCGATCGTCCGTGAGTAAACTCCGGCACAGAGCCCGGCGTTCAGCAACCCAGACGACCGCCCGATCGGGTGAGTGTTTTCACGCAGCTTGCAGGGGAAGTACTGCATTCCTGCGTGCGGCCCTGCAACGGCGAAGAAAGTTCGGCATGGGAAATGTTGCGTGACCGTTCTAATCATCACGACCGGACCATTGTTCCGCCGATGGATTCACGGGAAATCTCTCATTTGACGGTCTGCGTTGGCCGGGGAATCTTTTTCGAAAACACAGTGGCGAGCCTCAACGATGGCAGAAGAAGCCAAAAAAAAAGACGAAGAAGAGGAGGGCGATGGCGCTGGAAAGGGCAGCCCGCTTCCCTGGATTCTGGTCACCTTGCTGTGCGGCGGTATGGGCATGGCGATCCCCTACCTTATGCCAGCGGCGGAGGCTCCAGGTGCAGAAGAGCAGCCGGAACCGGTTTTTGAAATACTGGATCCGGAGGATACTGCGTTTGTGCCTTTTGACGCCGTCGTGGTCAATCTGGATGAAGGAGCGCTGACGCGATTCCTGCGAGTCGCCGTGACACTGCAGGTGCCGAAGGAAGAAGAGGAGAGCATCAAGCTGAAGATGGAGGAGAAGAAGGCCGTCCTGAAGAACTGGTTGATAAATCAGATTTCCGACAAGAACCTGGAAGAGATTCGTGGCGGAGCTGGCCAGAACCGCCTGCGGCGGGAAGTTCGTGATCAATTCAACACGGTCCTGTTTCCAGACGGCTACGATCGCATCTACAACGTGCTGTTCGATGAATACAACGTGCAATGAGTCAGACTGAAACCAGTCCAATCAATATCTTTTCTCAAGCTCCCCGTTTGACGAGCGAGTCAAATGCTGCGCTGACGTCATGGCAGAGCACAGCGACGTCGATACTACAGGAAAACTGGCAGGCGCTGTTGGGCAGCGACCTGGGAATCTCACCCGGCGCGATCGATTCTCCCACAGCCTTTGATGCGGTGAACAGTCTGGCTGATCCAGGCTATGCAGCCCGCCTGCAAATTGGTCCGGAGTCGTTCCCCAGTCTCTTTGCCTTTTCATCGCGAATGGTCCTGGCGTTGGTTAACGACATGCTGGGCACGCCGTGCGAGCAGTGGCCGGAGATTCGTGAACTGACCACCGTTGAGACGTCGATGGTGGAGTTGCTGTTTGGAGAGATTACACGGGCCATCAGTCAGGCGTGGCCGGAAATTCATCCTCTGGAATGTGAGCAGGACTGTGTGATCGCCCGGCCCATGCGCAGTCGATTGTTTTCACCTGATGATGTGGTCGTCAGAAGCCGGGTGGTTTTTGAGACAAGTCTTGGGCCGGAGGAGGCGATCTGGCTGATGCCTCAAATGGGGCTGGCCACGATTGGTATCGCCGACATAGACGACGAACAGGTGCCGGCGGAACCGGCGCCACAAATGCGAGCTCTTGCCGAGCGAATTCCCGTCAATATGGTTGCCCGCCTGGGTGACACGACGATGTCTCTGGCGGAGCTTGACGCCTTGAAAGTTGGCGACTACCTGACACTGGACCAGGCGGTTCACCAGCCGCTGGAACTGATTGTCGACGGTCGCCTGCAGTGGCTCGGGCATCCATGCAGACTCGGAACGCGACAGGGGTTCCAGATCATCGCGTCAAAGAGAGAGTGAGAGGGAGTCTCGTGAACGAACCTGTCGAACAACAAGACGCCGACGCCGTCACAGAAGCGACCGATGGTGCTGACACCACGGATACTGCTGCTGCAGATGCAGCGGCCGACATCAGTGCGGCCAGCGCTGAAACGACAGAAGTCCACCCGGCGGAATTTCCGGAAGTTGCGCCACGTCGGGTTCTGAAGCACTCGACTCTCGAACGATTCTCCGACGTGCAGGTCGACATTACTGTCGAGATCGGACGCGTCACCATGGGCATCGGCGAATTATTGCAACTTGGCGAAGGATCGGTGGTGGAACTGAATCGAGACCTGAACGAACCTGTCAGCGTAATGGCTCAGGGCGTCCAGATCGCCAGTGGTGAAGTCGTTGTGATCAACGAACGATTCGCCGTCCGAGTCACTGAAGTGGCGACCGTAGATGGCCTCGGTACAGATCAGTCTCCAATTGCTACGGGAGCAGTCTGATGCTCCGCTCGTCCGATGCACAGGAAACGACACGTGTTTCTTCGCCGTGGCGTGAACGATTCGCGGTCCGGCTGGCCGCAGGTTCGGTGAGTTTACCTTTTCCGCCACTGAAACGCGCGGAGTCGCACACGCAGGTGATCCGGGAAGCCATGCCGCTGCCATCGTCCATCAACCGCTACGGACGCACTTCTCAGAGGATGTTCCTGCGATCAGCCAGTGTACTGCTTGTTCTGACAGTTGCTGCGGTTTCCGCGCACGCCCAACTTCATAGTCAGTCGGTCGCTCCGCCACAACAGCAGCAGTGGGCGTCAAGAACGGCAGACCGGACAGTCGATCCGACATCCCTGTCACCGGCTGGCAGTGTCAGTGAGCCCGTGCCAAAGATAACTCAGGTCCACTATGTGGGCGTCAGCGACACTGAGCCCGTGTTGACTCAACAGCAGGGCGACGGGACGTCGACTACGACGAATGCGGCCCCCGCTCCGTTTCTTGACCTTACCGACGAAGCACTCGACGGTACGACAGCAAGTACCGACGAAACCACCAGTACCGACATGCTGATTCGTCTGGGGACGTGGACCATCATTATCATGTGTCTATGTGGTTTAACCGCGTTGGCGATTCGCCGCTGGCAAACGAAACACGGGATGCTTCCGGTCGCACGAGGACAGTCGCAAATCGTCGAGACCGTCAGTCTGGGGGCGAATCGTACCGTCTCGCTGGTGGAGCTTCGAGGCGTCCAGGCTCTGGTCGGATGTGACGCCAGCGGCATTCAAAGCATCGTTCCCGTGCCACCGGCGTTTCCGGACATTCTGGACAGCGGGGAGCCGGAATCAACATTGTCACAGTCCTCACATGCTTACACCGATTCGACAGCATAAAGAACACCCCTCGGGATGGATTCCGCATCGACATTGCAGCAGGTCGTAGAATCCGGCGCGTTCCAGGAACTTTCGCCGCAGTTGAAGGTTGCGCTGTTTCTGGGCGGGATGGCATTCCTGTCGTCAGCCCTGGTGACGATGACGGCTTTCACACGAATTGTGATCGTGCTGTCTTTTGTGCGGAGAGCTCTGGCAACGCAGGAGATTCCTCCCACGCAGGTGATTCTCGGACTGTCACTGTTTCTGACATTCTTTGTCATGGGGCCTACGTTTTCGACGATCGAGACGGATGCGATCAAGCCCTACCTTGCCGAAGAAATCAGCGGGGACGTCGCCTTTCAAAACGCGGCCAACGCGATTCATGGGTTCATGCTGGCCCAGACCAGGAGGGCTGATATTGCGCTGTTTCGCGATATGGCCGATCGTGAACTCGTTATCCAGACGGCCCAGGACACGCCGATGCGAATTCTGATTCCGGCGTATGTGATCAGCGAACTGAAAACCGCCTTCATCATGGGCTTCTGTCTGTATATCCCGTTCATGCTCATTGACCTGGTCGTGTCCGTCATCCTGATGTCGTTGGGGATGATGATGATGCCGCCGATGATTATCTCGACACCGTTCAAAATACTGTTGTTTGTGATGGTTGACGGGTGGCAGCTGATCGCTCGTGTATTGAGCATGAGCTTCCACTGACGAGGCTCATACGCGCGCATTTTCAGTCTCGGACGGGCCGAGAAACGTTTCAGAAATACGATGATCTAACGCAATAAGTATTCTCAAGTTCCAACAACTGTGCCAGCACAATCTCCCACAACCAGCATCGGCGGCCCCAATGCGTTGATACAGAGTGAAACTCTGCTGTCGATGGCCATGCTCGTGGGACTGATCGTCATGCTGGTGCCGTTGCCTCCTGTCCTGCTGGACGTTTTACTGGCTGCCAATCTGGGCACGACAACCCTGCTTCTGCTGGTAACGCTCAGCGCCAAACGTGCGTTGGAATTGTCCGTTTTCCCTTCGCTGTTGCTGCTGCTGACGCTTTACCGATTGTCACTGAATGTGGCAACAACACGACTGATTCTGCTGAACGGTGACGCCGGCAACATCGTCTCGGCCTTTGGTAACTATGTGGTCGGCGGTCAATTGGTCGTCGGTCTGGTGATCTTTCTGATTCTGGTGATCATCCAGTTTATGGTCATCACCAAAGGTGCCACCCGCGTCTCTGAGGTCGCGGCCAGGTTTACTCTGGATGCTATGCCCGGCAAGCAGATGGCTATCGACGCCGAGTTGAGTGCCGGTCAGATCGATGCTGTGCAGGCGCGCAAGCGACGAGACGAATTGTCGGCGGAAACCGAGTTCTACGGAGCAATGGACGGTGCCAGCAAGTTTGTCCGCGGCGATGCTATCGCCGGTTTGATAATAACTGCTGTGAACCTTGTGGGCGGCGTGATCATAGGAATGACAAATGGCATGTCGTTCGTCGATTCGATCAAAACATATTCGATCCTGACGGTCGGTGACGGACTTGTTTCTCAAATACCGGCCCTGGTCATTGCCACGACCTCCGGTGTGCTGGTGACCAAGACATCGTCGGATGACACCCTGGGCGATGAAATTCGTGACCAGATGTTCAGGAATGACCGTCCCATCTGGATTGGCGCTGGGATTCTGGTTGTTGTGGCCATGATGCCGGGCCTTCCCAAGTTGCCTTTCCTGGGCGTTGCTGCCGGGCTGCTTCTGTTTCTGGGCAAAGGCCAAAAGAAGATATCGGAGGAAACCGATGCTGCATCGGGTGGTGACGTTGCCCCGGAAGACTTTGATGACACGCAGAATCTGGACGAATTCCTGCTGGCCGATCGCGCCGTTGTGGAAGTTGGTGCACGACTGGTTCCGTTCATCACAAACAGCAGCGTCAAAGGTCTGTCCGAGCGAATCACTGCATTGCGGCGCGAGTTTTCCCGAAGTAACGGAAGCTGGATTCCTCCGATTCAGGTGCAGAGCAATTTGAATCTTGAATCTGACGAGTATCGAATCATGATTGCCGGCCGCCGAGTTGCCGGAGCCGAGGTTCGAGTCGAACAACAGATGGCGATATTTCCGGAGGGCAGGCAGGTGACCGTCCCGGGAGAGCCTGCGGTTGAGCCGGCGTTCGGATTGCTCGCGTCATGGATCGCACCGGAATCGCGCCGCGCCGCGGAACTGCAGGGGTGCACTGTTGTGGATCCGCTCAGTGTCCTGATTACTCATCTGGGCGAAGTTCTGAAACGGCATGCTCATGAATTACTGACTCGCGAAGCGTTGAAACAAATGCTGGACCGCGTGAAAGAATTCGCACCGACCATAGTGGAGGAGATTACACCGGAAACGATTCGCATGGGGACGTTGCATCAGGTCCTGCTGCAGCTGGCAGAAGACCGCATTCCGCTTGCTGACATGGCTTTGATTCTGGAATCTATCGTGAATCACGCGCCAGACTGCGAAACTGCCGAAGCGTTGACGGACCGGGTGCGAGTGGATCTGGGACGTCTGATCTGCGAACCCTACCGCAACGGCGACGGACAGCTTCGAATTATCGCATTAGAACCGCACCTGGATTCACAGCTGCGACAGTCGATTCACGATGGCACCCTGGCGATCGGGCCCGGCGTGCTTTCACGACTTATCGATCATGTCAAAGCGGCCTTCGCCGACGCTGAACGACTGCATCAGCCGCTTGCGATTCTGGTCGATCAAAAACTGCGACGTCCCTTAAAGAAGTTGCTTTCCCGTCCAACACCGGATCTCGCGATTGTCGCGTATCAGGAACTTCCCGGCGACATGAACGTGGAGACTGTGGTCGTGCTGCCGCATCAGGAAATCATGGGCGCCGATGCAATTCAGCGAGCGGGCACGACTGACGGTTCGGCGTTGTCAGCGGCAGAAACCGCGGAGGCTGCCTGATGACAGAAGTGAAAATGACTACGACTTCCCCCTCGCTTCCTCGGGGCCTTGGTTTCTCTGTCGGCTTTTTGACGATGGGGGTCGGCGTCGTGCGCAGCGTTGAGTCGTCTGAGATTCTGACACGAGCTTTGGCGGCCGGTGCTGTCACGTGGATTATCGCCCGCTGCTTCGCACTGCTTTGGATGCGGATGTCCGACGGACTTCTGGAGGATGACGAGTGAACAGGAAAGGGGCCCTGCAATGACCGGAACCTCGGGAAAACGCGTGCTGTCTGAGCATCAGGTCCGCGTCAGCAGCACACCCGTCCGGATTGGTACGGACGTCGCTGCGGCGGACGCAATTGACACAACGGGCGGATCGGCAAAAGTCAGCGAAGTGCGCGACCAGACCGGGAATCTGGTTGAGATTCATGTGACCTGTGACTGCGGCAAGACGGTCGTAATCGCGTGTGACTATTCGTAGTGGAGAATTCAATGAACGATCTCACAAAACGTTTGACCTGCGTGTCCCCATGGCCGCACCGGTTAGTCGTGATCGCCGTTCTGTCCGTTGCTGCGTCAACCACCGGGTGTTCGGTGCTCGGACGCTTCGCGCCCCGTTCGTGTAGCTGTAACGATGTCGGCTGTGGAGAGAGCATCGCCGGCTGTACTGCAGCCACGTCGCTTGCGACGGATTTCTCGCAGCCGATTCAATATCCACAGCAGCTTCCCATTGTTGACGGGAATCCCGCGTCGACCGCGTTGGCGTCGCACACCGATCAATGGGCGCCTCGACACGACGTTATGGCGCGGGCTGCGACTGCGTCGTGTGAAAAGCACTTACTGGAAGCCCGAAGAGACTTTGATGAGAAACTGAAGGTCCTTGAGTCGCGGTTCGAAGAAGAGCATCGTGCGAACAACGCTATCAACGACCAATTGCAGGTTCTGCACGGCGATGTCGTGCGACTGTCCAAAGATGTAAAGTACTGGGAAAACGAAGTTCGGCGCATCGATCGTACGGCAGAAATGCATCACCGATCGGATATGGCCAACCTGCAGTCTCTCTCAAAATTGATTGACCAGATGGTCCCGAGGTCGGCGTCAGAGGGACAGCCGCCCGTCACGGTGAGTCAATAAGAACTTCGGTTCTTCTGTCGCCCATTTCCCGTGTCGCTCCGCCGCAACCACAAGCGTTGAATCGCCGGTCGTGGAACTGCTCGGCGTATGTCAGTTGACCACTGGACCCCACGATCGATCCGCGTCGGAAGATACGCGTGCGGGAGCCTCTACCGACCGTCTTCCTTGATTTTTTGTCGTAGAATTCGAATGCCGCTCCGGTAGACTCCCATCACTGACTGCAGTTCTGAGTCATTCGCAAAAGACGCCTTTTCACGAATGCTCTGCAGACTGTCTTCAATGTCGCCGATCAACTCCAGCGCAACTTCTGTGCGAAAGGGGCGGCGTCCCTGAAAGTCCACGTAAATCGGGCTTGTATGCGCGTAGATGGGCTGGCCAAATTCGTTCTTCGATCCTTCGATCGGTGTTCGGGCGGCCAGCCAGCAGGGCTCATTCAGCAGGACAGTATCATTCAACTCAGCTGTGTAGTGGCCGCCGTCAGGTTTTGCGTCTACCCCGCCAATCACATTGCCATTTTGAATCAGTTCGATGCTGTGAAAGTCGGCCCGGCCAGCTGCCTTCGCCGTCACTCGAACTTCTTTTGCGTCGGACAGTTGAAGCGAGTCTCCGATGTCGTGATGGTCCACGGAGAATTCCAGGAATGGCCCATTCGTGATAAATGTTCGTCCGGCTTTCAGCTGCTTCAGCCACGCTTCACTTTTGAGTTTTCCCTGCAGCGGTACATACACTCTGGAAAAATCGTCGATGAACCAGTCCGTTCCTGTCGAAAACGGAATGCGCAGACCGATGTTCAGGTACCGATAGAATGAGTCTTTGTAACTGCCGCGATTACCTCCGTCGAAGATGTTCTGCGCATCTAACGTGCCCGTCACCCAGTTTGGGATGTCTTCGAAGCCGTTGGTGTTATGGCACCAGACAACTGTTGCTCCGTCCCCCCGAGCTTCGCGAATGCCGCGTTGCAGAGCAATTCCGTCCGTGCCGCTGCGCATGATACCGGGGCCAATGCTGACCGGGCGAATCAGCTTCACGATGTCCAGCAACATCACGTGGCCGAATCCTTCGCCGCCACGCCCGAAGTTGTGGCGATGTTCTTCTCCTGGCCGAAACAGGACCTTTCCGTCAGACAGCTTGCTGAATGTGTCACCCGTCAGCCCCTGCTCGACGATGCCGTTGGACACGTAGGTCTCTTCATCCGGAATACGGCGCAGATGCGACAGGTAGACAAGTTCCAGCCCGTCCGATTCGGGAACTTCGCGCAGATACCGTTCCGCTTCCTGACGCGTTCGTTTCATAATGTGCAGGTGTGTATTGCCATTCCTCCATCCTCGTTTCCTGGCGTCGTGGAATCGTTTCAGACGCAGGGTGACAGTCACGTTTTCGGCGGCCGTTGCGTCCACCTGGACGCGAGCCAGTTCCGTCTGCAGTCCTCGAATCGCTTCGATTGATAGACTGGTTGCCGGAACAGCCACCGAAGCAACAGGCGTTGTTGTGTACCATCCGTTCTCGCGCTCAATCAATTCGGGGAGTTTTATTTGTTGTCCGTCTGAATCGCGCACGACCCGAACGACGCCGTGCAGTGGCGCATTTGTGTCGGCATCAACCAGCCGAATGGTCAGGCGAGTTGTCTGTTCTGCGATTGCCGTGGCTGCAGACGGCGTGCCGGAGGCATTGTCCGTTGTCAGGAAACCGCCCGGATCACCGGCGTGGGCAGTCGCTGCATGCAAACAGGACAGAAAATGAATCAGGTGGGCAGGCAACATCGTGGCAATGTTCATGTGCATTTCCCGGCAGAAACCCGGCAGCGTGGAGGTCAGGACTGACAATCCTTAGAATCACGCGAATGCCTGATGATGTCCAGTCACACGTCCGTCGTTGGATCGGGTAATCCGGCATTCGGCAGATCATGATTTCTGTTGCCTCACATGTTCCGTTGGTACCAATCTCTCGAAACGACAATTATGACTACTGAAACTAAGCCACTCGCGTCTCAGGTTGCATGGGTTACCGGTTCCTCACGTGGGCTGGGGAAGGTCATGGCCGAAGAACTTGCTCGATTGGGAGCGAGGGTTGCCGTTCACGGAAGTCGGTCGGATAGTCCGCGGACCTTCGACGAAGGTGGCACGATGGAAGAACTGGCCGCTGACATTGCCAACAGAACCGACGCTGAGGTTATGGCGACGTGGGGCGATGTGACCAGCGAAGATGATGTTCAACGTGTTGCTGATGAGATTCGGAACAAGTGGCAGCAGATTGACATTCTTGTCTGCTGTGCCGGTGGTGACATCGGCGCGGGTGGCACAGCCGTCGGACGCGGTGGTCGGCCCGACCACGATGACTGTCTTCAGATCTCAGTCGACGATCTGAAAAGCGTGATGGACCGCAATCTGCTGGGCACAATGTTGTGTTGCCGTGCCGTGGCGGCAGAAATGATGGCTCGTAAACAGGGGCGAATAATAACGATCGGGAGCATCGCGGGCTGTGTCGGTCGGCCGGAGGGTTCGATCTACAGCGTGGCCAAGGCCGGAGTTCACGCGTGGACCCGTTGTCTTGCAGAACAACTGCGGCCGCACAATATTCCTGTGAACAGTGTTGCCCCCGGCGGCACGGTCACAGAACGCTTTCTGCGCATTCATGAAATCGACAAGGAACAGCTCGCCACCGAAGGCACTCTGGAACGGTACGGTCGCCCGGAAGAGGTTGCTTCCGTGGTTGGCTTCCTGTGTACTGACGCCGCTCGTTTTGTCAGTGGGCAGATAATCCGCGTCGATGGAGCCAGTCAGACGTTTGCCGGATGACGGAATCGGGACCACGGGCAGAGCCGGTGGTATGAGGAAGTCCCCTGAACGGATCCGTAATACCAGCTCGAAGCGCCAGCGAGTGGGTCCCGTGCGCTTGAAAACACACTCGCTTGCGTCGCGTGCCTGTATCAAAAACGGCAAAGCACTCGTGAGTGCTCACCAGCAGAGCTGCTGGTTTACGGTCGAGAATTACAGACCGAGCACGTCTTTCATGGAGTACAAGCCCGCTCCCTGTGTGACCACATATTTTGCTGCGGCCAGTGCACCATAGGCGTAGCTGTCACGAGTATGACCGCGGACGGTCAGGTCGATTGTCTCACCCAGCATGCCGAAGACAATCGTGTGTTCACCGACGTTGTCGCCGGTTCTAAGGGCGTGGTAGCCGATTTCATTGTGTGGTCGCTGTCCGGGACGACCCTCGCGACCGTGGACGTGACTCTCCTGCCCCATCTGTTCTGCGACGATCTTGCCGAAGTGTAGCGCCGTACCGCTGGGAGCGTCCTCTTTGAATCGATGATGGCGTTCGATGATTTCGACATCAACGCCATCGGTGTTGTCCCGCAGGACTCGGGCCGCGTCTTCAACCAGCTTCATCACCAGATTGACGGCCATGCTCATGCTGGGGGCCATCACGATAGGCGTACTTTGAGCGGCGGATGCAATCTGTTCACGCTGCTCGTCGGTGTAGCCTGTGGTCGCAATCACCAATGGAATGCGGCGCTCTTCGCAGGGCACAAGAATCGAATCGAGAGCTTCCGGCAATGAAAAATCAATGACCGCGTCCACTCGATCGAAGAGTTGTGAAGTGATGGCGACGCCGCACGTCCCGGCACCGCAGACTTCGCCCGCGTCTTCCCCAAGTCGAGGGTTTGTCGCATGTTCGAGGGCCGTGGCGAGGTTCAGTTCCTTGTCGGCGATCGTCAACGCCACAATGCGCTGTCCCATGCGACCGGCGGCACCATTTACGGCGATGTTGAGGGGAGTGTCTGACATGTCGTTCTAACGGGGCGTTTAGCGGTGAAATTGTTTTCAATGGAAACGATGAACCCGTGGCCTCAGACGAACATGTTGCCGCGACTGTGACTACGGGTTCAGTGAATAATGATTTCGCCCTAGCCGCGCTGGTTGAGATCGACGTAATCTCGTTCGGTCGCTCCGATGTAGATTTGTCGAGGTCGGTAGATGCGGGAATCTTCGTCGCGTAGCTCCTTCCAGTGAGCCAGCCAACCGGGCAGCCGTCCGATGGAAAACATGACGGTGAACATGTTCGTGGGAATGCCCATCGCGCGATACAGAATGCCGCTGTAGAAATCGACATTCGGATACAGCTTGCGGCTGACGAAATACTCGTCTTCCAATGCGACCTTCTCCAGATTCTTGGCGATGTCCAACAATGGATCCTCGACGCCCAGTTCTGCCAGCACTTCGTCGGACATCTTGCGCAGAATGGTTGCGCGGGGATCAAAGTTCTTGTAAACGCGGTGTCCGAAGCCCATCAGACGGAATCCGTCATCTTTGTCTTTGGCCTTCTGAACCCACTTTTGATAGTCACCACCGTCGTCGTCGATCATCTGCAGCATTTCAAGCACAGCCTGATTTGCTCCGCCATGCAACGGCCCCCACAAGGCGCAGATGCCTGCGGAAATGGACGCGAAGATGTTGGCTCGACTGCTGCCCACCATTCGCACCGTCGATGTGCTGCAGTTCTGTTCGTGATCCGCGTGCAGGATCAGCAACATGTTCAGTGCTTTAGCGAGAATCGGATTGACTTCGTAGCTCTCGCACGGCACAGCAAACATCATGTGCAGGAAGTTTTCGCAGTAGTTCAACCGGTTCTGCGGATAGACCATCGGCTGGCCGATGGACTTTTTGTACGCGTACGTCGCCAGAGTTCGCACCTTGGCAATCAGTCGCACGATGTTCTGTTCGTGATTTTCGTCTTCGGTTTCCGGATAGTACGCCGACAGCGAAGCGACCATTGCCGACAGCATGGCCATCGGGTGAGCGTTATTGGGAAAGCCCTCGAAGAACTTTTTCATGTCTTCGTGGATCAGGCTGTGGTATGTCAGCTGAGCGCGAAACTTCGTCAACTGCTTAGTATTCGGCAGTTCGCCATACAGCAGCAACCAGGCAACTTCGACAAAGTCGGACTTCTCTGCCAGTTGTTCGATGGGGTATCCGCGATAACGCAAGATCCCTTTTTCGCCATCAATGAATGTGATCGCGCTGTTGCACGCTCCGGTGCTGGTGAAGGCGGGATCAACAGTAATGGCCCCGGACTGCGCTCGCAGCTTGCCAATGTCGACACCGACTTCGCCTTCACTGCCGGTAACCACCGGGAGTTCGTAATCTTTTCCATCCAAAGAAAGATTGGCTGTTGTCATGAAACATTTCCCAAATCAAATCGATGCGCCCGACCGTGGACGGCGGAACTAACGTTGTTAACAAGATGGCAATTGATTTGCCTGCCGACGGCCGTTGATCAGCGTGGGGGCCGCAAAAACCATCAGAAATTCGCCTGAGCCCCACCACCTACGGTATCACGAGTCGCCGAAAAGTAAACTCACCCGATTCCGGGATCGAGTGGGTTCCCCGCGGTTTCAGGCATAATCTCAGAGAAGCGAAGCAGGAAGTGCTTACGGCTTCCGAAATGAGGGAGTCTGTGAAAAGGCGATGAGTTTCCATCGCCTGCCGGGTAAACTACAGCATCTGCAAAATGAACATGAATCTGTGCAGATCAAACTTGCAATCTTCCGGAAATTCACCTTGGAACGAAGGTTGTCCCCGCCCCCATCTGCCGTTTCTCCCTCCCCACCAATAGCGCAGACGACACAGACCATCATGAACGCATATTCTGCTGCCCTTGCCCTGGCTATTTCTGTTGTCGGCGCCGCGTCGTCTCCAGCTGAACAAATTTCTTTCCAGCGTCAGGTACGTGGCATTCTGTCGGACAAGTGTTTTCGTTGCCACGGTCCGGACGCAGCAGAACGACAGGCGGGCTTGCGTCTGGATGTTGAAGTCGATGCGAAGAAACTGCTGGAAAGCGGCGTCAGGGCAATCGTCCCGGGACATTCCGCAGACAGCGAACTGATTGCCCGCATTCTGACCACCGACGCCGACCTGAAGATGCCGCCGGAAGATTCGGGAAAGACTCTGACGGCCAGTGAAGTGGACATTCTACAGCGTTGGATCGCCCAGGGCGCTGAATGGGGCAGGCACTGGGCCTTCACGGAAGTTCAGCGCCCGGAGGTTCCCGTCGTGAGTGACAGTACTTCCGTGGTCACTGAAATCGATCAGTTTGTCCGTGCACGTTTGTCGCAGAAAGGACTGACACCGGGTACGGAAGCTGATCGAGTTTCGTTGATCCGTCGATTGACTCTGGATCTGAACGGTTTGCCGCCGACGGTCGCGGAAGTTAATGCCTTTGTCGCGGACGAATCACCGCAGGCCTACCAGACCGTCGTCACACGACTGCTCAGTTCTCCGCGTTTCGGGGAACACATGGCAAGGTACTGGCTGGACGCCGCTCGATATGGCGATACTCACGGGCTGCATCTGGATAATTATCGTGAAATGTGGGCGTACCGCGACTGGGTCGTCAATGCCTTTAACCAGAATAAACCATTTGACGTTTTTACAATCGAACAGCTGGCGGGTGATCTACTGGAAAATCCCACCGACGAACAGATCGTTGCCACAGGTTTTAACCGCTGCCATGTCACAACCAGCGAAGGTGGTTCCATCACCGAAGAAGTCCACGTCCGCAACGTGGTAGATCGAGTGGTCACGACGGGCACGGTGTTCATGGGGCTGACTCTGGACTGCACAAGGTGCCACGACCACAAATTTGATCCATTGACGATGAACGACTTCTATTCCCTTTACGCGTACTTCAACAGCATTGACGGGGCACCACTGGACGGCAATAAAAAGGACCCGGCGCCGATTCTGAAGGTCCTGACCGGCCAGCAGAAACAGCAGATCGCAGATTTGGAGACGCAACGTGACGCAGCGCAGCGGAAGTTGAAGCAGTATCTTGCTTCGATTCAGTACGTCGAGCCGGAATCACCTCGGGCAAGGATCCTGGCAGAGCCCATCGAGTTCGTCTGGGTCGAAGACGCCATACCGGCCGGCGCGAAGGCTCAGGGCAACACGCCGTGGAAGTTCGTACAGGCTCCGGCGCCTGTGTTCAGCGGCCAGTCCAGCAGCGTTAGAACGGCGACCGGTCTAAGTCAGCACCTCTTTGACAACGCACCAGAGCCGTTAAAAGTCGGTGCGGGTGACGTATTCTTCTGTTATGTGCATCTGGACGCGAAAAATCCACCCAAAGAAATTATGCTGCAGTGGAACGACGGCAGCTGGAATCATCGAGCCTACTGGGGCGGGGACCACATCGACTGGGGCAAGAACAATTCTGTCAGCCGCAAACGAATGGGTGACCTGCCAGCGGTCGGCGAATGGGTGCGTCTGGAAGTTCCTGCGGCGGATGTCGGATTCAAGCCCGGCAACGAAATCAAAGGCTGGGCGTTCACTCAGTTTGACGGGACCGTGCATTGGGACAAGGCCGGTCTGGTCAGCCGCAACGATCAGCAGCCGCTGTACGATTCCTTTGTTCAGTGGCACAAGGATCAGGTCGCGGCAAAAGGAAAATCATTGCCGAAGAACGTCCGTGCGGTTCTGACGAAGCCCACCGACAAACGCACGGATGACGAAACGCAGACGCTGATGGACCACTTCCTGGAATTCGCCTGGGTTGAGTCACAGAAGACCGTAGCTCCGCTGCAGAAAGAGTTCAAAGCGGCCGATGACAGTCTCAATAGTATCCGCAAGTCTGCCCCAACCACGTTGGTGTATCGCGAGAAAAAGGAACGGACTGCCGCTTACATGCTGACCCGAGGTGAGTACGATCAAAAGGGCAAGCAGGTGACACGCGCCGTGCCAGCCGTGCTTCCTGGACTGCCGCAGGGTGCTCCCGACAACCGACTCGGACTTGCGCGCTGGCTGACGGCCGATAATCATCCACTGACTTCACGAGTCACCGTCAATCGCATCTGGCAGCAGTTCTTCGGCACAGGTCTGGTAAAAACCTCAGAAGATTTTGGCTCACAGGGCGAGCCGCCCACGCACCCTATGTTGCTGGACTGGCTCTGTGCGGAATTTATGAAGCCGCAGCTGGACGGTGCTCAGCACGACTGGGACGTCAAGCATCTGGTCAGGCTGATTGTGATGTCGGCTGCGTATCGGCAGTCAGCGAAGCTGGATGCGGCCGCGTATGAAATGGATCCAGAGAACCGATTTCTGTCGCGTGGCGCGAGGTTTCGTATGGATGCAGAGCAGTTGCGGGATCACGCACTGCACGTCGGTGGTCTGTTGTCGGAGAAAATGGGCGGGCCGAGCGTAAAACCACCGCAGCCCGACGGCCTGTGGTTTGCCGTTGGCTATTCCGGTTCGAACACCGTCCGCTTCAAGAAGGACGAAGGTCGCGACAAAGTTCATCGTCGTACTCTGTATACGTTCATCAAACGTACGTCTCCGCCACCACAGATGAGTACCTTCGACGCGCCGTCTCGTGAGGCCTGCGTCGTACGGCGTGAACGGACGAATTCGCCATTGCAGGCGTTGTTGCTGATGAATGATCCGCAGTACGTGGAATGTGCGCGGGGACTGGCCGAGCAATCCTTCAGCGAATCTGGCCCGACACCCGCCGAACGTGCGAAGTGGATGCTGCAGCAGGCCGTACTGCGCCAGCCATCAGATGCCGAAGTTCAGGGACTGGTTGTTGACTACAAAGCCAACCTGGCGGACTACAAAGCCGATCCTGAGTCTGCGAAACGTCTGCTGGAAGTTGGCGAAACAAAAGCGCGGGCCGATATCGTTCCGGAAGAACTGGCTGCGTGGACGATGGTCGGAAATCTGATCCTGAATCTGGATGAAGTGATTAACAAATGAGCCTTTCCCAACAACACATGCTGGCTGAAACCCGACGTCATTTCTTCGCCAAAGGAGCGATGGGGCTGGGAACGGCGGCGCTGGCAAGTCTGAACGCCGACAATGCCAGTGGTATGGCCACCGGCGAGGTCCCCGAGTTTCTGCGACAGTACGCTCCGAAAGCGAAGCGCGCAGTCTGGCTGTTTATGGCGGGAGCACCCTGTCAACAGGACACGTTCGACTACAAGCCCGCGATGGACGACTGGTACGACAAGGATTTACCGGAATCCGTGCGTAACGGCCAGCGGCTGACAACGATGACTTCTAAACAGAAGCGATTTCCGATTGCTCCATCGAAGTTCAAGTTCAATCGGCACGGTGAATCCGGCGCCTGGGTCAGCGAACTTCTGCCTTACACCGCCAGCATGATGGATGACCTGTGCGTCATTCGTTCAATGCATACCGAAGCCATCAACCACGACCCGGCCATCACCTATATTTGCACGGGGCACCAACTGCCGGGCCGGCCAAGTCTGGGATCGTGGCTTAGCTACGGCCTGGGTGCCGAAAATCGTGAACTGCCGTCCTTTATGGTGATGACACCTTCGTGGTCGGGGCGGCAGACGGCTCAGGCTTTATACAACCGACTTTGGGGAGCTGGCTTTCTGCCCAGCCGGTACTCGGGAGTCGGTCTGCGGCGGGAAGGAGACCCGGTCCTGTATCTGTCCAATCCCGACGGAGTCAGCGACATTGCTCGTCGACGGATGCTTGACCGTCTTGCCAAAATGAATCAGCAGACACTCGATACTGTCGGCGATCCAGAAACCCAGGCCAGGATTGCCCAGTATGAAATGGCGTTCCGAATGCAGACGTCGATGCCGGAGCTGATGAGCATTCAGGGTGAACCGAAGAGTGTTCAGGAAATGTACGGCCCCGAAGTCACTCAACCCGGTACCTTTGCGGCCAGCTGTCTGCTGGCTCGTCGCATGCTGGAACGTGGTGTCCGCTTCGTGCAGTTGTTCCATCGCGGCTGGGACCAGCACGGAGATGTCGCCAATTCGTTGCCGGCACAGTGCAAAGACATTGACCAGCCGTCATGGGCATTGGTGCAGGATCTGAAGTTACGTGGCCTGCTGGACGACACTCTGGTGATCTGGGGCGGCGAGTTTGGGCGTACCGTTTACTGCCAGGGAAAACTAAGTCGCGACAACTATGGTCGAGACCATCACCCGCGCTGCTTCAGTATCTGGATGGCCGGTGCCGGCATCAAAGCCGGCATGGTCTACGGAGCGACTGACGAGTTCAGCTACAACATCACAGAGAAGCCCGTCCACATTCACGATCTGAACGCTACTATTCTGCAGCAACTGGGCATCAATCACGAACGTCTGACGTATCGTTTCCAGGGGCGTGACTTCAGGCTGACGGATGTGCACGGTGAAGTTGTGACGGATGTCCTGGCGTGAACTCAGCTGCCGCTGAGCCACGGCAGACTGGCACCGGCCGTCGGCAATCGCACGATCTCGACACCACTGACTTCCTCGTGATTCAACACTTCTGCCAATGCTTCGGCTGACGGCTCGTTGTCGAGGTTCAGTACAGCCACCGAGTCGCCGCCTGGCTGGTTGGCTTCGCGTCCCAGCGCCATGTTGGCGATGTTGACATTGTGCTTGCCCAGAACAGTACCGATATAGCCGATCAGGCCAGGGACATCACGATGTCGGTAGACCAGTAGCACGCCGTCCAGGAAGGCTTCAAAGCAGTAAGGCCCAAGTTTCACAAGACGCAGGAACTGATGACCGAAGATTGTTCCGGCTGCTTCAAACTGGCCCTGATCGGTGGTCAGTTTTATAGAAATCATGGACGCGAAGTTCTCAGAACTCCCGCTGGCTGTTTCCGTCAGAGCAATGCCGCGAGACTTGGCGATGGACGTGGCGTTGATGATGTTGACGTTTGCGTCCAGGGCTGCTTCCAGCAAACCGACGGCAAACGCAGACGTCAGCAGTCTGGTCTTCTTGTCAGCAGCCTCGCCGCGGAAATCGATTTCGGCAGCCTGCAGTGCCTGGCCCTTGATCATTTGAGCCGACAGCAGGCCCAGTCGATACGTCAGGCTGAGATAATGCTTCAGGTCTTCCATTTCGGCACCGGAGACCGGAGCCATGTTGATGGCGTAGCGAATATTGTTGTTCACCAGGTAGTCGGTGATGATATCAGCCGCTTCGACGGCCACCATTTCCTGAGCTTCATCGGTTGAGGCACCCAGGTGCGGTGTCGTGACGACCTGCGGCAGATCCACCAGCCGACGATCCACCGGTGGCTCTTTGGTAAACACGTCCAGTGCGGCGCCGGCGATGTGGCCTGATTCGATCGCATCGGCCAGAGCCGTCTCATCGACAATTCCGCCTCGAGCACAGTTGATAATGCGAGCGCCCTTTTTCATGGAGGCCAGGCGTTCAGCATTGATGATGCCGCGAGTTTCATCGGTCAGTGGCGTGTGTACAGTCAGAAAGTCGCACTTCGATACGATTTCGTCGACGTCACGGTACAGTTCAATGCCGTATTCTTTGGCTCGTTCTTCGGACAGAAACGGGTCGTATCCCAGGACCTTCATTTCAAATGCCTGTGCTCGGCTGGCAACCGTCAGGCCGATTCTGCCCAGCCCAATGACGGCCAGCGTCTTGCCGGACAGCTGAGTGCCCTGGAACATTTTTTTGTCCCACTTGCCGGCTCGCATGGAAGCTGCTGCAGGAGCGATGTTTCGCGATAAAGCCATCATCATCGCGAATGCATGTTCCCCCGTGCTGGTGGTATTTCCGGTGGGCGTATTCATCACCAGAATGCCGCCCGCCGTGGCTGCGTCTAAATTGATGTTGTCGACACCGACGCCGGCTCGCACTGCGACTTTCAGTCGTGGCTGGCCTTCCAGCACCTCGGGCGTCAGTTTTGTCTTGCCGCGCACGATGATGCCATCGACGTTTTTCAGTTCTTCACGAAGCTGCTCAGGCGACAGGTCGGGCATGACGACCGGTTCGACGCCTTCGGTCTGCTCCAGAATCTGCATGCCGGCGGCGTGCAGCCCATCGGTGATCAAAACTCGATACACTTGAAGTAAACCTTTTTTGCTCTGGTTTGGCGTGGAATCGTACTTTGTCGTGTCCACGTTTTCTGCAGGACGGACAATCCCCGTCCGCCGGTGCTCCGACGAGTGAAACTGTTGGCCCGTCCCGGATGACTGTGCAGAAAACTGTCCGCCGTGTTCTAAGAAACGTTCATTGTGAAAACAAGACGCGCGAACCGGTGAGCAGTCGTATTTGCAACATCGCGAAAATCAGTCTGACGGATGAAACGATTCTCACGCCGCCAAACGAAACGATAGCGACCGCAGTCACTCTGAGGGTGGGAACGTCGTGTCCACTCAAGATACCACAGGAGCGGATTCGTCCGGAATTTGTGGGCCGCCGGAATATCTGATGCGTTCCCTGCAGACATATCTTTCTGCGCGTGAAATGCCGCCTGTTTCGCGAATTATGGGTGCAGACGTCGTAATCGTCATATTCGACCCTGGTCGTGAAGATAGGTAAAGTCTTTCTGTTGTGAGGTTTATGCCGAATTGATGCGGTGGGAAATCCTTAAGGGAAACAACCGTTTGACCAGCTGCAAAAGCCGCCGTATATTCGACTTGTGCTCACCGCAGATGGCGTTCGTCATTATGGTGGTGGGCATGGTTTCGGATCGAAGGTCATGTGAACGATCAGCCTTGCTTGCCCCTACGCAATCTGATCACAGGAAGAACGGCGTCTTCTGTGCATTGACCCACCCTGGTCGACAGTGTTGTCGATCAAGTGTTACGCATTCGGAGTCATGAAGAGCCTTTGAACTGTGGCAGTCTGCCACGCAACGAACAATGGGGACGACTTCGGCAATCGGCTGAGGACTGTTCACGGATGACACCAAATGCGGCATGATGCTCGCCTCACCCTTTGGCAGCGAAAGTCAGTCGAATTACGATCGGTCTCTGCTGATCAGATTCGACGTGAGGGGGGAACCAATGCAGCGGTTGAGACTTTCTTTAGCGTACAAATGGGTGTTGGCGGCCATCACGGCGGTGACATTTGGCATGAATTGCCAATGTCTTCCTGCAGTTGAGCTATTTTCCGCTGATACCGTCAGCTCTGACCAGATCACAGAAAACCTCACGGCGATCGAAGAGGGCCGGTGGACTGCGTCGGAGGCCTTCCGCTTTGGGGAAGAACTGGAGAATCTGAATCAGCGAGTGGAGGCGATTCGCCTGTACGAAGCCGCTCTGAAGAAGTTTCCGGAAGACGGCAATCTGAAATACGCTCTGCGCCGCACACGTGTTCATTTTTCGGTGGACCGCCGCTATTCGGATCGCAGTTTCCAGGAAAAACTACTGCGGCAGGGCCGGGCCGAAGCATTGGACCTGATGGAAGACGTACTGACACGTGTTCAACTGGAATACGTTACCAAAATCTCTGCCACAAAACTGATTGCACACGGCACTGAGAGCCTGTACATGGCTTTAGGGAATGATCGTTTCCTGGACGCTCACGTGAAGAGTGCATTTCGTCCGGCGGCAGAGAAGCTGCGGAAGCAATTGACCAGTAACTATTGGAATCGTCGTGTTGCCAGTCGTCTGGAAGCTCGAATGGTCGTGACTGAAGTTTGTGAACTCGCCAAACGGCAGGTTGGCATACCGGATACTGCCGTCGTCATGGAATATCTGTTTGGCAGCTGCAACGCACTTGACGATTACAGCCACTTCCTGACGCCCGACCGTTACAACGATCTGTTTGGCAGCATTCAGGGAGAATTTGTTGGTATTGGCATCGAAATGGAAGGCGAGAAAGGCAAGGGCATGCATTTGGTCAATGTCCTGCTGGACAGTCCAGCGGAAGAAGGCGGACTGCGTCCCGGTGACTTCATTGTTGAAATCGACGGTCAGGAGTGTCGCGATCTGACCACCGACGAGGCGGCCGGACTTCTTCGCGGGCAGCGTGGCAGTCAGGTTGACATTGCTTACGAAACAACCGCCGGAAAAATCAATCGCAGCGTGCTGACGCGGCGATCTGTCGTCGTACGCAGTGTCACCAGTTCGCTGATTCTGGATCAGGACCGGGGCATCGGCTACATTCGCATGACCGGCTTCCAGAACTCCACCGAAGAAGAAATGGATGCGGCTTTGCGAGATCTGGAGAGACGAGGGATGAAATCGTTGATCTGGGATCTGCGGGACAATCCGGGCGGTCTGTTGGACACAGCCGCAAACGTCATCGACCGCTTCATCGATCGGGGTGTGCTGGTATCGACCGAGGGCCGTTCGTTCGATCAGACCCAGACGTTTCGAGCCAACTCATACAATACTCGCAGCGTGCCGCTGGTCCTTCTGGTCAACGAAAACAGTGCCAGTGCCAGTGAAATCGTCGCGGGGGCCATCAACGATCACCAACGCGGTACAATCGTCGGCCGCAGGACATACGGCAAGTGGTCGGTGCAAAGCATCATCCACCTGCCCGGGGGCACCGGCCTAAAACTGACGACCGCCAAGTTCTATTCACCTGAACATCAGAACTATGCGGGCACGGGAATTGCCCCACACGTGGCAGTTGAGAACACTCACCGCACCGCGTTTCGAGCCCGCACCAGTGATGAAATCAGCGTCGATCCGGATGTCGCTCGAGCGTTGGAAGTGCTGGAACGTCGATTCACTCGGAATAACTGACACGACAGATGGCGGAAGGGTTATTCCCGGAGTGATGACAACGTCCGGTTTGAACACGTGGGCGTTGCGCAACGCCGTTAAGGATTCTCGCTTGAAGAAAAGCTGGGGTATCGC
>JAPYTO010000007.1 GCA_029941865.1 Fuerstiella sp. | reverse complement strand
TACGGACGCTGAGTTTTATATTGTCAAGTGTTAAGACTGGAACGTTCACGCCATTGCAGCCGGAGGACATCGTTCCTGGCGATCCAGCGGCCACTATTTGGCGTTGGTCGGCTCGAAATGGATGGAAGTACGCACCGGATCTCGATGGAGGTGAACCCAAAATTGACCCACTCTGTGCGTGGCAGCTAGTGAAACCGGATGTCACGTTCAAGACGGCTCAGAATACCATGCTGAATGGCATAGACCACATTCACGGACTCGTGAAACTTTCCGACGTGATGCGAATCAAAGAGGCCATCGAGACTGACGATTAACATCATAATAACGTCATAATAAAGAAACCCCCAGCGAAAACGCTGGGGGTTTCAATAAGTCCCGGAAGCAACGAGTCCCAGGGGGGCGGAGGACTCAAGCTGCTTCCGGGGGCGATTGGCTTAACAACGGTTTGCTGTCAACGCTGCATTCACAACGTTCATCAACATGCCCGAAACGTATTTGGATTCCTGAAATGGGTCAAGGTGAGTTGTCGCGTGATTATTTCGCGACGCCACAAATCTGTCGTCGTAAACACCAGTTGTCGAACGAGTTACGCAACGTGCTCTGAATACCGGCAATATCTGCAGCTGCATTGGACATGAAATTCACAAAAAAGATTCAAGTCATGGAATCAGAATCTCTCAGAGCAACGACCGTTCGTTTCGCATGTGTTTTCGCAGTGATCAGATGGAGTGGGCCGCGCTGATTCGAGCGATCGCTCGAATCCGGTCGCCACAGATACCGCACTATTGCCGAATACGCACGACTTCGACGCCACTCACTTCGATCGCATCATGTTGAGTCTTATCTTCGAACCATCGTTTCCCGTGAAGTCCCACGGCTTTACCGACGAATTTTTCGAGGCTCACGGATTCTGTGGGAGTCAGATGGGCCAGGACTTTTCCGGACGATGATGTCAGCAAATACGATTCATTTTCCGTTCCAGTGCTACGCTGAATGATGCCTGCGCCGATGTAGCGGCTGGAGGCGGGAATCGGTGAAATTCCGTTGTTGCTGACCGTCGTCGTCGGGATTGGCGGTCCCTCAGAAACGTTCGGAATTGTCGAGTTGGGCGCGGTCGAACCAATTGTGGTCCCGTTCGCGAATGAAGGAAATGGCAGTGGCGACTGCTCAGGAACCGGCTGCAGTTGTGGTCCGAAGACACTGGGTTGCGGTCCCACAACGAACTGCTGGTTGGCCATCATCTGCGACGTTGTGGTCTGCGGCAGGTTGAATTGTTTGGCCAGCAGCTCAGAATCACGCTTCTCTGTTTCCGAGGTGAGTCGGTCCAGGTCATCCCATTCGGCCTTTCGCAGGCGATAACGTTTGATGGCCGGGTAGCGAAGATCGATCTGTCCGGCCACCGGTTTGTACTTCGCACCGTTCTGCAGTTCGCGGTAATCGGCTTCCACAGAGTCCAGTTTCCACTTTGACGGCGGGGCCATAATCATGCTGCGAAATCTTTGATCGATCGCCTGCAACTGTCGCTGCTCTTCGCGGATCTGCTTCAGTTTCAGCAGCTGTTTGCTTGGTGAGACCGAAGAATTGCCTTGCTGCGGACCTAGTGCGGTTGTCGCGTTGCGTTGTTCCGGACCAGGGCGGATGGCGTTGGAAGGCACGGCATAGGGATTACGATCGTGATCAGCACGAGCTGTCTCGCCGACAGGAATCACGGCCGAACCAGGCAACCATCGGTATTCTCGTTTCGGCGGCGCAATTTTCAGCATCTGTTTGGGGCCCGACAGGGTGTCGACCTGCTGTTCGCCCAGCACGGTCACTTTTTCTCCGGCCATCATCCTCCGCTGCCAGACGTGAGTTTCATCGCCAAAGGAACTGCCGACGAAAACGACGACATTGCTTTCCAGCACTTCCGCTGAATCGGACGAGAGGCGTCGCGTGTGTTTTGAGGGAATCCAGCTGAAACTGCCCTTGGGCGGATCGATCATATACCACCCACCGGGATCGTGCCGACGCACAGTGACGTTGGCGTCGCGGCGCAGTTGTGCGGTCGGATAAAAGGCTTCGCCGCCGCCGCTGCGGACATAAGTCTGCTCTACGACAACTCGCGCCTCATACGGAAACTGCCGCACTTGAGCGATGGCAGGTCCGCACGTGCATACGAAAAGAAGAAGCAGTATCGGGGTTCTGAACATGTGAAGTGTCCATCCTTGGTAGAACAAGCACACGGTTCGCAGACGATTCCGGGAATCTCAGGATGCTGTCACGCACCGCGCAGCCGTGTTTGTGCGGTAGCTGTACCACGATCAACCGTTTGCGGGGAGGTGCTTTCAGACCGCGAAACCATGAATTCAGGCGGCTCTGGGATCTCGCGGGTGGGCTTCGGCAACAACTGCGGAAGCGGGGCGCCAGTGCAACAAAGCTGCGGCTCTGTGCTGGCGATCTTCGAGATTTGATTCAAGTCGGTGTCTACAGCGGTTCACTTATTGTCGTAGACGATACTGGCTCGTGGGAGTAACGAAACGACTATCGAAAAGCGTTCTTCGTGGCCACAAGTCAGCGTGAAACGCTGTAACTGAGAGGCATTCGCATCATTACGCGGCACAGATTCCGAAGCGGCGTGCGAATCGGAGGGCTCGATGGTGGGCATACCATTCTCGTTTGGCTGGGTTGGTTGCAAATCGGCGTTTTCGTGATCCGTCTGGCATTGTTCCGCTCCTGCAAGGTGTTTTGTTGGCAGTAATAACCAAAGCGGGTAATGCGGCGATCCGTTACAGCAATCCTGGCGGAATCCAAAGTGGACCCGTTCCGCCGGACATGTGAGCTGATGTGCAGGACGAACACGTCGTTCTGGTGGGTGGCGAATCTCGATTCAGCGGCAACCTGTTTTTGCGCGAAAAAACGTTTTCGCCTGCAGATATGGGGCTGACGGCTGTGAAGCTCAGCGGAAGAAACTGGCTGTGTTGACCAGGGACGCCGATAATTGAGAGGGAATTCGCGTCTGCCGAAGTCGTCATTGCAGCGTATTACGCTATTTCGTGGCCACGATAGACGCGCACTGGCCTGAGAATTCGGTCTGCCCAGAAGCTCCGCTGCGAAAAACATTGACTTCCGCGACCGGAAGTGTGCGAACTCAATCGGAAAATATGTTGATGCTGAAACTTGCCACCAAATTTCTGCCCGAACTGTCTGCCTTTCAACAGGCGTACGATGCAGGGTTTCGCAGCGCCGAGCTGTATCTGGACGCTTCTGTGCTGAAATGCGTTGATGACGTCGTCCGGATCTCAAGCGATTTTGAAATGGACTATGCGCTGCACTTTCCGAATAAGCCCGAGCTGAATGAGACTCACCTGCGAAACTGCTGTCGGCTGGCTGCCGAACTGAACGTATCGGCGGTCGTGATTCATGAGCCAATGTTCCGCCGCTACGCCGAACCACTGCGAGCGATCGATCCGAAAATTCCCCTGGCGATCGAGAACCAACGAGTGCCAGCGGACAGTTTTGACGCATGGGTCCATGAGCAGGGTTCCGTAACTCTGGACATGGAACACATCTGGAAGTTTTCGCTGCATGACGCACCTGTCGAGGAATTATTTGCTCTGGTGCGTGGTGTGTTCGAACGAGCATCCGAGTGCATCAGGCACATCCATATGCCTGGCTATCTGCCGGGGCCGACCGAACATCGGCCGATGTACACGTCTCGTGAATTCTGCATGGGCATTTTTGACATCCTTGCCGACCACAAATTCGCCGGGCTTGTCGTGTCGGAGGTTGACATGCCGTTTCAGAATTACTTTGAACTGCGGATGGACACGCTGCTGTTTGAACGCTGGCTTGACCTGCGACAACAATCTGCGCCGCCGCCGCTGCACGCAGAGACATCCTGACGCGGCATGGCCGCATGTTAAGCCGCGTCGCTAACCTGCATTGTGCACGACGTAGGACCTAGGCCGACGCCAATGCCGGAGCAGCGCAAACCGAATTTCATCGTGATACAGTCTGTTCGGTTCGACATCCGAAAGAATCGGCCGATGTTCCGGCAGACACACGGTTTGCTCGATCCGCCTAAAAATCCGTGCGCAATTGAGGCTAATCATGAGTCTTTGCCGTTTCTGATAGCAACACGCAGTGTCAGCAAGTGCGTTTCTCAAACGCACGAGTCCCACTCGCTGGCGCGTCGAGCTTGTATTGTGGCCCGCTTTCAGCGGCTTCCCTCATACCACCGGCGACCGTTTTGTTTTGTTCAACGCCGACTTCAGGCCGCGTGCACAGGACCCAACGCCCACGGCGCACAACGCGTGCAGGATGAATAGTTGGGGCACCAGAAAACGGCCTTCCACGGACCATGTCAACGCAACCGAAAATGCATTTGTCGCCAGCAGTACACTGAATACCAATGCAGCGGTCCGGCTTGAGGTAAACAGACCAATCATCGCGAATGCCAGTACAATGAACTCCACCACGTTGTGAGGACGGAATTCGCTGAAGATCTTCATGCCGGCCAGTGGGACTGATTTTGCCCAATTGCGGCTGATCCATTCGACGGCTGTTGTGCTGCTGACTTCAGCTATCGCCAGTTCGCTTTCGACGTTTGACAGACCGGATGTGTCAACGGCAGCAAAGAATCCCTGTGCACCAAGGTTCTGCCATACGCCAAAGTTGTCCCAGGCTGCATCGCTGTAACCGGCCGACAATTCCATCAGACCTTGTGTTCCCATCGGACTGAATCTGTCCAGCAGCATGACGTTTCGTATTCCCCAGGGCGCGAATACTGCCAGCGTGACGGCAACAAACAATGCCGTACTTCCGGCAGCATCACGCCAGCTGTGTTTATGAAGTCGGCGAACGACAAAACACACGAACATCGTCAGTCCCGGCAACCACAGCACCACGATTGATCGTGTCAGCATAGACGCTCCGGTTAATATTCCGGCAAGAATCAGCCGTTTGCGATTCGAGTGTTCGACGATGCCCAGCAGTGTCAGCGTCAGCAATGTCGCCAGGAAACACGCCAGCGGTTCGGTCAGCAGACTTCGTGCGTACAGGCGTGATCTGACATCGATCAGGAAGAACGTAATCGCAATGAACGCCGTGACGAATCCTGCTTTGCGGCATACGTACCACGCCAGCAGGCCGGCCGTGGCTGCCATCAGCAGCACGTTTAAACTTCTGACGGCGTAGAACTGCCGACCGAACACTACGTTCAGGCCAGCGGCGATGGTGGACAGCAGCGGTGGCCGAAAGGCGATCGGCCCCGGCGTTGACGAAGGAACCGTGAACAGCTCCGGTTGCGTTTTCGCGGCCTCGTCGTACGGTGCGCGGAATACGGGATCGTCGTAGTCGACAGCGAATCCGTGGCCGCGGCTGAGTTCCCAGGCCATTGAATCGTAGCTGGATTCGTCACCCGTCGACGACGGCGGCGTATTCATCCCAAATCGCAGCCCGATCCAGCAACAGAAAACTGCTGCCGTCAGCAGAAACGACGCGACGCCGCAGATCGAACACCGTCGGGATACAGCCGCATCTGACATCACGGATTCATGTTTCCATCTGCTGCACAATTTTGTAGAGACCGGCGGAAGCGGGCCACCTGTTGATGCAGGCATGCAGCGTCGGCAAGTGTGTTTCTCAATTGCACGAGATTCACTCGCTGGCGCTTCGAGTTTGTATTGCGGCTCCCTTCCGGGAGCCTTCCTGGTGCCACCGGCTCTGCCGGTGTTTCTCACCGTCTGATCGCTTCAATCTTTGGGTCATCAACCGGCTGACCGGAAATACCAATGTCCCGGACGGAATTGATCGCTGCCTCCACGGCTTCGATACCGCTGTGTAAACCAAACTTCAGCGTCATTTTATGGCTTTCGCCCGGATCCAGTTTAGGAACCCGACCGGCCTGCCGTTCGACGCTGCGATTATTCGGGTAATTCGTTCCCGGTTCAATTCCGGTCACATAACCATCGGCCAGAGCGCCTGTGTTTTTCCACACTGTCAGATAGGGCAGTTCATCCAGTGACCAGCTGATCGTCGCTGCCTTGTCGGCCGCTCTGTTATGCAGCAACGCTGTCGTGTGGTTGTGTGCGTCACCGTTAAGTTCCAGCAGATAAACCTGTTCCACAAAGCCAGTGGTTGGTCCGGCATAGACATTCCATGTGTCCAGTCCGGCAGCCGCGTGCTCATTGAAGGGCTTGACGCTTTTCACGGAAGCGACGACCTGTGCACCTTCTTCCAGCAGCGGGTTGCCGAAGTTGGAGTGGTACAGAATTTCGAACTCCTGTTCCTGAGCGCCCACGTTTCGAATTTCGTCGACCAGTTGAAAGGACGTTTCACCCGGTATGACGATGAGTTCGGTGTGCAGTTCCAGTTTTGGGCCAAACAGCAGTTTTTCGTCAACCTGGCCTTTGATGCGTATCGCGTATGGTGCCTGGCGGTCCACAATTACTTCGACGTTGCGAGCCGGAATGTTGGCGATCTTGCCATGCAGTGTCAGTTCCATTTCGGCTTCGTCGCCTACGTTGTTGATGAACCTGTCGGTGCCCGGATGACCGTTGCTTTCCAGTCCGCAGCGACACATGAACTCATTAAAACCTTCCAGCCAGCCCAGGCCACCTCGGCTGTTGAGATTCACGAACTGCGGGTTCACGATTTCCTTGACGGGACTGTCCCACTTCAGCACGACGTTTCCGGCGCTGACCTGCAGGATCCCCATGCCTCGGGTCGGGCACAGCACGATTTCCATCACGCCATTGTTGATAATGATCTGGTCAACGCCTTCCTGTCGGCCACCTTTCAGTACGGATTTCTGTATCCACCACTGATACTGACAATCCGGCGTCACTTTCGCTGCTTCGGCTTTCCAGAATTCGTCGTTGTGTGCTCGTCTGCTGGAGATCACCGTGTGACGGAAGCTGTCCTGGCCATGAGACACTGCGGTCAGGAAAACAGCCGTCAGAAGACTAAGAACTGCTGGCAGACGTTTGATGAGCGACGACGCGCCATGGTCATGAAAGAAAATTCTGGTCCGCATTTGTACACCTTCAATGAATAGCCAGACGCTGAATAAGGTCGCACAGCGTGCAGTTACGGATTGTGGTTTTCAACCGTAGACCATTGTCCCGTTCAGTCATTTGATTCAGCTCGGGACCATGTTCCCAGGCTGCGTAACTGTCCAACGTCACAACCACTCATGACGACACCTGTCGCACACAGCAGGGTGAAGTTGAACAAAAGTCGGTGCTGCGTCAAGTCGTCACCGGATTCTGCACATTGAAACACGTTTGAGGTGACAGGGCGGCCGCAGCACGAGATGATTCTGATCAGAAGCTCCTGCCGGTCCGAACACGATTGGTGGGGAAGCGAGTTGAAGTTGTGGCTGGCAGCCGTGGCCTGTGGTGACGGAGTGCCATCGCCAAAATCTGAACAATTCTCGGCGCGACGGGAGGCGAAACGTGGCAAGGCAGAATGAATCCAGTCCGGTTAGCGTGTCGGACCGTGCAGTGGACGGTCACAAGGGGACATTTGGCCGAGTGCTGGTGATTGGCGGCTCTGTCGGTATGAGTGGTGCCGCCTGCCTGTCGGCGACGGCGGCATTGCGGGGCGGGGCGGGGCTGGTGTCGGTGGCCGTTCCAAAATCGATTCAGGCCATTGTTGCCAGCTACGAACCATCGTACATGACGATCGGGCTGCCGTGTTGTGGCAGCGGGCTGTTGTCTGACGTTGGCGTTGATGACGTGCGTCAGTTGTTGACGGGCAAAGATGCGATTGCGGTTGGCCCCGGGTTGGGGCAGTCGAAGCAGGTGGCGGATCTTGTGTTGTCGTTGTTCAGAGAGTCAGCCTGCCCGATAATTCTTGATGCGGACGCTTTGAATGTTGTTGCCGAGTACGAGATGTTCGGCCTGGTGGATTCGAGTCCGTCCTGCATCGTGACGCCGCATCCGGGTGAGTTCGCGCGGTTGACGGGGCTTTCGATCGCTGAAATCCAGGACCGCCGCGCAGATGTTGCCCGGGACTTTGCCGCAAAGCACAAGGTTGTCGTGGTGTTGAAGGGAGCTGGTACGGTGGTCACCGACGGGGATCGCGTATTTGTGAATTCCACAGGAAATTCAGGGATGGCAACGGGAGGTAGCGGCGACGTCCTGACCGGAATCATGGCGGCACAAATCGGTCAGGGGCTGTCTCTGTTTGATGCGGCATCCCTTGCTGTTCACCTGCACGGCACGGCGGGCGACCTGGCGGCCGCCGAAATGTCGGAACGCGGGCTGATCGCTTCCGATTTGCTGCATTTTCTGGGACCAGCATGGCGACATCTTCACCGTGACGGTGTGGAATGACTTCACGTACTTCCGGTGTTCGGGATCCTTAAGGGCATAATGATCGACCGGTAGGTCGGATCAAGTGATCCTGGTCGTGCCCGAATATCTGGACGGGTTACCGGATCTTCGACAGAAGTTCGCGTTATTCGCGTGTCTCACGTCAGTATCGCTTGTTAAAACAGGGGAATTATCGATGTTTGCGGAGTCGGAAATCGTAGTCGTACCGTGCGGATGTGGTGACGCCGTCCCAGGAGGAGTGGTGGCGTGTGGCGATTTTGCGATGGTTGATCGACCCGCATCGTTGACATTTTGCCCGGAAAACAGCTAGCATCGGCGTACCAATCTTATGCGGTTCCGCATCAAATTGCTTTAGAACTGAGTCTTACTGCTGGCGGCGAATTCCAACTTCCAGCTCTTTTGTCATTCCCCTGTCTCGTCAATTAGCTGGAGTTCGCCATGTCCACCACAGTTCCGGATCGCAAGTCCCGGCGTGTGACTGGTCGAGTTCCGGTGATGTCGGAGACAAAGTATGACGTTGCGACATCGATGCAGATTGCTGCCGCTGTCGGACTGGGGCTCTTTGTTGCGATACTGATTGCCATATGGCTCAGCAATCTGCTGCCGGACGTTCAATCGATTCCCATTGTGATGGAAACCGGCGACGGTGGATTCGAGGACGGAAATCCGGATGAAACTCTGGACGTGGAATCGCCCCTGGATCCGACTGACGATCCATCGCTTTCGAACGATCAGAGCGAAACTCAACTGGAAGAGATTACGGAACAGATACTCACTTTGTCTGCGACCGCAGCGCAAATGCAGCAGCCCAACGACTATGCAGATGCGAGTGGCGGAGGAAACCCTGGCAGTGCTGAGGGAAGTGGTCGACCATTTGGCAGCGGTGGTGGAGTTCGCGGTGGCGTAAAACGTGAGCAGCGGTGGTTTGTGGAGTTTGCTGATCAGGGCAATCTGAAGTCCTATGCCAAGCAATTGGAATTCTTCAAGATTGAGCTAGGCTGTGCATTCAAGGACGGCCGCATATATTACCTGAAGAATATGTCGAGCAGTCCATCACTTCGTGAGGAGCGGCTGAACAGCAAGGACCAGCGGTTGTTCATGAACTGGCAGGGAGGTGATCGCGTCAAAGCGGACATCGAATTATTGACAAAGGCGGGTGTCCCGCAGGCTGAAGAAGGCATGGTTCTGCACTTCTACGATCCGAGCACTGAGCAAATGTTGGCACAACTTGAGGCGGAACGTGCTGGCGGGAGGCCTCCGGAACAGATTCGCCGTACTCGTTTTCAGGTGAAAAAAGCGGGCAGTGGGTTTGAGTTTGTGGTTACCAGTCAGAAATTACGTTAACACCGGGCACTGACAGATGTTGCTCGTTTGACCAGGCCTGTTGGCCGGAATGAATTACAGGTTCAGGAAAATCATATGCACTTCTTGTCTGTTTTATGCAATTCGCTGACAGTCACTTCGTTTGCTGCGGTCGATTCCGGTTGGATTCTGCTTCAGTTCGGCAATCTCATCTATCTGGCGATGGCTTTGGCCGCCGGGTACGGTCTGTACTGCATTATCGTGCTGATGCGGCGGGTGAAGGAAAAGAGCTTCCCTGGCCGCGAAGCAGCGAGCGCCTTTCTGGATGACGTCAGTGAACTGCTTGAAAAGAACGACTTTGATGGCGCTGTGGACATGTGCGACACGCCGGAGCTATGGTCGCGAGCCGTGCCTCAATTGGTTCAGGTGGGCGTTGAAAACCGAGCCAAGCCGATCAAGAAAATCAAACAGATCGTGTCTGAGTTCTTCTCACGCGAGATCCTTGCGGAATTTGATGTTCGCACGTCGTGGGTGAACACCATCGTGAAATCTGCTCCGATGCTTGGTCTGCTGGGTACGGTGACCGGGATGATCCTGGCATTCAAGAAAATCGCCGGGACCGGAGACTCCGGCGTTAAGCCAGCAGACTTGGCGTCCGACATCAGTTTCGCGTTATTTACCACCGCAGCCGGACTGGCCATTGCGATCCCACTGGTGGTACTGGGCGCGATGACTCAGACTCGAATTTCAAAGCTGCAGGATTCGGTGCAGGATAATCTGGGAACGTTCTTCGACGACCTCGAAGCCGCTCAGGTTCGTGGAGAGGATTCGCCATCGTGAGGTCCTGGCAGAACCAGGCTTGCCCCGTGAAGTGGGCACGGCCACGAGCGAATTTGCTGCCGGAGATTTCATTTTCAGGCGTGGCAGGCGTACGTTCAGACCACAGTGTGCGACTCGGGGGGATTCAGCGTGTTTGACGACGCCGCGTTTGGAAAGAAGAAGAAAAAAGACGAAGCCGAGATGGACATCACTCCCATGATCGACGTCGTGTTTCTGCTTCTGATTTTCTTCATGGTCACCTCGACCATGCAGGGCACACCGGACAGAGACATCCCGCCGGCGACATCGGGAACCAATGCGACCGTCGCTGGACATGTTGAACTGACAATCAAGGCACCGGCTTCGTCGGGGTCTGAGGGGGAAATTGTGCTGGATGGTGAGCCCGCATCTCTGGATCAGATCAAAGCCGAATTGACTCAGCGAGCAGCGTTGGATGAGATGATTAAAATCATGATTTATGCAGAACGCGACGTGAAGTCCGGGTTTGTCGGCGAAGTCGAACAGGTGATCGGCGAAGTGGCCGCGGAAACGGAAACAGAAATTCAGATGAACTTTGCGGTCACCGACCGGCGCTAACGGGCACACGGCTGAAATCGAATAATGGCGGATCTGGTAGATAAAAAGCTTGGGGAATTCCACCTGCTGAGACATCTCGGCAGCGGTGGCATGGCCGACGTCTACCTTGCGGAACAGACTTCACTGCAGCGGCACGTCGCCGTGAAGGTCATGAAACCCGCCTTGATGGCAACGTCCGGTGAAGTGATGCTGGCTCGCTTTAAGCAGGAAGCCATGATGGCGGCCGGCTTGAATCATCCGAATATCGTGCAGGTCTACACAATTGGCGATGAAGAGGGGTATCACTTCATCGCACAGGAATTTGTGAAGGGTAGAGACCTCGCCAGCATTCTTAAATCGAAGGCCACGCCGGATCTGGGTTCGTGTCTGCACGTCATCCGTCAGGTCACATCGGCTCTGAAAGCTTCCGGGCAGGCAGGAATCGTTCATCGCGATATCAAGCCGGAAAATATTCTGGTGACCAAAAAGGGCGAAGTCAAAGTTGCCGACTTTGGTCTGGCTCAACTGCACGACAATCCCGACGGTGGCGGAATCACCCGCGAAGGAATGACGCTGGGAACGCCTCTGTACATGAGTCCGGAACAGGTCAACGGTAAGGAACTCGACCCGAGTTCCGACGTCTATTCTTTGGGCGTGACGTGCTACCAGCTGTTGTGCGGCAAGACACCATTCGCCGGGTCTACGGCCATGGGGATTGCCGTTCAGCATTTGAACACGACACCACCACCGCTGAAGGAACAGAATCCCAAACTGCCTGATGTCATCTGTCGGATGGTACACCGCATGATGGCCAAACGTCGTAATCTGCGGTATGCCTCGGCTGCCGATGTGTCGACGGATCTGAAGCTTCTGATCACGGCCTATCGACAGGGTAAATCGCTCGATCTTGTCAAACTGCCGATCCTTGATGAATTGGATCGCGTCGCCCAGAAGGCCAAAGGCGACAAGGCCACTGCGCCCAGTGCTGCCGCTGGCTCTAAAGAGGGCTCTCGCAAGAAACAACAGGTCGATCCGGCTGAACTTGATGTTGAATTTGGAGTCGAAGACGATTCGTACGAGGTCGCGGAGACACTGTCGGAAGACGACGACGATATTGAGGAGCTTGACGACGAAGCCCCCGTGCCGGGCCGCCCCAAAGTTACGAAGAAACGGGTGGCTCCCCAGGCCGAAAAAACCAAAGTCAATACGATTGTCCGAGTCAGTCTACCATCATGGGAAGAAGAGGATGAGGAAGATGTTGGGTTGGGCAGGCCGGAGCCTGACTTTGAAGAAATGGACCTCACCCCGATGGTTGATGTCACGTTTCTGCTGCTGATCTTCTTCATGATTACCGCATCATTCACTCTGCAGAAGAAGATTGACGTACCGCCGGCGCAGTCTGATGCCGTATCTTCGGTGAGTGTTCCGGAGATGGAGAGTTCGGCCGTGGAAGCCATCATTGATGCAGAAAACAGAATCTACATTGATGATTTGCCGGGTGAGTCGTTTAAGGAAATTGTCGGTCTGTTAGAGACGTCAAGAGCGGCTGCCGACGCCGTGGAACTTAAGCTGTTAATTGATCCCGAATCGACTCACGAAAAAAGGATTCTGGTCGCAGATGCTGCGGCCCAGGCCGGTTTTACAAAAATCAATTCCATGATCAAAGAGGTTGATTGAACGTTCCGGGTTAGTGGAACGCAAGCAGCGGTTTGATGGAAGCCTGCCGCATTTTCATACAAGACGTCCCTCAAAAAAAGTTGGGTGCCAACGTGCCGACGGAAGATTACGACGAAATTGATGACGACGACATCGAAGAGGTCGATGAACTCGACGCTGACGGTGACGTTGACGAAGATAACGAAACAGGAGAGGACGGCGGCGACGCGACAATCGAGAAGGGTCGTCGTCAGCTTCGCCGTGGCAGGCTGTCAGAGTTCAGTGATAAGCTGTCCGGCGGTGCGGCCCGGCCCGGCGAAAGAGACGTCAAGAAATCGCCGTTCGTGATGCTCATGGCGGGCAGCATTATTGCTCTCACGCTGCTCGGCCTCGTGTTCTTTATCATGATTCTGAGTAAAAGCGAAGAGAATGCTTTTACGACCGCAAAAGGGAAGTTCGAGGAACAAAGCTATCCGGAAGCGAAGAGCCGGCTGGTGGGCTTTCTGCAGACCTACCCGGACGGCGACTATGCGGTGCAGGCCCGCATTCTCTATCACAAGACGAAAGTGCTGGAGATTATCAGAGGTACCAGTATCAGCGCTGATGGAGTTTCTGAGGCCCTGAAGCAGTTGAATGACTTCATACGCGTCTGCCGTGACCTTGAAGGCTTCCAGGACGAACGCGCTGACGTCCAGCGCTATGCGGAGCGCATCGTGCGACTCGGTGCAGAAGTGGCAGACGGCGACATCCCGAAGAAACTGAAACCGTCCATGCCGCCACTGGAAGACAGCATCGCTGCCAAAGACATCATGGATCAGTTTGCCGGCGCTGATGGTCTGCCACGGTCGCTTGAAGACGAGATTCGGGCACTTCATCGCAAGGCGGAAGCTGCGATTCGTAAAGCTGAAGTTCTGGACGGGGCTTTGGCAGAAATTAATGGCCATCTGAAGGCCGACGACACTCTGGCGGCTCTTGAGTCTCGTCAGGCTCTGATCGACGAATATGAAGTGCTGAGCGACGATGCTGATGTGGCAAAGATTCTGACCACGATTATGGAGCGAGAGAAGGCTCTGACGAAACGGGAAGATCTGAATACGCCGGCCGTGACCGAAGATTTCTCGTCGTCCGACCGGGTCTCGGCATCGTTGACACTGCGCACCCAGGTGACCGTTGACCAGGTCTCGCAGAACAAGCTGGTCTTCGCGGTAGGTGTTGGCAGCTGTTACGGAATTGACTCCGAAACCGGAGAGCCTGTCTGGAAACGTGCGGTTGGCAGAGACGCGCCGTTCGCTCCGATTGCTGTCGATGCGTCAGAGCCGTCGCTGTTGATTTATCACACCGACACAAATGAACTTCTTCTGCTGTCACAGAAGAGTGGTGATTTGTTGTGGCGTCAGCTAATTCCGTCACTGCCCTCCGGACCGCCGTTCATATTTCAGCAGCAGATTTACCTGACGACGGAAAGCGGAGAACTGTGGAAGATTTCCGTAGATTCGGGTAAAGCGATTTCGCGTGTCGTCTTCAATCAACCCGTGGTCGGACCGCCGGCTGTGACACGCGACGAAAAGTATATGGTGGTCGCGGGTGACCAGTCGCTCGTTTATACGTTGACCATCAGTCCGTTGGAATGTGTGGCGGTGTCGTATGTGGAACACCGTCTCGGCAGTGTCGAAGCCCCGATTCTGACGGTGGGTAAGATGATGTTGCTGGCCGACAACGATTCCGCCGAAAAGGCCAGGCTGAGAGTTCTGACCGTCGATCCGGGCAGTGGCAACGTGACCGTGCTCGCATCGGAGACTGTTGACGGCCAGGTTAGAGATAGTTTGCTGCTCAGAGGACGTGAACTGTACGTCCCCTCGACACCTCAGCGGGTGACGGCGTTCCGGGTCAACGATGAACCCGATGCCGATCATCTGGCGAAGGTTGGTGCGAATCAACTTGAAGACGCGGCCACGGCACCCATTTATCTGCTGGCCGGACCGGGTGGTCAGTTGTGGATGGCCAGCACAGCATTACGAAAGTTTCAGGTCCGGACCAATACTCTGGAACTTCTATCCGACTCTGTGGCAAAAGGACTGCATCTGCAGCCGATCCAGATGTCCGATCAGAACTTCTTTGTGACGACTAATGAACCCTATTCGTCGTCCATCTTCTTCACCAGGGTTGAGCCCCAGGAGATGAAAGATCAGTGGCGCACGGTCATCGGCACCAATGTCGTATCAGCCGGTCCTGCCGCTAACAACGAATCCCTGCTGGCCGTCGCTGATTTTGGTCGAGTTTTCCGAGTTCCCCTGCAGACAATCAAGAAGGGTGGCTTTGTCATCGACAACCTCAGCGAATACCGCGTACCGGACGGTCTGAGCGACGCCATCGGTGGCGTAACATTCGAGGATGGTCGACTGGCTGCCTATTGTGGCGGCGAAGAGCCAGGCATGTGGACATTTACGACGAATGGACAGCTTGAGCGGAAATGGCCGTTGCCAGGTGTACCGGAAGTTCCGCCGGTATCACTTGCTGATGGCGTGGTTGTCGCGTTTCCTGGTGGCCTGCATTTTACAGCGTCTCGTGCAGGCCGAGTGACGGATTATCGAGCGGCTCAGACGCAGGGCGAGAATCAACAGGCGTCCTGGAAATCACTCGTGGCTCTTAACGAAACTCAGGTGCTGGCCATCAACTCCGACAACGAACTGATTCGGGTCGAGTATCGGACAAGTGGAAAACGGCATCTGTTCGAAGTCAGCCGGACACGCATGGAACATCCGATCGAACTGACACCTGCAGCAGCGGGTGATCTGCTGGCTGTCGTGACGTCCGACGGCAAACTCCTGAGAATGTCTACGGCAACGCTGGAAGTTCTGGATGAACATGAACTCGGTGGAGTTGCCATGAGATCGCCGTATATTTCGGGAGATCGGATCTTTGTAGAAGTCGCGCGCCGTGAATTGAAGGTGTTTTCACGCGGCGGCTCGCTGCAGGAATCAGTGACCGTTCCCCTGAACGGCACGTTTCTGACAGGCCAACCCGTCGCCGTTGATGGTGGCGGGTTTGTGGCATGTCTTTCCAGCGGAAAGGTGATCGTACTTGATGCAGAAGGCAACGATACCGGAAAGAGCATCATACTCGGTCAGGAAGCGCAAAGAGGACCTGTTAAAGTTGGCAATTCATTGGTCGTCATTGGAGTCGATGGCAGTCTTTATAGTGTGGAAGATGTCCTTGAATAGCTGCACCAAAATCCACCCTGGTTCCGGACTGACGGGCAGCGGCATTCTCATCGCTGCGGTCCTGTGTCTTTGCGCCAATGTTCTGGTCCTTCCGACGTCGTGCGCACAGGACGAACTGCCGCAGCTGGAAGACATGGTCTGGCCCTCTGTGGAAGAACTTCTGAAGGCCGATCCGTTCGACTGGGTGGTCCTGAAGAACCAGTCCGTCATTGTCTGTCAGCCACTTTATCCTCGTCCCGACACACTGCAAAAGATGGCTGACGAACTGGCGCAACTGGAGCAGACCAGGGGCGCCAATGCGGCAGAGCGGGCCGAAATCGTGGAACGAAAGAAGCGGCTAAGACTACTTGAGGTCAATCTGCCCAACGACAACTCGGTGGATTATCAGCTGCCCGTCAGCCAGGTAGAACGCGTCATATCGTTCGAAGACATGATGCTGCGCGAAGCTGGTGCACTGGTCGACCGCGGTAAAATCAGTCAGGCCTATGAACTGTTGATGGAAGTCGAGCGGATGGCCCCGGGCTGGAAAGAAGCCAATCCGCAATTCGCCAGGTTGTTGATCAGAGAAGCCGAAATCAATTTCCAGGACGGCAATGCCTATGCGGCGATGGCGCTGCTGGATGAATTGGCGATGCGTGACATCAGCAGTCCACAGCTGGCAGCCATGTTCGGCAAGACCATCCGCACGTCCGTACAATCGGCAGTCGACGACAAGGATTACGATCTGGCTCGCTATTTTCTGAACAGACTGGCGAAACACTTTCCGGAGCATCCTGTCATCTCCGAATGGAAGGGCCAGTTGCAGAACATGGTTGCTGACGTGTTCGCGCAGGCCGAACAGCACTCTCAGGCCGGCCGACACGCAGAGGCCGCCGCAGTCGCCGCGATCGCCAACAGAATCTGGCCCACAACCCTGCGGCGTCAGGCCGCTGATTCTCAGCATGTGACCTGGCCGACCGCCGGGAACGTGCGGGCCGCCTACAATAAATACGTCTTCCGACATCAGACGCTGCGAGTCGCCGTACGCGACTTTTCCCGGACGGACATCGTTTCACCCATTCCGCTGGAAGCGAATGAAAGAGATCGTGAACTGACCACCGTCTCACTGTTTGCACCCTCCAGCGCCGACGAACTCACCTATTTCGAATCAGCGTTCTTTGATGAGTGGGATCCGCAGGATCTTGGTCGAGAGGTCCTGTTTACGCTGAAGTCGACGCGGCCCTACTGGCAGACACAGCCGATTCTCAGCGCAAATCAGATCGCCGAGGCACTCAGTGGCCAGCTGGACCCTTCACTGAGTACATTCAACCCGCGTCTGGCGTCATTTGTCAGTGAGTTTTCGGTGCGTTCGCCGACTCAACTTCAGATTCAATTTCACCGGGTGCCGCTGAGTCTGGAGGCGCTGTTTCGATTTCCGGTGATGGGGATTCCTGAGGACCAGCAGCCGGCACCGAAGGACGCAGACCGGCAGACTCTGTCCACCAGATTCGCTCTGGTGGAGCAGGATGAAAACCATCGGAAATATCGCCGAATCATTCCCGAACCCGATGGCTTAAGCGACCGCCAATACCACGTATCAGATGTTGATGAGATCAAATTCGGTGACCGTCATTCTGAGATCCAGGCATTTCTTCGTGGTCAGGTCGACGTGTTGCCTCACTTGATGCCGTGGGAAATTGATATCTTCAAAGAATCCGGACGTGCCTATGTTCAGCAGTATGCGATTCCGCAAAACCACGTGATCGTTTTCAATCCACTGTCTTCGGCTGTCAAAAATGCGCAGTTGCGGCGAGCACTTTCGGTGTCAGTGGATCGCGAAAACCTGCTGAAGAAAGTGATACTGCGGGACCCCGAAATGAAGTACGGTCGTATCACCAGCGCACCGTGGCACACTGGCAGTTACGCCAACAGTCCTCTGGTAGAGCCTCCGATCTACGATCACTACCTGGCCTATGTGCTGCGTCTGGCCGCACTGGAACAACTTCGTATTCCTGACAAGCAGAAATTCGTCGCCGACGCAAAACAGAAGGTGCTGCAGGCGAAAGACGAATGGGATGAAGTGGTGTATCGCCGTGATCATGCCAAACAGATCGCCGCTGCCGTTCAGCATATTAAGCTGCCCACGTTGCGAATGTTGTGCGATCCGGACGAATTGGCCATGCTGGCCGCTGAGAAGATCGTTGACAGGTGGACAGCACTGGGCTTTGATGTGGAGCTGATTCCTGCCGATCAGGAAGGCGAACAGCTGGCTTCCGACGGCTGGGATCTGATGTATCGGCGCGTCAGGATGATGGAACCGTTGCTGGATCTCTGGTCGGTGTTGCTGTCCGACGATCAGCTTGACGTCGATCGACTGTCTGCCTATCCGGACTGGATGCGTCAGGAACTGATCAATCTGGACTACGCCAGCAGCTTTGCCGACGCGCAGCGGAAACTGTTTTTGATCCACCGTCACATGATTGCTCAGGCATTCCTGATTCCGTTGTGGGAGCTGGACGATTTTATGGCTTTTCAAAACAACGTCTCCGGATTTGAAGGGCGACCGTTGAGTGTTTACCACGGGGTTGAGCGTTGGTTGGTGAAGCCATGAGAAAGCAAACAGGTTTTCTGTTCCTAAACACGCTGGCCTGCGTTTCCGCAGTCTTTTTTCTGCCCGGTCTGCCGACGTCGCCGCTGATGCTGTCGGCCGCGCAGCAATCTGCGGAAAAAGATGAAACGGCCGAGGCACCAACGCAGGTACCTCCGTCCGTGGAGACAGAATCGGCGGACTCGTCGCCCTCTGCCTCAGATGGTCAGGCTCCTCCGCCAGAAGCCGGGAAAACCGACGACACTGGAAAGACTGATTCTGCGGTGGATGCTGCCGACGAACCGGAAGTGGAAATTCCGTTTGCCAGCCGTCCGTATCGTGTCCACATTTCGATAGCCTTTGACAGTAATTCCGCGACCAGCGACGTTACTCGCGAGCAACTTGTTGGTGGCGTCGAAACTGCCGTCGCTCGAATGTATGGCCGTATGTGGACGACAACGGTCGAAATCAACGAGTGGCTGATACCAGGGCAGCGCCAACGGCTGGAACGTCTGCAGTTGTCTGACGTCTTCGATCGTTATCCCGAAGAACTGTACGACAAGGCGTTCGTGCTGACCGTTGAATCCTCTGGTCGATCCTTCGATATCAGCTGCCGCGAATACGATCCTCGGATCCATGAATTGACGCCCGTGTATTCCGAACGAACTCTGGATCCACGGTCAATTGGTACCGTTGCCGCTCGTGTGATGAGAGATTCCTTTCGTCCGGTCCTGTTGTATGTTCGTCAGTTTGATGATGAAGAGGGACGTAGCCTGATGGAATTGCAGGCTCAGGCGGGAGAAATTATACCGCCGGATTCGTCGGCTGATCAGGTGAGAGAAGGAGACGTTCTTCGCCCCTTTGTTCGATCGATGGAACGAAGGAATCCTAAGAAGCTGCAACAGCTCAAGGCTCTGCCGTTGTCCTACATCCGAACCATGTCAGTCGACCGTGATGTTGCGCGCGGACTGATCACGGGCTACTATGCGACGCACATGAGGTTCTCTCTGTTCGGTGGCAAAGGCCGACGCCTGCAGCATCTGGCCCTTCGACAGCGACCGACCACCGACAAAAGTCGAGTTCGGCTGGTTCTGCAGCCACGCCCGGACAAGCCGCTGATTTCGCACCGCCTGTCGATTGCTTATCAACTGGGTTGGAAGGATGAAGAAGACGGACCACAAACGCACCTCGTCAGTGACCGCAATGGCGAAGTGGTGATTGAAACCCGTGAGAATCATCCGACCTTCTGGATTCGCGTCTACAGCGGAGCGTCACTGCTGGCGCGCGTTCCCTATGCTCCGGGACTGCTGCCGTACGATGTTGTGGCATTGCCCGACGATTCCATTCGTCTGGGCGTCGAAGGGGAATTGCAGCTGCTGCAGGACAAGCTGATCGATTCGATTGCCATGCAGGGAGTTCTGCTTGCGCGTGCCCGCAAGGCGGCCCAGGCAAACGATGCACAGGCCGTCAAGCGGCTACTTGACCAGTACCAGGAAGTACCCGCGAAGACCTGGTTTCTGGAGGCCATCAGCAACATCCACATTCCTGCCGTCCAGGAAGCCGAGAGACGTCGCATGGGCTCAATTCGCATCGACAAATTGTGTCAAAAACTTGGCGAATCGATCGGCACGTTCTTTACCGACGAAAAACGAACCGAACGTCAGACTGAAATCGAACAAATCCGGGCTGCTGCGGGTCTGTCAAATTAGAGCAGTTTACAAATTGACGGAGCCGGTTCCGGCTTGTGGAGCCAGCCGTTCTGCTGTTAAAACAGTTTAACGCGGCCATGAGTCAGCAAAATTCGCTGTAGCCGTACTTCTGTTGGAAAAGTGTACAGTTGAGTCTGTTTCAGCGACCAGCGGGAGCGGACCAACAGTTTCCGAGCGTTAGCTCGAATCGACCGTCGAAGACGGCCCTCATCAGGCTGAAGATGCGAAACATAGTTCGTCAGGAAGTCTTCGAATCTTCCCGCACACTCATCATCAAGATCGGGTCAAACGTCCTCACGCGCAGTGATGATCAGCTTGATCAGGAGTGCATTCGACACCTTTCCGAACAGATCGACCGACTGATTTCCTCCGGACGCAAGGTCGTTATCGTCACCAGTGGAGCAGTTGCCGCAGGTATCGGAATTCTGGGGCTGGCACAAAGACCGGCATCTCTTCCGGCACTCCAGGCTGCGGCAGCCGCCGGCCAGACAAATCTGATGAAGGCATGGGGCGACAACCTGCATCGCTCGGGACATGCCGTCGCACAGATTCTGGTGACGGTTAACGACTTTCGAAACCGCCGCCGGTATCTGAACGTTCGCAACACGATCCGCACATTGTTTGATTTCGACGTCGTGCCGATTGTGAACGAGAATGACAGCGTTAGTATCGAAGAAATTACATTGGGCGACAACGATCAACTGGCGTCCATGATTGCCGCTCAGGTGGCCGACCCGCTGTTGATCATCCTGTCCGGTATTGACGGCCTGTATGACGGCCCGCCGTCAGATACAAACAGCAAATTGATCTCCCTGGTCGAAAAACCGGACGAAAGCCTTTTGAGTCACGTTGTCGCCGAGCAGAGTTCACGGGGACGCGGAGGCATGTCGGCCAAACTGTCCGCCATTATCGACGCGACCTCAGGTGGCGAGAGCGTGATTCTTGCGAACGGTCGCGCCGAGGGAATCCTTGATCGAATTTCGCGCGGCGAAGAGGTGGGCACGTTGTTTCTGCCGTCTGGTTCAACAGTACCAGCGTGGAAAAAGTGGATTCGCTCAGCGACACGTCCGGAAGGCACCATCGTCCTTGACGATGGTGCCTGTCGAGCCGTACTGGCGGAAGGCTGTTCGCTGCTGGCGGTCGGAATCTGTCAGGTTCTTGGCGAATTCGATCAGGGGGCTTCGGTTGAACTTGTGAATTCGTCGCACAGCGTCGTGGCGCGAGGCCTGTCGAATTATTCGTCCGTTGATATCCGAAAGATTCTGGGTCATCGCACGGCGCAGATTCCTGAATTGTTGGGGCATGTTCCGTATGGAGAGGTCGTTCATCGGGATAATTTGGTCGTGATCGAATCCGGCCGTTCTCCACAGCTTGGCACGGTCGACTAGTGACACAGTCGTTGCAGCCGATACAACCTGCTTCTGTTAAGGCGCTCACAATCGCAATTATCACGAAAACCTGGGCCTGCATTCGAACGGTGTCACATTTTACAGGCAAATCACTTCCAGAGTTTCGTCGGAGCTACACCTGCCATGTTAAACCAACTCAGAATCGAGTTCCTGCAGTGGACGGGGCAGGTGAAACACTTGGTTGCCAACAAGGCTGACAATTTGCAGCCCCAGGAATACTGCATCGGCGCAGTATTCGTCATCGCCATCGGCTTTGTCCTGCTCAGCGGTCGGCGATAGCAATCACCATTGTTCGTCGGAACCGGCCCTGTTTTTTGACGTGTCGTCGTTGAACGCATGTTGAAATCAGGGGACTGACGTCCCCCGCTCGCCCAAGCACTATTGCAGCGTGCGGGCGAAGCGTGTCATTGACCTGCGTTCGGCCTCGGACAGAATCGGTGTGGGCACGTTTTCAAAACGCAGAGTGTCGACAAACGTGATCTCGGAAATCGGCTCGGAGATCCACCACAGGCCGTGATGACTGGATCGCACCCGTTCCGTTCGAAGTTTGTCTCGTTCAGGACCGTAAATGATGATCGGCGTGTTACGGGTTCGATAGTCCGCTCGCAGATTGGCAATCGTTTCCGAAAGTGACCACCGCAGACAATTGCTCTGCACCAGAATGAGTTCACAGTGCAACTGACGCGTGGCTGCTTCGAATCCGGACTGACCAGTATTGGCGGCTGTGGCCGTATACCCGGCATCGATCAGAACGGCGGCTGTGGTGGGACTGTCGCCGCCTCCGGAGTCAATCACCACCGCTTCCGGTGTTTCGCGGCCCTCGATACCCGATGCAATTACGGCAGCGGCGTACGGGCTGGAAATCCGGTAGGAGTGCGCGATGCCGGTCGCCATGAGTCTAACTCGCGATGACGGAAACAGCAGGCAGCTGCGCAGTAGTTTCGGGTGATGTTTCAGGACGGCCGCGCTTTCTGGTCGGCTGAGAACTCCGAACACGGAAGCCATGTTTTTCGTCTGCAACGCCATCCGCAAAGCGGCCACGTCCACGGCGGCGGGTTCTGTGGCGACGTCCACTACCCGAACGTCCATCTGTTCCGGCCACATGGCGGGCCACGACTGCTCCGTGATCTCGGCAACCAACTGGACGGCCATCGCCGTCTCATCGTCCGGGCGAATTGATGTCGAGTATCGACTTAACGTCGTCGCACGCTCAAGCATGAACGCACCGTAGAGTCTGTCCTCAGGAGTGGCATGCCGATTTCGCAGATTTCGTTGTGCAAATACCTGATCCGACGAAGGAAAAGGCGCGCCCGCAGCGCCGATCAACCGTATCGTTTCGGCAATCAGAGAATCCACCGTCGATTCTGCCGCGTCTGGCAGGGGGCGTCCTGGTGAAAGTCTTTCCGACGCAGTTGTGGCGGCAGCAGAAACTGAGCCGTATTCGCTAAAACGATACACACTCAGATCAGGAACAATTTCCGGATCGGCCGTCGTCTCAAGTAGTCTCAGGATCCGCGTCTGGCCGGATTCGTCGGCGTTCGGCAGGGCGGTCAACAATCCATGTCGTAATCGTCGTGCATATTTCTGCAATAACAGTGCGGCGATTTCTCCCTGAGGTGTTGTCGTGTCCGCCGCCAGCAGCGGTTCGACCGCATCGCCTTCAGCACTCAGAATTCGCAGAGATGCTTCCAGTGTCTGTTGTCTGGACTGTCCGAGTACGGTGATCAGTGATTCAACGGTACTGGCCGACGGTGCTTCCTGCTTCATCGACTCATTCATGAGTCGCAGCAGATCGCGTGAAGTCGGCTGCAGTTCTCTGATTGAACTGAGTTTCAAGAACAGCGCGATGCCGAACTCGCGGCGCAACGAACGCAACACTTCGGTCGATGGTTGAGAATCGATGAGATCCTGCAGGTAACCCTGAGCAAGTCCGGGGCGATCCAGACGTTCCGCCAGGACGGCGCCGCGGACCTGGCGGATCGGCGTGTTCGGTTTGAAAACAAAGAGATCGTCCCGTGTCGGATCGCCGTCTTCCTGCTGTGCGTTAGCAGGTGTCAGGGGCGTCAGCAGGCAGACCGCAATCAAAACAGCAGCGACGTGCCGGCACGCGGTGCCGCGTGTTTGTAGCAGGCTGACTGCATGGAAGATTTGAAGCATGAACGAATTCGCTGTCCGACCAACCAAAAAACACGCAGCAACAACAACGTTGTGCAAAGACACGTCTATCTTGAGGAACTGTGTCCACCAAGTCCAGAAAACACTGGCAGGACAGCTCGGAATGAGGCATCACGCCATTGTTTTTCCATCGACAGCGCTGACAAGACTGCTTGACCGGTAAACGATGGCGTTCGGTCGCACGGTCGATCCCGTGTCGGCTGACTCTGCGATCAGGCCGCTTGTGGCGGTTATACGGGCGTTTGGGCTGCGCACAGTCTTGTGATAATTACTCGGCGAAGGGCGACGATCCCGTCCGCTGCCGGACCGTATGGTTTGCCCAATTTCGGCAATCGGCAGGCGCTGACTGTTGGGGAGACCTTCGGTCCGCGCCTATACGGGGTCAGAAACCCGCGCATAGTGCACCAGTACAGGGTTGATAAACGCTCCCACATCACTGGCGTTGTTCGAATGTTTGTATTTTTTCCCGTCTGCCTTGGTACAATCTGCGGCCCCGCCTGACCACACCCACCTTGTTGTTTCTGCACATTGTTCGCCGACATGTTTGACCTGCGACAATACTTTCCGCTACTCACTCTTGTGACCGTCGTAACCGGCTCTACTCTGGCCAGTGCTGACGATGACGTTGACTTCTTCGAACAGAAGATCCGTCCTGTCCTGGTGGACTATTGCTACAAATGCCACTCGTCAGAAGCGGATGAAGCGGCTGGCGGATTACTCATGGATTCCAGCGCTGGCATGCGCCGAGGTGGCGAAACGGGTCCGGCCGTTGTGCCGAAAGATCTGGAGGAAAGCCTGCTGCTGTCCGCGATCGAATATCGCGATCTGGAAATGCCACCAGACGAAAAACTGGATGACGAAATCATCGCTGACTTCCGCCGATGGATTCGCATGGGGGCATCAGATCCGCGTGACGGTGACATGTCGCAGGACACAGAAAGTGAGCCGGTCGAAGCCACGCCGTTGTGGTCGCTGCAGCCGATCCGGAATCCCGCAGTGCCGACCGTTCAGAATCAAAGCTGGCCGACATCGGAGCTGGATCAATTCGTTCTTGCACAATTGGAGTCTGCCGGTCTGACACCGTCCGTTCCGGCGACAAAGGAAACACTGCTGCGGCGGCTGTCATTTGACCTGGTGGGATTGCCACCAACCGTTGATGAATTTCAGACGTTCACTGCGTCGGCTGACGACGCGTACCCGGCGTTGGTTGACCGCCTGCTGACTTCGCCTCAATTCGGTGAACGCTGGGCGCGTCACTGGCTGGACGTGGTGCGCTATGGCGAATCGACGGGAAGCAGCCGTGATGTCCTGATGCTGTACTCGTGGCGATATCGCGACTACGTCATTGACGCCTTCAACAGCGACATGCCATACGACCAGTTCGTGCGGCAGCAGATTGCCGGGGACCTTCTGTCAGTCGCTGACGACGAAGACCGACGCCGCAATCTGATTGCCACAGGCCTGCTGGCCATCGGTTCCAAGTCTCTGAACGGAGGCAATCTGGAACTGGACATCGTTGATGACCAGGTCGATGTCATCAGCAAGGCCTTCATGGGGTTTACCGTCGCTTGTGCTCGCTGTCATGATCACAAGTTCGATCCGATTCCGACCGCAGACTACTACGCGATGGCCGGGATCTTCCGCAACATCGACACGTTCTACGGTGGCAGTACTTCGCGACCCAAAAACCTGAAGGACCGGCTGAAGGTCTACCTGCCGTTCACTGAGAATACTGTTGAATCGGCAAAGCAGGTCGAAAAGTTGAGCGGTGAGTTGGCTGCCATCCGGAAGAAGATTGCTCCCCTGGACAAGCGTCTGAAAGCTCTGAAGAAACAGCTGCCTGACAACTGGAAAGAAGTGTTGACGGCGCTCGAAGCCAACGATGGTGCGAACGGCGATGTCGAGGCTGTCGCAGGGCTATCGCCGAAAGACCGACGAACGGTGCAGCAGTACAAAGAGGTGAAGGATCAGCAGTCCGTGTTGAACCAGGAATTGAAGGCGCTCGAGAAACAGCAGGATGATTTGCCGGCCCCCGAGTTTGCCTTCGCTGTGCAGGATAAGAAGAAGTCCCGGGACTGGCCGATTCAGGTGCGCGGTGAAAAAGGGAAGAACGGTGACACGCCACCTCGGGGTTTTCTGTCGTGTGTTGAATTGCCCGACGAGTTTTCGATTCCGGACGAACAGAGCGGTCGCCTGCAACTCGCGCAGTGGGTCACTCATACAGATCATCCGTTGACCTCACGCGTGATGGTCAATCGTGTGTGGCAGCATCTGTTTGGCACAGGGCTGGTGGAGTCCGTTAACAATTTTGGACGCTCCGGCAACGAACCAACTCATCCATTGCTGCTGGACTGGCTGGCTCATCGTTTTGTGCATCACCACCGCTGGTCGGTTAAGTCGTTGATTCGTGAAATCGTATTGTCGCAGACGTACCAGATGTCATCCGCCAACAACGAAGAAGGCTGGCGACAGGATCCGTCTAACCGATTGCTGTGGCGAGCCAACCGACGGCGACTGGAAGCAGAAGCGATTCGTGACGCGATGCTGGTGGCTTCGAATCAGCTGCAGTCAGAGCGGCCAGTGGGATCGCTGGTGCAACAGGTCGGCGAAGGTGAAGTTGGTCGCAATATTGACACACAGCCGCTGGAGGAACCGTTTCCTCATCGCAGCGTTTATCTGCCAATTATCCGCGGCCTGCTGCCGGAGATGCTGAAGGTGTTCGACTTTCCCGAAGCCAGCAATCCGTCCGGCCAGCGGACGGTCACCAACGTGCCAACGCAGTCTCTGTTTCTGATGAACAGCGAATTCGTCCAGCAACAGGCCAGCGATATTGCGACTCGAGTCATGGAAAGTTCGAGCGACGACAACGATAGAGTTCGTTATGCGTGGCTGATGTGTCTCAGTCGCGAACCCGTATCCGAGGAAGTTGACGAGACGCTTCAGTTTCTTGCGCAGTTGTCAGCGTCGCCGTCGAATGGCACGACCTCGATAGTTGATCCATGGCAGGTTGTCTGCCAGAGTCTTCTGGCGTCCGCCGAGTTTCGTTTTATTGATTGAACTGCTGTCGGAGTTCAGGCTTCAGCCTGCATCACAACACCGCAACCTCAAGGCTGTACTCCAACGGAACACGTGAACCATGAACGAACATCATCATTTCACTTCTCGCCGTGCCGCTCTCAAATCTGCGACCTGCGGACTCGGATACCTTGCGTTCGCAGGGCTTGCACAGGTGGAAGCTGCTGCGTCGAAGGCTGTCAGCCTCCTGGCACCGAAGCCACCCCATTTTCCCGCGCGGGCTAAGCGTCTGATTTTTCTGCACATGCGCGGAGGTCCGTCGGCGATGGAAACCTTCGAGCCGAAACCGGAACTCGATCGGCGTTCGGGCGAAAAGACTCGCGGTAATCGCTGGCTGACGCCGTCGCACTGGGCATGGAAACGTCGCGGCGAAAGTGGTTTGTGGGTGTCGGATCTATTGCGTCATCAGGCTGAAGTTGCCGACGAACTGTGTGTGCTGTCCGGCATGCACACTGACATTTCAAACCATACGCCCGCGATGCTGCAGCTGCATACCGGTAGCTTTCAATTCACCCGACCGTCGCTCGGCTCATGGGTGCTTTACGGGCTGGGCACTGAAAACAACGATCTGCCAGGCTTTGTCAGCCTTTGTCCTCCGGTGATCAATGGCGGTGCCAATAATTATGGATCTGCGTTTTTGCCGGCTGTTTACCAGGGAGTGTCCGTTGCAGATATCAGGACGCCGATCAAGGATGCCAGAATTCGCAACCTGGAAAACTCGCGTTTGGATTCTGATCAGCAGCGGCAGCAGTTGGATCTGATCCAGTCGATGAATCGCCGCTTCGGGCAACGCGATCCGGAAGACACGCGGGTAGACGGAGTGATCGAATCTTACGAACGAGCCTTTCGAATGCAGTCGGCGCTGCCGGAGATCATGGACCTGAGCAAAGAGTCACAGGCCACACTGGAGATGTACGGCATCGGTGATGGAAAGCCCAGCGACAATTTTGGACGTCAGTGCCTGCTGGCTCGACGGATGATCGAATCCGGTGTGCGTCACGTGGAATGCTGCGATGAATTCTGGGACCAGCACAAGGCGCTGAAGAAGGGTCACGAAGATCGAGCGGCCGCGGTCGATCAGGGAACCGCCGCGCTGATTAAGGATTTGCGGCAGCGAGGCCTGCTGGACGACACCCTTGTTGTCTGGGGCGGCGAATTCGGTCGCACGCCGGATACTTCACAAAAGAATCTGGACGGTCGAGATCACAACGCGAACGGCTACACGATGTGGCTGGCTGGTGGCGGAGTGAAAAGAGGTTTCCAGCACGGTGCGACCGACGAGCTGGGCTCTAAAGCTGTGGAGGGGCGAGTTCACCTGCATGACCTGCACGCCACGATTCTGCATCTGATGGGGCTCGACCACAAGGGGCTCACCTATCGTTACGCCGGCCGTGACTTCCGCTTGACGGATGTGCACGGTCGAGTTGTTGATGAGGTGCTGGCGTAGCAATGTCATACCAGCGTGGATTCTGAGAATCCGGCGTCGTCCGGATTCCAAAAGCCGTGCTTTTCCGACTTTTATGCAGAGCGTCGTTCACGCACGACGCAATCCGGTTAAGCTTTCAGCGGATAACCGCGTGCGCCGTCCACCTGGAGAATGTCCGGATACCTGAAACAGTAAGCCGCAAGGCGCCAGCCGCGGGTGAAAACATTGCCAATCACCGGCGGCTAGCGCCTTGCCGCTCACAAAAACAGACGTTTCCGGACAGCCTCATGGTTCTCTCTTTTCCGTCGCTGCCTCCGTCGCCGACTGGCTGCAAACATGCCCTCAAATGATTACTACCACTTTGATGTCGTTGTCGTCGGCGCTGGCCACGCCGGCGTTGAAGCGGCACTGGCGTCGGCCCGGCTTGGCGCGAAGACCGCGCTATTGACGATGAGTTGCGACACGGTGGCTCAAATGAGCTGCAATCCTGCAATCGGCGGTGTGGCAAAGGGACAGATTGTTCGCGAGATTGACGCTCTGGGCGGCGAAATGGGCCGGGTCATTGATGCCACCGGCATTCAGTTCCGCATGCTCAACAGCGGCAAAGGCCCGGCGATGCACAGTCCGCGGGCTCAGGCGGACAAGAAGGCCTACCAGTTCGACATGAAGTGGAAGGTCGAGCAGCAGGATAATCTCAGCCTGCGACAGGAACTGGTTGAAGGAATCGAGACCGACAGTGGTCAGGTTACGGGAATTCGCGTTGCTGGAGGCACGGTCTATCACACCAGGTCCGTGATCTTAACGACCGGAACGTTTCTCAAAGCCATCATGCACACGGGAGAAACGAAAAGTGAGGGCGGCCGTGCCGGTGAAAAATCGGCTCACGGCATGTCCGGAGCACTGCTGGATTTGGGCTTCGAGCTACAGCGTTTTAAGACGGGCACACCAGCCAGAATCAATGGCCGTACCATCGATTTTTCAAAATGTGTGGCTCAACCGGGGGACGAAAATCCGCAACCGTTTTCATACCTGACCGAAAAGATTGACCAGCCTCAGATGGACTGCCATCTGACAGAAACGACGCCTGAAGTTCACGCTCTGATTCAGGCCAATTTGTCGCGCGCCCCCATGTACACGGGGCAGATCGCATCGACAGGTCCACGCTATTGCCCCTCTATCGAAGACAAAGTTGTACGGTTTGCAGACAAGAGTTCGCATCAGATTTTTCTGGAACCTGAAGGCCGCAACACGCTTGAATACTACTGCAACGGTATCTCAACCAGTCTGCCTCGTGATGTTCAGGACGACATGATCCGTCTGATCCCCGGTCTTGAAAACTCCGACATCATGCGGTTTGGATACGCCGTGGAATACGATTTCGCTCCACCGACCCAACTGTTTGCCACTATGGAGACTCGTAGGATCGACGGCCTGTACTTTGCCGGACAGCTCAACGGGACAACAGGCTACGAAGAAGCGGCAGGCCAGGGGCTGTTAGCAGGCATCAATGCCGCGTTGAAAGTTGCCGGACGAGATCCGTTCGTGCTGGACCGCAGTCAGGCTTACCTGGGCGTGTTGATTGACGATCTTGTGACGAAGGGCGTGGACGAACCGTATCGGATGTTCACGTCGCGTGCCGAATACCGAATGCTGTTGCGGCAGGACAACGCCGACCGGCGACTGACTCCCCTGGGAATTGAACTGGGCACCGTCTGCGAACAGCGCGCCAGGAGCTTTCGAGAATATGAAGACCAGGTCCGCCTGGCTCAGACTGCGATCACGGAAAAGCGGTATCAGGGCAAGTCCCTGGAAGAATGGCTAAGACGACCGGAAATCTCATGGGCCGATGCGGAAAAGATGAGTCCCGAGCTGGCAGCTTTGCCTTTGTCGCAGCGATGCAAGCGCCATATTGAGGTCGAAGTTCAGTATGCGGGCTATATCCGACGGCAGGAAACGGAGATCGCCAAACTGCAGAAAGTAGACAGTGTAAGAATTCCGAAAACTTTCAACTTCGCTGGAATACCCCAGCTTCGCCACGAAGCGCGTGAGAAACTGGGGCGAATTTGTCCCGCAACCGTTGGGCAGGCAAGCCGGGTAAGTGGCATTACGCCATCGGATATTGCCGTTCTAATGATGTATCTGAAGTCAGCAGGGCATTCTCAGCAAGCCTCGTGATGAACACTTAAACCCTTTGCGTGACTAAACTTATAGGTTCTGGTGGTGGGGTTTTGCTGTCCTGCGGAGCCTTTACTTGGGGCAAAAACGAGTGGTTTTCATAGTTTCAGCAGGTAAGTGAAGCCGGGAGGTCTGCGGCACTAAACTCCCGTTGACCGACTTTCACGAATAGATACAATCGGTGGTGTTGAGGAACAAGAAAGCTAAGGGGACTACCAAGAGCCAGCTGGTCTGGCGAAGTTCGACAGTTTGATTGTCCACGTCAGCACTGGCTCTTTCTTATTCTTCTCACCGCAGATGAAGGATGGGGCCTTCAATGTTCCTGGCGATACATGGATGGTGTCCGACCGAAGTCGGATTGACACGACTGCCGCAAGGCAGTTTATCGCTCATCACAGAACGGATTGTGAAGCATGAAAACAGTCTTTACGACGGGTGAAGCCGCGAAGATCTGCAAAGTGAGTCAGCAGACGATCATTCGTTGCTTCGATTCCGGCCAACTTAAAGGGTTTCGCGTACCCGGATCGCGGTTTCGAAGAATTCCACGAGACATCCTTTATAAGTTCATGAAGGACAACGGGATTCCGACGGATGCGCTGGAAAGTGGCAAACGCAAAGCGTTGATTGTGGATGATGATGAGGAGCTGGTTGAACTCATCACTGACGCACTGGAAGCAGACGGTCGCTTCGAGACTCGAGCTGCCAACAATGGCTTTGACGCCGGCATGATGGTCAAGGAGTATCATCCTGACATTATCGTGCTGGACGTGATGTTGCCCGACATCAATGGTAAGGAAGTGTGCCACCGAGTTCGCAGCGATTCGACGTTGGACGATGTTCGGATCATTTGTATCAGTGGCATGGTGGAACAGGACAAAATTCAGGATCTGAAGGACTCCGGAGCGGATCATTTTCTGCAGAAGCCGTTCGAAATCGATCAGTTAATCGAACGAATCTGTCGGCTGCTGGACATTGAGCAGTTGACGACATAGCCCACGAATAGCTTTGGAATTTCATCGACCAGCGGTCGCTCTTTAGCGACCGCTGTTTTTGTTTCGATAGAATCACTCCTCGTATGGATGTGACGCGCAAGACATCAACACCGGCACCGTCTACTGAGAGCGATCAGGAAGATTGGGGTCTTGAAATCCTGCAGGCGCTGGTGTCACCGTCCACGGCAGAAGATGCCGCTCTGGCCTGTGCGGCTGCGTGGATGAATTTTGTTCATGCGGAACGAGTTGCTGTTGCTGTCTTCGAATCAAGCACCACCTGCATTGTCGCTCACGGCCAGCGAGACAACGACACACACATCACGATTTATGTCGGCCGAGAGACGACATCGGTTGCCTTACTGCTGCGTCCGGAGAGTCTGTATTCGGCTGGTGGTCCATGTGCCATCGACGAGCCAACGGACGTATTTCGCTGGCCGGAACACCTCGCCGCCGTCCTGGTTCGGCGAGATGAGTCGCTTGTCGACGAGGAACGAAGTGACTTGATTCAGGATCTGAGTCGCAAGTTGCTGTCTCGCTGGACGACCCCATTGACGTCGTTCGCGAACGCGGGTCACATGGAGGCGATGGCGGAGTTTGCCGCCGGTGCCGGTCACGAAATCAACAATCCGTTGGGAAGTATCATTGGTCAGACTCAGTTGCTGCTGAAACGCACCGACAAGGTCGATCACCAACAGGCACTGGAGACCATCGGTGCCCAGGCATGGCGCATCCGCGACATGATCGGCGACACAATGCTGTTCGCTCGTCCTCCACAGCCGGAATTTGCGAATTGTAACCTTGGGCAGATCATCGAGGCGGTCGTCGGGCAGCTGCAGAAGACGTTCACCGGCGTGGACGTTACGATCAATTTGCCGACGCCAGCGGTGACATCATTTGCCGACGAGTCTCAGCTGTCGACGTTGGTGTCGCACTTGTTAAGAAACGCATTTCAGGCTGTGCAGGAGAACGAGGGAGGAGATGGTGCGATCACGGTGCATCTTGCTCGCGATGCAGAATTCGCGGCAAGTCTGTCGGTGACCGACAATGGTCCCAGGATTCCAGAGGAGATAAGAAGACATCTGTTCGATCCGTTTTTTTCCGGTCGGCAGGCCGGACGCGGCCTTGGCTTCGGCCTTTGTCACTGCTGGCAGATTGTACGGATGCATAACGGAATTCTGATGCAGGAGGCACTGGAGCAGGGAAATCGGTTTCTTGTGGTGCTGCCGACGGAATCAGCAAACGGCCCTGCGTAAATACACCGGGCGCCAAATCGATATCGCCCGTCTTGTTTGTCGCGATGATGATGAACTGATATAGACATGGCCATACGTTCAGCCTGTGATTAATTCTGTCAGACGATGACTTTGCCCGGAATCTGTGCAATGGCTGTAAATGCTTGAGCCCTCCACCACAACGTCCAGCATTCTTGAAACGCTGCCCTGGCTGAGATTATCTCCTCCGGTTCTGGCCATTGTGCTTGCGATTGCCTTCAAGGATGTCAATCTTGCCCTTGTGTTGGCTACGTTTGGCGGATGTTTGCTGCTGTCCGGGCTGGACGTTTTCCAGGCCGTGAACACGCTGTGCGAAGTGCTGGTGAATCAACTGGCTGATGCTGACCATGCGTCCGTGATTCTGTTCACGGTGTTGCTGGGAGCCATGATTGGGCTGATGAACGACAGTGGCGGAACCAATGCGGTCGTGGACAGGATGGCTCGATATGCCAACACTCGACAGAAGGGTCAGCTGCTGACGTGGCTGTTGGGTCTAATCGTGTTCTTCGACGACTACGCCAATACGATGCTCATCGGCGGTGCCATGAGACCGCTCAGCGACCGGCTGAAGATCTCACGGGCCAAACTGGCGTTTCTGATTGACGCCACAGCGGCACCGATTGCTGGTCTGGCACTGTCGACGTGGACGGCGTTCGAAATCGATCAGGTTACAGCGGGGCTTTCAGCAGCCGGAATCGAGGGTGACGCCGGCAGCATTTTCTTTGCCACAATTCCCTTCCGTCTTTATCCGATTCTGGCGATCACGACCGTCGCTGCGATCGCATACACAGGACGAGATTTCGGGCCGATGCTGCGTGCCGAAGAGGAGGCACAACGGACCGTGCTGGCATCAAAGGAATCTGTGGGTGGCGCTGCTGCAGGCAATGTCTGGTTTGCGATTCTGCCTGTCGCCGCTCTGGTGCTGACCGTGCTGGTGGGGTACTTCAACGACATTGATGCATATCGCCTGCTGTTGCTGGCGTCGCTGGGCGCTGCGACCCTGGCGGCGGTGTTACCGTTGATCGCTCGCAGGATGTCTATCAAAGAGTGCTCCGAAAGCTGGGTCAGTGGCATTGGTTCGATGATGCCCGCGGTCATTGTTCTGATTCTTGCATGGGCCGTGTCCGATGTCTGTCGGCCGGGCAGGCTGGACACCGCCGGCTACATCATTTCGCTGGTGGGCGACGCCGTGCGGCCCGAGTTTCTGCCGTGCATCTCGTTTCTGGCGGCGGGAGCCATCGCTGTATCGATCGGCAGTTCATTCACTACGATGGCACTGCTGGTGCCGATGTTCATTCCGTTGTGCTGGAGCGTTCTGGCAGGGCAGGGCGACATTGTGTCGGTCGATCATCCGATTTTTCTGGCGACGGTGGGAGCGATTCTGGCGGGAGCGATCTTTGGAGATCATTGTTCGCCGATTTCTGACACAACAGTACTTTCATCCGCTGCTGCAGGATGCAATCATTTGCAGCACGTGGCGACCCAGTTGCCGTACGCGATCCTGATGGCGGTGTGCTCATTGTTATTCGGATACCTGCCGATCGGCTTTGGACTTCCGTGGTGGATCGCTCTGCCGTTGAGTTCCCTCGCATGTATCGGTGCCGTTGTCTTTCTGGGGCGATTGCCGCGAGACACGTTGTCATCAGACCAATCTGAAATCAGTTAACCTACCTTCACATCTATTCCTACCATGACTCAGCCAGCACTCAAGGGCATTTTTACGCCCAACCTTGTTCCGTACACGGCCGACGGAGGCATTAACGAAGACGAACTACGTCGATATGTCGACTGGTTGATTGAACGGGGCGTACACGGCCTGTATCCCAACGGTTCGACCGGTGAGTTCACTCGTTTCACTCCGGAAGAACGCCGCCGTATTGTCGCGATCATCGCCGACCAGACGAATGGTCGAGTACCTATTCTGGCGGGCGCTGCGGAAGCCAACGTTAAGGAAACTCTGTCGGCGTGCGAATACTACGCATCACTCGGAATCCGAGCCGTCGCGATCGTGGCACCGTTCTATTACAAGCTCAGTCCCGCCAGCGTGTACGCGTACTTCAAGGAAATCGGCGACAACACTCCCATCGACGTCACGTTGTACAACATTCCGATGTTTGCCAGTCCGATTGATGTACCGACCATGCAGCGACTTTCGGAAGAATGCGAGCGCATCATCGCGATTAAGGATTCGTCGGGCGAGATCCCGCACATGATCCGCATGATTCAGGCGGTCAAGCCGAACCGCCCGGACTTTGCCTTCTTCACCGGCTGGGACGCCGCGTTGATGCCCATGCTTCTGGTGGGTTGCGACGGCGGCACAAATGCCAGTTCCGGCGTTGTGCCGGAACTGACACGAAAACTGTACGACCTCACGACCAGTCATCAGATCGACGCTGCTCGAGAGATTCAGTACGACCTGCTGAAGTTGTTTGACACGATGATTTATTCGGCCGAATTTCCGGAAGGATTCCGCGCCGCTGTGAATCTTAGAGGCTTCAACATGGGACACGGTCGGCAGCCGTTGTCGGCCGAACAACGTACCGACCTGAGCACACTCAGCAACGAACTGCAGTGCATGCTTTCGACGCACGGTTTCACAGACCAGCCTGTGGGCGGTTGTCCGATCGATCCCTCGGCGGCACCAAATCCGGCTGAAGTTTCTGCCATCGTGCAGCAGGTCGTCGCCGAACTGAATCGACGTGGACTGATGTAATGCCTCTTCGAGGCTTGATTATGAGGCTGGAGCTTCGCTTTTGGACTTCGTTTTGCGCAACAAAACGTCGCTCCAACACTAAGGCATTTTACTTCTTGTCGTAGCGGAAGCCGCCAAGGCTTTCGGCCTGTCACTGCCGAAATTCATGGCGAATTCCGCTACAGAACGACCGCGTGATTTTGAAAACTGCTGTAGTTGTTAGGCTGGACCGCACAGTAGTCAGTTGTTATTTCTCCGGCCAGCGACCATGGAAAGGTCTGGTCTGCCGACGGGATTCGCTCCCGTCGTGCCTGGTTGAAAATCCCGAAATTTGAATGATCTGTGCACGCGGCGCATACGTTCCGTTGCCGGATTATCTGAACAACTGCGTGTCATCGGCAAAGATCTGTTGTTCAAATGTTTTGATCTGCCGGTAGAGACTTCAGGAATTACGTAAATGCACCCTGTCTTGAATCGCAATCTGTATCTGGTCAAAGAAAAGGTTGGCATGTTTAAGGCGGCCAACAACTACGACATTTTTGATCCGGAAACGGGGGAAGAGATCATTCATTGCCGTGAGGAACGTCTTGGTTTCATCACGAAGATGCTGCGGTTTACCGATTGGAAAACGTTGACTCCGTTCCACGTCGAGCTGCGCACGCCCTCCGGCGAACCGGTCCTCAGCGTGCAGCGTGGCATTTCGCTGTTTCTTTCCAGAGTAAACGTGCTGGATGAAGAAGATGAACACGTCGGTGGGTTCAAGCAGAAACTGTTCTCAATCGGCGGTGCGTTCCGAGTTCTGGGCGCTGACGATCGAGAACTTTGCACCCTGAAGGGCAGTTGGACGGGCTGGAACTTTAAGTTTATGTCCGGCAACACCGAACTTGCACACGTAACAAAAAAATGGGCGGGACTCGGCAAAGAAATGTTTACGTCCGCTGACAATTACGTGCTGCAGATTTCGGATGATGTGCCGCCGGATAATCCCATCCGCGAACTCATCATTGGTGCCGTCATGTGCATCGACATGGTTCTGAAAGAACGGTAGGCGTAAGTGCAGACGGCGTGAGGGCCACCCACAGCAACCGAATGTTGAACAGGGCGAAGCACTTGATGGTGACAGGAGTCAACAGGCTACACGAACAACGTACCGGTCACCAATTCAGATCAAGAAAATATGCGGCGAGGTTTGTTGGAGCTGTGCCGCAAATCAGTGTGATTGATCCGACCAACAGTGCGATTGAATCACGACAAATCAATACACAGAGAGGACTAGTGTAGAAATAAGAGGCCGGGCTTGGTGTGTCGCACACTGCTCATGGAAGCATCCCACGACTCAGGCTGCCGATTGCTGTTGTTCTGTCTTTCAGCGGAAACTAACGGGGGCACCGTCTGGATTTCACATGCCCCTTTCATGCGACGGCATACGTCGATGATGGCAATGAGGTTCACCGCGAGCGATTCTTGACAGAGGCGGCCGCAATTGCATCACGAGAGAACTACCCGATTCTCGCGAGGCTGGACAGTCTCGAAGTTAGATTCAGGAAATCCGACGGGAAACGCTTCAGGCCATCCCTGTTTACCGGTTCTGTTCGAGGTATGAACGACAGTTTGGGCATCCATGAGCACAACCGCGATAGGGATTGACGCTGAAGCGAAAGAACACATCAGGACTGTCGTTGCTGGTGACGATGGATTTTGAATCGTCGGCAAGATATTGCGTGGGGATGGAGCGGAGGCTTTCCAGATACTCTGCGTCTTCCTCAACCTGCTCAAGATCCGCTTCGCGGTGCGTTGACTCGAAACGATTCTGCGGTCTGATCTGCGAGCCACGACCTTTCGCAATCGGCGGATTGTCTTTTGTCATTTTCTGATCTCACGCCGCCGCCCTGTGCTGTTGATTCTTCCCATTGTACGAAAAGCGGGACGCGCGAGTAACACCCGCAAGCGAGAACAAAGGGTCGGGAGTCTTTTTCGGATTAACAATCGTTGCCTCTGATTCATCTGGGTCCGAAAAAGACTCCCGACCCTCTTGTTAACATCGCGTTCGGTTGGAAATTTGGCTGCCGTTGCTTAAAACGGTGTCATCTGCAGGCGATCGAAACCACGAGAACGCCGACCAGGCCGCGTTTCCCCTGCGATTATCAGTTTTACAGTCATCGAAGAGTACAAAGGACGAACTATGGCGGCTGCCGAGAATACGAATATTGAAAGCGTCTTGACCGAAACACGTTCATTTCCGGCGCCTGCGACGTTTGCAGAGCAGGCGAATATCAGCAGCGAAGAACAGTATCAGGAGCTGTGGCAGCGTGCCAAAGACGACCCCGCCGGCTTTTGGGGTGACATGGCCGAGAATCTCAGCTGGTTTCAACGCTGGGACACTGTCATGGAAGGTGCGATGCCGGATACCAAGTGGTTTCTGGGCGGCAAGATCAACGTCTGCCACAACTGCGTCGACCGTCATCTGGAAACGGACCGGCGGAACAAGGCCGCCATTATCTGGGAAGGCGAACCGGGGGACACTCGAGTCCTGCGATATCAGGATCTGCACCGCGAGGTTTGTAAGTTTGCCAACGTGCTGAAGAATCTGGGTGTGGAAACCGGTGACCGAATCACTCTGTACATGCCCATGATTCCCGAACTCACGATTGCCATGTTGGCGTGTGCCCGGATTGGCGCAGTTCATTCCATCATTTTTGGTGGCTTCAGTGCCGAGGCTGTCGCTGATCGCAACAATGATGCTCAGGCGAAAGTTGTGATCACAGCAGACGGCGGATGGCGGCGGGGCAAAGAGATTCCGCTGAAGGTTGCCGTCGATGCGAGTCTTGAAAAATCGCCGTCGGTTGAGAAGGTCGTCGTCGTTCGTCGGACGGGCGGCGATGTCGACATGGTTTCGGATCGTGACTTCTGGTGGCACGATTTGATGGAAGACGCATCGGCCGATTGTGAAGCCGTGCAACTGGACAGCGAACATCCGCTGTTCATTCTGTACACGTCGGGCAGCACCGGGAAGCCGAAAGGCGTGCTGCATACATCGGCCGGCTATCTGCTCGGAACGACGATGACCACGCAATGGGTCTTCGACCTGAAGGAAACCGATACGTATTGGTGTACCGCCGATATTGGCTGGATCACCGGACACAGTTACATCTGCTACGGCCCGTTGTCCAATGGTGCCACCATTGTCATGTACGAAGGGGCTCCGAACTGGCCGGATGAAGGACGATTCTGGGAGATCGTCGAAAAGTATCAGGTCAGTATTTTTTATACTGCTCCGACCGCTATTCGGGCTTTCATCAAGTGGGGCAATCAGTGGCCTGAAAAACACGATCTGTCCAGCCTGCGCCTGCTGGGAACTGTCGGCGAACCGATCAATCCGGAAGCGTGGATGTGGTATCACGAGGTCATTGGTCAGGAACGATGTCCGATCGTTGACACGTGGTGGCAAACGGAAACCGGCGGCATCATGATCAGTCCTCTGCCCGGTGTGACGGCAACCAAACCGGGTAGTTGTGCACATCCGCTGCCGGGTGTTGTGCCGGACATTGTTTCCGAACAGGGAGAAAGTCTGGACGCGAATCAGGGTGGTCTGCTGGTGATGGCTCAGCCGTGGCCGCATATGCTGCGAACGCTGTACGGCGACCACCAGCGTTATATCGATGTCTACTTTTCTGCCATTGATGGCTGTTACTTTGCCGGCGATGGTGCCCGCCGCGACGAAGATGGTTATATCTGGGTGATGGGGCGCGTTGACGATGTGATCAATGTGTCGGGCCACCGTCTCAGTACGATGGAAGTGGAAAGCGCACTCGTTTCGCATCCTCGCGTGGCGGAAGCCGCTGTGGTTGGTTTCCCTCATGAAATCAAAGGCGAAGGCATCTGCTGTTTTGTCACGCTGAAGAAGGACGACGGCACGGAAGAACTGAAGGCGGAACTAATTCAGCACGTCCGCACGCAAATCGGCGCTCTGGCGACGCCGGACCAGATTCGTTTTGCCGCATCCGTACCCAAGACACGAAGCGGAAAGATCATGCGGCGGCTGCTGCGAGACATTGCAGCGGGCAGAGAGTCAACTCAGGATACGTCAACACTGGAAGACTACACGGTCCTTGCAAAACTCAGGGCCGAGGACGATTAGTCATCGGGCATCGTCGATGCACGTAAGTCTACGGTAGCACATTGGTATCTGCACATCTTTACCCTCCCGTCTTTACGGGAGGGTCGCGAGGAACGAGCGGGGAGGGCGATTGAAAGTCGACGTGCGAATGCATGGTTCAGGTTAGTGGACCCTCTCCGGGCCTGATAGCCCGACTCTCCCGCAGGCGGGAGAGTAAATGCCTGAACCGAACTGTTCGCAGATGCTTCGATCGTAGTCTTCGGATTTGTGCAGATGAAAATGATGGCAGGAATCGGCCCTGCGTCAGATCGAGGGCAAAGTTTCTGCGACGCACTCGACTTGCTGGCCGATGATTGTCATCGCGAAATGATCAGTGGGCAGGATCAATGAACGAAAAAACACTCAGCGGCGAATTGCAGCGGCGTTTTGAAACCGATGGTTTTGTGGCATTGCGACAATTTGTGGCGGGCAGGGAACTGCCCGAACTGTTGGCGAACGTGGATCAGTTTGTCCGCGAGGTTGTGCCGCAGTTGTCCCCGGAACACGCCTTCTATGAGGACAAAACTGATCCTGCGACTCTGAAGCAGATTCAGAATATGGGTGACTACGATCCGCAGTTCCACGAAATGCTGACGGCCAGTCGTTTTCGAGAGATGGCCGAAACGTTGTTGCACGGACCGGTCGTGCCGAAAAATATGCAGTACTTCAGCAAGCCGCCTGGAGTCGGTTCGCCGACGCCTCCTCATCAGGACGGCTACTACTTCATGCTCGATCCGTGCGAAGCGGTGACGATGTGGTTGGCACTCGACGACGTGGACGCAGAAAACGGATGCGTTCGTTACGTGTCTGGTTCGCACAACCGCGGCATGCGCGAACACTCTCGGACTCAGACGCTCGGCTTCAGTCAGGGCATCGTTGATTATCCGACAACAGACGATGCCGCGCAGGAAGTCCCGTTGCCGGCGAAGTCCGGAGATCTGCTGATTCATAGCGCGCTCACGATTCACCGTGCCGACGGGAATCAGTCGCCCACCCGGTCGCGAAGAGCGTTGGGTCTGGTTTACTATAGTGAACGGGCTCGAACTGATTCCGTAGCTCATGCGGCCTATCAACGTCGATTAGCAGAAGACATGAAAGCAGCCGGGAAAATCTGACAGTCGATTCGGCGCACTTTCAGTGCGGACGCCAGTGTCAGCTCCCAAAGTCAACTTTGAGGAAATACAATGAAGCGGTGTTTGTTACTCAACGCAGCGTCCCTTGCCGTGGCCTGTGTGGCAACGTCTTTGAATGCAGCCGACAGATCGGTCGAAGGTTCTCTCAAATCCTTCGTCGGTAAGCCTCGCATGGAAATGCAGCAGGTCTTTAAGAATGAACGCTTCCCGAACATCGTCGTCACACTTGATGGGACCGTGCTGGCGACCTGGGGAAACAAAACCGTCCGTGTGCGTCGCAGCGAAGATGGCGGCGCGACATGGGGCCCGGAAATCACGGTGGCGCAGCCCGGATTTCAAGGTGGTGGCACGACCGTTGATGAGATCACCGGCAACATTCTGGCGTTCGTCGAAGAGCACCATCCGCCGGCACCGCTGACCGTTTTTCGCAGCAGTGACGATGGCAAAACGTGGCAGCCGGAGAAAGTAACCATACACGCCGATAGCAACGGCAATGTGCCGTCGATGCACATGAACGAACACGGCATTACTCTGCGACACGGCCCGCACAAGGGCCGCCTGCTGCGTCCGACGCGATACTACGGCAAGAAGAACGACCGTTCGGAATGGCCAAATCATTACACGAACGCGATCTATAGTGATGACCATGGCAAAACCTGGCGCACCAGCGATCCGTTCCCGGAGAACGGTACCGGCGAAGCGACCGTCGCCGAATTGTCGGACGGCCGCATCTACTACAATTCACGAGTGCACTGGCAGGAGCGACCGAAGAATACGCGTCGCCGCAGTGCGATCAGCAATGATGGAGGTCAGTCGTGGAAAGACTGGCGGATTGTCGACGTTCTTCCTGACGGGCATCAACATCGATCGTATGGATGCATGGGCGGACTGGTGCGACTGCCCGTCGCAGGCCGGGATGTTCTGATCTTCAGTAACATCGACACGTCCAATGCCAAACGCGAACGCGGTACAGTCTGGGTCAGCATGGATGGCGGCATGACGTGGCCGGTGAAACGTCTGGTCTACGAAGGCGCCAGCGCGTACTCGTCACTGACTGCGGGACGGCCCGGCACGCCAAGTGAGGGCTGGATTTATCTGCACTTCGAAGGCGGTCCGGACGGTGGGTCACAGGTGGCACGATTCAATCTTTCGTGGCTGGTCGCTGGTGAAGCAACGGGCGACGGAACAATCCCGACGCAATTGCGTCCGTGAATCTCATTCCTCACGTCTGTCGTAAGTGAAGTGGAATCAGAATCTCAACCGCACACGTACGAGCATCTGCATGAACTGCTTTTACATTACGTTGGTTTTTGCAAGCTTGATTCCCTGGCAGGACGCCCATGCGCAGCCACCATCCAATCGTCTCAACGTGTTGTTCATCGCGATTGATGATCTGCGGCCGGCGCTCGGTTGCTACGATGACGATACCGCGATTACACCGAATATCGACCGGTTGGCCAGTCGTGGTACTGTCTTTAATCGAGCGTATTGCCAGGAGGCCGTTTGCAGTCCGTCGCGACTTTCGCTGCTGACCGGACGCCGTCCCGATACGATTGGGGTCTGGGATCTGGCCACACACTTTCGTGCGGCCGTCCCCGATGTTGTGACGCTGCCACAGCATTTCAGGAATCACGGTTACCACACACGGAGCATCGGAAAGATTTATCACGGCAGCGGAAAGCCATCGAAAGATCCACCATCATGGTCGGTCGAACCGCAGTTCGATTTCGTCCGTGACCCGAAAGTGCGTTACGCATTACCAGAGAATCTGCAGGGTAAAGGGCTCAAGCGATCCGCCGCCGAAGCCGCGGACGTTCCAGATAACACCTACATTGACGGCATCGTCTGTGATGCCGCGGTGGCGGCGCTCACAGAGTTACAGACAGGGCAGCAGCCTTTCTTTCTGGCCGTCGGGTTTCGCAAACCTCATTTGCCGTTTTGTGCTCCACAAAAATACTGGGGTCTGTACGACCGTGCGAAGATCCCGCTGCCAACAAGCGACAAACATCCGCAAGCTGCTCCGGAACTGGCTGTCCGCAGCTGGAAGGAACTGGAAGGCTACACCGACATTCCCGGCGACGGACAGCTTTCGACGGTCAAGGTACGCGAGCTGCGGCATGGATACTACGCCTGTGTCAGTTACGTCGACTCGCTGGTCGGTCGCCTGCTGGATGAACTGTCCCGGCTGAAAATCGCGGACGATACCGTCATCGTTTTGTGGGGTGATCATGGGTTTCATCTGGGCGAACAGGGGCTGTGGACGAAGGCGAACAACTATGAACTGTCCACTCGCGTTCCTCTGATCGTTTCCGTCCCCGGACAGGCACACGCCGGTGCAAAGACTGACGCGCTGGTCGAGCTGGTGGATGTCTACCCCACGCTCGCCGATGTGTGTGGTCTGAATGCGCCCGTCGGAGTAGAAGGTGTCAGTCTGAACCCGCTCATGGCCGAACCCGCTCGGTCCTGGAAGTCAGCCGTCTTCAGTCAATATCCGCGAGCCCACGAAGGCAGTCGCCACCGCGGTCATGGCGACATTATGGGCTATGCCGTGCGGACGTCTGGTCACCGCTACGTGGAGTGGCGTGAATGGAAGTCCAAAGACGTTGTGGCCGTGGAACTGTACGAACACCAGCATGATTCTGACGAAATGCGAAATATCGCAGGTCACGCAGAGCAACAACAGACGGTGCAGGCACTGTCGAGAATTCTTGCTGATGGCTGGAAGTCGGCGTTGCCTGATGGGATGGAGCGGGACTGATGAACACACACGCCGCAGTCGTCGAATTCCTGCGAAGACTCGCAGTACTCGTCTTGAGCCTGTCTTCATTCTCACGCTGCGGCGCAATCGTGTCCGTCGCCGTGATGGCGATATTTCTGCTATTTGCATCCTGTTCAATCGCGACTGATGCGGTTGCCCGAAATTCCAATGTGTTGTTCCTTGCCGTGGACGACATGAAGGACTGGGTGAACTGTCTGGGCGGATACGAAGGCACGGTGCACACACCAAACATCGACCGGCTGGCTGGCCGAGGTGTGCTGTTTACGAATGCGCATTGCCCGTCGCCGAAGTGTGCCCCCTCGCGAGCCGCCATCATGACAGGACTGCGGCCTTCGACGACCGGGCTGTACGACAACGGTCACTGGTGGCTGCCAAACCTGCCTGATGTCGTTACCATCCCACAGCATTTTCGCAACCACGGTTATCGCGTTGTTGGTGCGGGGAAAATATTTCATCACACGGCTGGAAATAATCCACCGAATCAGTGGGATGATTTATTTCGCCTGACCTTCCGTAACGATCCTTGGTTTCGAAGCGTCCGGCTGAACTATCCATGGTCGACGTTCGGCCCGAATCCGGGCGGGTTTCCGTTCAGTGGCGTGCCGGGATTAGGCCACGAAAACGATTGGGGCTCGCTGGGAATTCCCGCCGACGAATACGACGACACATTGAGCGCCGACTATGCCGTCCGTTTTCTGGAAGGCCGACCGTCCGGCTCGGCCCCGTTTTTTCTGGCCTGCGGTTTATTTCGTCCACACCTGCCATGGTACGTGCCGCAGAAGTTTTTTGATCTGTACCCGATCAATGACATCGTCTTACCAGAAGTCCGTGACGACGATCTGGATGATATTCCTGACGGTGGTCTGGTGTTTGCCAGAGCTCGACGCAGCGACTTTCAGGCGATCAGGAAGGCGAACGCGTGGAAGCAGGCCGTGCGAGCGTACCTTGCCAGTATCAGCTATGCCGACGAACAACTTGGCCGGGTGCTTGATGCTCTTGGTCACAGTCCGCACGCAACAAATACAGTTGTCGTGCTTTGGTCTGACCACGGATGGCATCTGGGCGAGAAGGGGCACTGGCACAAGTCGACGTTGTGGGAAGAAGCGACACGAGTGCCGTTGATCATCAGCTCACTACGTTACCGCCCCGGCGTGTGCGATCGTCCGGTCAGTTTGCTGGATCTGTATCCGACTTTGATTGAGTTATGCACGGCCGGTTTCCAGCCGGCCACATTAGACTCAGCCAGACAGGTTGCAAACCCGGTACGCGGTAAGACTAAACTTGACGGTGTCAGTCTGGTCCCGTTGCTGCAGGATCCGAAGGCAGTATGGAATCGCCCTGCAGTCATCGAATACAAACAAGGCAACGTGGCCGTTCGCGGTGACCGTTATCGCTATATCCGTTATCGCGATGGCGGCGAGGAACTCTACGACCACAAGACCGATCCGCACGAATGGAACAACCTGGCGGCACATAAAGATCGGGCAGCTGTCAGGAAGCAGCTTGCACGCTGGATCACGAAGCAATGGGCGGAACCAGCTCTGACCAAGGGAGCGTTTCGCTTTGATCCCGATGCCTTTACCTGGACACGCAAGACGACCGGCAACATTACGCACGGGAAAGACCAATGATACGAGGCAAGTTAACCCGCATCGCCGTCCTGACGTTTTGTTGGACTGCGGTCACCGTTGATGTGGATGCTGTTGACGATCCGCAGACAAACGTCGTGTTGATTCTGATTGACGATCTTGGCTGGAAAGATCTCCGATGCTACGGCAGCACGTATTATCAGACTCCGAATATCGACCGGCTTGCTGATGAAGGCATGCGATTTACCGACGGCTACGCTGCGTGCAACGTCTGTTCGCCGACTCGTGCGGCGATCATGACCGGCAAATATCCGGCTCGGCTGCTGCTGACTCAATGGTTGCCGTCGGGGCGGTGGAGTTCCCGTGGAAACAAACTGCGTGAGGGGCGATATCTTTCGAACCTGCCGTTGGAAGAAGTCACGATCGCCGAAGCCATGCGACAGGCCGGTTATCGAACGGCATTCATGGGCAAATGGCATCTGGGGACGGAGACGTATTATTACCCGCAACATCAGGGCTTTGACGTTAACGTCGGAGGCCGCGACTACGGCGCTCCTGGCGGCTATTTTTATCCCTTCAAGGGCAGTTGGAAGATACCGACAACGGGGCAGATGTTGCACAAAGATCCGCCGCTGTCTGGCAAGCCGGGCGACTACCTTGTGGATCGTCTCGCGGAAGAAGCGGAGACGTTTATTCGCGAATCCGCCGATCAGCCGTTCTTTCTGATGTTGTCGCATTACGCCGTTCACTCACCGCTGCAGGGCAAGCCGGATAGGGTTGCTCGCTATGAGAAAGTTGCGAAGAAGCATCGTCAGGGCAAGCCGCACTATGCCGCGATGGTCGAGAGTGTGGATGACAGTGTTGGTCGAGTGCTGCGGACGTTGAAGGAACTGAAGCTTGACCAACGCACGCTGGTGATCTTCACCAGCGACAACGGCGGTTTCGCGAAGGCGACGGATAATTCCCCATTGCGCGCGAACAAGGGATCAAACTACGAAGGCGGCGTCCGTGTGCCGGTCATTATCAAGTGGCCAGGACAGACGAAACCAGGTTCGGTCTCGCACGAGCCCGTCATCAGCACGGATTTCTATCCCACGATCCTTGAGGCCACGGGACAGGACGATCGACCGTTTCAACATGTGGACGGCAAAAGTCTGGTGCCAATTCTGACGGGTGATCGCAGTCTCGATCGAGACGCTCTGTATTGGCACTACCCGCACTACAACCAACATCCGCAGAGTTTTCCGTCCGGCGTGATTCGCGCCGGCGACTGGAAATTGATCGAAGCGTTCGAGACCGGCGAGTTATCGCTGTACAACCTGGTCGACGACATCGGCGAAACAAACGATCTGTCAGGCAAGGAATTGACGAAGGTCATGGAACTGCACAGAATGCTCAAGGCGTGGCGTACGGAGGTCGGTGCCGATCCAATGAGGCCAAATCCTGAGTACACAGGAGCGAAGCCATGACCGACGTTACAGTTACAACCACATCGTTTAACCGCGTGCCCACCGGGCTGCGTGGTTCATCGCAGCTATTGATTTTCAGCCCGTTCGCCAGGCGACTGACAGTTGCCGCCGCCACCGTATTGTGTTTTGCACTATTCGGAGTTGCACGCGTCTTCACTGCAGAACGCCCCAACATTCTGTTGATCGTGTCTGAAGACAACGGCCCGGAGCTCGGCTGTTACGGCGAACCCTATGTGCAGACTCCGGTGCTGGACAAACTGGCTTCCGACGGAGTGCGGTTTCATAATGCGTATGTTCCGCAGGCGGGTTGCAGTCAGTCTCGAGCGGCACTGTTGACAGGACTCTATCCGCATCAAAACGGACAGATCGGACTGGCCACCTGGAAGTTTCGCATGTACCGCCAGGACACGCCGAATATCGTCCGCAGTTTGAAATCAGTTGGTTATCGAACGGGAATCATCGGGAAACTGCACATCAATCCGGCGTCCGCTTTTCCGTTCGACGTGCACAGGATTCCGTCAGCGAACTTCAGTCGTAAAAAACTGGGCGACTACGCAAAGCATGCGGAAAAATTCATAAACGCCGGCGACGAGTCCTTCTTTCTGAGCGTGAATTATCCGGATGCACATCGTCCGTTCATCCGGCAGGCGCGTGGTCTGCCGAAGAATCCGCTGACCGGTGATGACGTGAAGCCGTTAGCTTGCTTTGGACTCGATACTCCGCAACTGCGCGACGACACGGCGGACTACTACAACTGCATGAGTCGACTGGATTCGCTGATCGGAGACCTGCTGACCGTGCTGCAGCGGTCGGGGAAAGCCGACAACACGCTGATCATTTATCTTGGCGACCATGGTGCCGACCTGTTGCGGGGCAAACGCACGTCGTACGAAGGTGGTGTTCGCATACCGTTGATTCTCCGATGGCCGGGACGCACGACGACGAATCTGGTCCGTCAGGAACTTGTGTCAACTCTTGACCTGATGCCGACGCTGCTGGAGGTTGCGGCAGCGGAGCGCGTCCCTGACCTGCCGGGGCGTTCGTTGCTGCCGCTGCTAAAGACTCAGCCGCCGGGAAAAGTTGTTCCGGAGTGGCGGCGTTATCTGTTTACGGAATACCACCTGCATTCAGCGCACAATTTCTATCCGCAGCGGACGGTGCGCAATGAGCGGTACAAGCTGATTCACAACCTGCAGCCGGGGCAGAATAATCCGGGCTACGGTTTTACGTTGAATCGCTTCTTCGCGGATTTGCCCGACACGATCGAATCCGCCCCGGACCACATCAAAGCGTCCTATCACTGCATGCAGACACCGCCGGCGTTCGAACTGTACGACCTGCACAGCGATCCGCATGAATTTCGAAATCTTGCGCAGAATTCTGAACACTCGGTCGTGTTGACCGAGTTGAAGAAGGAACTCGCTGAATGGCGCAAGCAAACGAACGACCCGCTGCTGATCCCCGACAACCTGCAGCGGCTAAAAGCGGAGATCGACGCCTGCATTGAGGACGGTGATGCCAGCAAGTCACGACTGACGTTGACTTATCCCGATTATTTCTTCGCGCCGTGATTAAACTCGCTGCGGGATGCGACGACACCAGACTTTGGAAATCGCTGACCAGGCTCCGACCGGTTCCGCGACGTCTGTGCATACAGCGGTACGAAAGATGTGCCAGCGTGGTGAGTTTTCAGAATGTTGCGTACACTGGTGCCCCTGTGTTCGGCGTCAATCCGTGATGAGTGATTATGACATATCTCCAGCTGTTCATTGTTCTCAGTCTTCCGGTCACCGGATTGTGTTACGCGACACTCGGTGCAATCAAGCTGCCACTGAGCAAGCGAATTGGACTTGATGAGGCGAAAGTCGGCGGACTCATCTCCACGTTCGGCCTGATGGTGGGACCGGTCATTATTTTGTGCGGAGCATTGTCGGACACCTATGGACGCAAGCCCGTCTGGATGGTCGGATCGCTTCTGGTTGTGGCCAGCTTTCTGATCTTCGCCAATGTCAGGAAGTACAGCGTTGCGGTGATCGCAACCGTGCTGCTGGCCGTCGGCTGGACGGCGATGATCAACGTCGCAAACCCCGTGATGGCGGGAGCCTTCAGTGATCCGTTCACCGGCTCGAATCTTGGCGACGCACTCTTTGGCGGCGGCGCATTCCTGTGTCCTCTGCTGATTGTGACGTTGCACGCCAGAGTGGGATTCCGTAAAGCGCTGACCGTTATCGCAGCGCTGGCCGTGCTTCCGTTTGTGCTGGCATTTGGTCAGGACCTTGGTGGCGGAGAACTGGATGGAGATCTTGCGAGCGCATTCGCAGGATTCTCTGACCTGCTCGCGGACAGGACGATCTGGCTACTCGGCCTGACAATGATGTGCTGGGTCGTGATTGAATCCGGCACTGCGGGCTGGGCCACGACACTCGTCAAGGAGTCTGCTCCTGAGGGTGAGGCTGAGGAAGTTTCGGACAGAATTGCCGCGCGAGCATTGTCCGCCTTCTGGCTGTGTTTTATGGGAGCGCGGCTGCTGACGGCATGGCTCATACACGGCGCCAACCTGGGCAGCGCTGAACTTGTTCGTATCACTCAGTTCGTCCAGGTTGCCATTGCCGTGCTTGCGGTGTTGACGATGCTGAGTCTTGTTGTGGCGAAATCACGGCGGACGGTTGTGACTGCCGTTGTCTTTGCGGGTTTCATTTGTGGTCCGTTCTTCCCGAACATCATTGGTCAGCTGTTTACTCATCTGCAAAGTACGGACCGCATGCAGTTTGCCGGCCGATCTGTCGGGATGATCTTCGCTTGTGCATCGGTGGGATGGACGCTGCTGCCCATCGCCATGGGCTTTGTTGCCGTGAGGAAAGGTCTGCGCCGCGCATTCCTGCTACCCGCGGCAGGTGGTGTTGTCATGATTGTGTTGATCCTGATGAACAGGATCACAGTGTGATCGGCCTGACAGGAGCGTCGGTTGATCGTTTTCCGGTTTGTGTCAGGCGATGACGTCGTGGATCGGCGTTCCGACTTCTCGCTCCAGTCGTTTGTGGCCGGGAACGGCCAGGCGATGAGGGTCCAGTCCCAACTGATGCAGCAGGGTGGCGTGGATGTCGCTGACATAATGCCGGTTTTCGACCGCGTGAAAGCCGAGTTCGTCGGTGGCGCCGTGTGCGATCCCGCCTTTGATACCGCCCCCGGCCATCCACACGGTGAAACCGAATGGATGATGATCCCGACCGTCGCTGTGTTGAAAACCCGGAGTGCGGCCGAACTCGCTGGCCCAGACCACAATGGTTTCATCCAGCAGGCCCCGTTGTTTCAGGTCCTGCAACAGAGCCCCGATCGGTTGATCGACTTCGCCACATACTTTCGAGTGGCCTTTCTTCAGTCCCTTGTGAGCGTCCCAGCGACCGGCCCCGCCGCTGCTGCCGTGGTAGACCTGAACAAAGCGGACGCCATTTTCGACAAGCCGCCGGGCCGTCAGCATTTGCCGCCCAAATGTCTTTGTCGCGTCTTGGTTGAGGCCGTATCGGTCCTGCGTTTCCTGAGTCTCGTTGTTCAGGTCGACCACCTGTGGCACGGTCATTTGCATACGGAACGCCAGTTCATAGGCGCGGATGCGAGCCAGGATTGCTTTGTCGTCAGGGTTTCGATTCGATGTGAGCTGGTTCAACTGTCGCAGCAGATCCAGTTGTTGTCGCTGCTCTTCAACAAAGACGCCCTGTTCCGGCGCTAGATACGGCATGCTGTTTTTTGGGTCAACTTTGAGCGGTACGCCATCATATTGTGGTCCCAGATAGTTCGCTCGATGCGCCTCGCGTCCGCCGCAGCAATCGGCCAATGGCGTTCCCAGCACCATGAACTCCGGCAGGTTTTCGTTCAGCGATCCCAGCCCATAATTGACCCACGACCCGATCGTCGGAAAGAATCCGTCGGCACGATGTCGACCGGTGTGAAACTGAAGCTGAGCTCCGTGGTTGCTGTCTTCGGTCCACATCGAACGGACCAGGCACAAGTCGTCAGCACAGTCGCCCACATGCGGCCACCAGTCACTGATTTCCAGGCCACTGTCGCCACGTCGGCGAAAACCAACCTGCAACGGATAGCAGGTCTTACGGACGAAGCCGTTGTTCGGGTCAAATGCCACGACCCGTTCGTTGTCCAGAAACGGTGACTTCAGCACGTCACTGAAGGGAGTTTCGTCGATTGTCTTGCCGGCGTAACGAGTCAATGCGGGCTTGGGATCGAATGATTCCATATGGCTGGCGCCACCAATCATGAACAACCAGATCACGTTCTTCGCCTTCGGCGCGAATGTCTTACGGTCATCGATTTCCTGCCGGCCCGACTCTGCAGCAGAAGAGTCTCGACCCAGCATCGCGGCCAAAGCGACACTGCCAAAGCCCAGTCCCATGTCCTGCAGAAAGGCACGGCGGTGGGAAGACGATGAGATCGGATACAGGGGGGCAGGGGAACCGGCGTTCATTTGGTAGTCCCGTTTGGATGCTAATGTGTTGAGTAAACTCTGCGTTGTCCACGAAAGGCGAAAATGCTATCGAACCGTCACGAAGTCGTTGTGATTCATGAGGACCTGGATCAGATTCTCTCTCGCGCGCTGGGGTGGTTCTGTGGCCGGCTTGACCTTTGCGGCCACACCGCCGACAAAGGTGTTCAGTCGGGACGTGTCTGAGAGCGTTGCCGCCTGTTCGGTCAGAAACTGCTGGCAGGCGGCCAGCTCTTCATCGGCTGGTGGTCGAGACAGAATTTGCAGGAACGCTGAGTGGACAAATCGTTTCTGTGGTGACTCATCAGTAGAGGCTGCCTGCCAGAGTTGTGGTGCCAGCAGTCTGGATTGGCTCAGTGACAATGAGCTGTTCATCAACGCCAGTGCCTGCTGCGGGATAATGCTCTCTGATCGACGGTAACACTCGTTGGGACTGGCTGCATCGAATAACACCAGCATCGTCATCTGTTTCTCGTAGGCGTGTCGCAGATAGATGCTGCGGCGACGCGTTTCTTCTCCTTTGTTGTAGTCGATGTCGGCCCCGCCCATGGTCGTGTCCAGTTGGCCGGATACTGCCAGTACGTTGTCTCGAATGATTTCCGCATCCAGGCGGCGGGCATTCATACGCCACAGATAATCGTTGTCGCGGTCGATGACACGGTTGTCCGACGCATCCATTTGTCCAGCCGTTGACGCCATCTGCCAGGTGCGCGAAGTCACGATCAAGCGGTGCACGTGCTTCATGCTCCAATCGTGTTCCATCAGCTCGACCGCCAGCCAGTCCAGCAGATCCACATGCCGCGGCTTGTCGCTGCGCAGTCCGAAGTCAAACACATTGTCGACCAGAGGTTTATCGAAGTGCCGCATCCAGATGTGATTGACCAGCACGCGCGCGGTCAGCGGGTTGGCATCGTTGGCAATCCAGCGGGCCAGTGCCAGACGCCGTCCGCTGCTGGTGCGAGGATATTCTTTGCCGGTCGGTGTGTACGTGTCGTCGGTTTTCTTTGAGGCCTCGATGGCCGTTTTCTGTTTGCTGACCGCGTTCGCAAGTTGCTTTTTGGCAGCAGCAATTGCGGCCTGTTTCTTCTTCCCGACTTTCTCTTTTCTTGACTGGGCAGCGTCCACAGCGGCCTGCTTCTGATTCACCACCAGTTCGGTCTGCCTGATGTTCAGTTGCCGTTCCGCCATTGCTGCCGCCAGGGCCAGTTCGCTGCGTCGTGCGATAGTGTCGACGTCGTCGCCGCCGGTGATTTTGCTCTTGTCGGCCGCAAAACGGGTCGTCAGGGACTTCAATCGCAACTCCGCGACCGTTTGTTTCAGTGTCAGCAGTTGCGTCTTTGACGTATTTGTTTCGTCCCCGGATTTGGGCTTGTCGCTGGTCTGCTTCACCAGGTTGGCGAGCGTCTTTCGAGCCGACGCGATCTGTTCCTGTTCCACGAAAGCCAGCAGAGACGGGAAATAAGCTGCGACCGGAAGATCGACGGGTTGGATGTCGAAACTTCCTCCTAACACGGTTGGTACCGCCGGAGCCATCGGGTGGTCTTTGTCGGGACGTTTGTCATTCCCCTGGAGATACAGAAATGTTTCTGCGGTCAGGTCCGCGTCGTAAGCGCGGGGCAGGCCGTCTTTCATCACATCAGACTGACCGGGAATCTGATCGGTACGAACATTGTGAGGTTCGAAGATCGCGCGAAACTGATAATACGTCGTCTGAGCGATCGGGTCGAACTTATGATCGTGGCAGCGTGCACAGTTCAGCGTCATCCCGAGAAATGCCTTCGCCGTATGTTCCACCGTGGCATCCAGCCACATGTTGCGGTTACTTTTGTGGAAGTTACGTGCCAGAAATCCAGTTGCTGGCAGTATCGCTCGGTCGTTCGGGGCAACCTCGTCCGCGGCCAGCATTTCGACGATCATTTGATCGTAGCCTTTGTCGGCGTTCAATGACTGGACGATCCAGTCACGCCATCGCCAGATATGTCGCTGACTGCCTCGCAACTGTTGTTTGTAGCCGTCCCAGTCGCTGTATCGCCAGACGTCCATCCAGTGCCGTCCCCAGCGTTCACCATAATGCGGATTTTCCAACAAAGCATCTATCACTTTGCGCCATGCAACCGGCGAGCTGTCATTGAGATAGGCCTGCAATTGCTGTGGCGTCGGTGGCAGGCCGATCAAATCCATGTGGATTCGGCGCAGCAGCGTATGTGGGTCGGCCGGTTCGACGGCGGTCAATCCCTGTTGGCGGTGCTCGCGAGCGATGAACGCGTCGATGGGATGCGACCAATCAGCATCGTTCGAAACAGGCACTGGCGGACGCTGCGGGACAACGTACGACCAGTGTTCGCGAGGATCCGCCGGAATTTCCTCATCCGCGGGTGCGGTGGCACCGGCGTCGATCCACGCTGACAGCAAAGCGATCTCCTGCGCATTTAGAGCTGAGCCCTGGCCCTCCGGCGGCATGCGTTCGTCAACATCTCTTGTTGTGACTCGTTGAATCAGCAGGCTGTCCGTGGCCTTGCCGGGGACGATGACTGGTCCTTCCTCGCTGCCTTTGCGAATCAGGACACCGGCGTCGAGTCGCAGTCCGGCCTGTTGCTTGAGTGTCCCGTGGCAAGCGCCGCATTTCTCCGCGAACAGTGGTTTGATGTCGCGTTGATAGTCGACGCCATCCGCCGCATCGGCACGCTCCGCAGGACCGGTCCGCAGGCCGAAAACCAGGATCAATGACGAATAACGAAACACCCAATGGCGCAGGACTGTTGACGGCAGATGTCGGAATGAGTCGCAAGGCGACCGAGAATTCCGATGGGTTGTTTCGAGAGCATTCATGCGTGCTTCGTCATCGACAACAAGGCTTGAACTCATGGTGAGGATGTCCGGCGGAGCAGTGGCGGGCGCAGGGGATTCGAATAATGACTCTTTTCGAAGATGCGCGAGACGAGGACAGATCGGGAAGTCGCAGAACGAAGCGACAATTCTACCGTTTGACCACGTAAAATGGTAAAGATTCAGGGACGAGTTTTTCCCGACCGTCCGGCATTCATGTCCTGACGGCGGAGCGTGACAGCTGGAAAGCTGAAAGACAGCGTCCAGCAGTAACGTTTTCATCCTGTCTGCACCACTCCCGCCCGTACGACCAGTCTTGTTTCCCAGCAGCCGCCGGGACGTGTTTGCTGACAGGCATCGATCAGAGCTGCAGCAGAATCGTTCATTTCCAGGACCGTCAGGTCGGCACAACTGCCTGGCATGAGGGTTCCGACTTCACCAGACAGTCGGAGTATCTTGGCGGGCCGTGCGCCAACACGGTCGAAGATTTCGTGTTCGGGCATACCGGCGGCCAGGAATTTGCTCATCGTCCTTGGCAGGTTGTGTCGCGGACGTGAACCGACATGTGCAGCATGTTGGTCAGTTGAAATCGTGTCCGGGTAGAAGGCAGCGGCAAAGGCTGCTTCGGCCACGCGAAACGAAAAGCTCTGCATCCCGTGACAGGCATCGAATAATACACCGCGATCCCGCGCTCGCAGAATTTCCGGCAGCACTCGTCCATCATTCCCGATAATGCTCCATTCGCCGTCGCGAAAAATGTACGTCACAACATCACCCGGACGTAGCAACGCCAGCTGATCGGCGATTGACCAGTCGCGTGGATTACGCATGCCATACAACAGCGGCTTGTCTGTTCGTTCGGCCACTTCCAGCGCGTCCCTTACGACATCCTGAGGATTCAGTATGCACGAATTGCGGCTGACGTTTGCCGCAATGCCCCAGATCAGCTCTCCGCCTTCAAGGACAGTCTGCGTGCAGGCGTCTGTGTCGATCCAGTCAGCATGCTGAAAACACGGTCCCGCGTGTTGTTCTCCTTTTTTTGACAGACTGATCGCCAGGCGGACTCGAGTGCGGCTGCGTGCGATCGTTTGACTGCGATAAGTCTGCCAGTTTTCTGCTCCGGCGTCACCCTGCGAAAGTACAGTGGTTGTGCCTTGGAGCAGGAACTCCTGATCAGGGTCGATTCCGTATTTGGATCCGCTTCTGGACGGATGGGCATGAATATCGATCAAACCAGGCAACAACAAAGCATCCGGAAAATCCAACAACTGCCGGGTAATTCCGTCTACTTGCGCGCCGGCGGTGACAATTCGATCACCGCTGATTGCCACTACTCCTGGTCCGTCCAGGTTAGTCGCAGTGCATACGATTCGTCCCGCGCGGATCACAAGGTCGTAATCGAATTCAGTCATAGGCGGTACGATTTTACGTTCGTTGACGGGCCATGTTATGCCTGACAGACAAACACTTGGTGCGGCAGATGCTCTCCGAGCCCTCACGATGCCAGCGACCTGCTGCTACACGGCACCAGCGACGGCGGCGGCAATCAGCGGGGCGACGGACCGATCCAGTGGGTCCGGCAGAACTCGGTCTGCTGCCAGCGAGGTGACTGCGTCGGCGAGCGCTTTGGCCGCTGCGATTTTCATCGACTCGGTGATTTGAGCGGCTTCGCTGTCCAGAGCGCCGCGGAAGATTCCGGGAAAGGCCAGCACGTTGTTGACCTGATTGGGGAAGTCACTTCGACCGGTCCCCACCACGGCGGCTCCGGCTTTCATCGCCACATCGGGCATGATCTCTGGTGTGGGATTGGCCATGGCAAAAACGATTGGCTGCGGACCCATGCTGCCAACATCCTGTGCGGAAAGCACGTTGCCTTTGCTGACCCCAATGAACACATCGGCACCGGCGATGACTTCCGACAGTCGCCCGGATTTTCCGGACAGATTTGTGTAAGCGAGCAGTTGTTCCTTCATCGCGTTCAAATCGGTGCGACCACGGTGAATGGCTCCTTTCGAGTCGCACACGACGATGTCCTTGACGGGCTCACAGACGTCGGGGCGATGTCCCACGCAACGCAACAGTTTTGCGATGGCCGTTCCGGCTGCGCCCGCTCCGTTGATAACGACCGACAATTCGGCCACCTCACGTTCGATGACTCGTGCGGCATTCAGCAGGGCCGCCAGAAGAACGATAGCCGTGCCGTGCTGGTCGTCGTGAAAGACGGGGATGCCGAGATCCTGCAACGCAGCTTCGATCTGGAAGCAGCGGGGAGCAGAAATGTCCTCAAGATTGATGCCGCCGAATCCTGGAGCGATGTTGCGGACGGTTTGAATAATCTGAGCCGGGTCCTGAGTGTCCAGGCAGATTGGCCATGCATCAATGCCCGCGAATTCGCGAAACAGCATGGCCTTACCTTCCATGACAGGCATAGCCGCGTACGGGCCGATGTTGCCAAGTCCAAGCACGGCGGAACCATCGCTGACAACCGCGACGGTGTTGCGCTTGATGGTGAATTCACGAGCACGTTCCGGTGACTCAGCGATCAGGCGACATGGTTCAGCGACACCGGGTGTGTAGGCCAGTGACAGATCATCGTGAGTGGTAATCGGCATCTTGTTGTAGATGCCGATTTTACCACGCAACTGCTGGTGTACGATCGCACTGCGATGACTGATGTTATCTGTTTTGTCAAATGACAGCGTTGAATCTGTTCGTGACTTATGGGGATCGGTGGTCATTTTCAAACGGCTCCGTAGGCCAGCATGGTGTCCGCAACTTTCACGAAGCCGGCCACGTTTGCTCCGTCGACATAGTTAATGGGTCCACCTGGCTTTGATCCGAACTGGACGCACTTATTGTGAATGTCCTGCATGATCGTCTGCAGTTTCGTGTCCACTTCCTCATGGCTCCATGAAAGACGCAGGGCGTTCTGACTTTGTTCCAGTCCGCTGACCGCAACACCGCCGGCGTTCGCGGCCTTGGCGGGAGCGTAAAGAATGCCAGCGTTGATAAACTCATGAGCAGCCGCCAGTTCCGTCGGCATATTGGCCCCTTCAGAAACCGCCTTGACACCGTTCTTCAGCAACAGAAGGGCTTCCTGGGTGTTAAGTTCGTTCTGTGTGGCGCATGGTACGGCGATATCCACCGGTACCGCCCACGGACGTTCGCCTTCATGGAATGTTGCTTTCGGAAACTTCTGAACGTATTCCTGAATTCGGCCGCGACGAACTTCCTTCAGGTCTTTGACAAAGTCAAGTTTCTCTTCGTCAATGCCATCCGGGTCATGGATGAATCCGGACGAGTCGGACATTGTAAATACCTTTGCTCCCAGTTGCGTCGCTTTTTCGACGGCGTAGATCGCAACGTTGCCGGATCCGGAGACCGCAACCGTTTTTCCTGCCATGCTGTCACCAATATGTTTGAACATGTTTTCGCAGAAATAGATGCAGCCGTAGCCAGTGGCTTCTGTTCTGACCAGGCTGCCGCCGAAGGCCAGGCCCTTTCCGGTGAGTGTTCCGACAAAACTATTGGACAGTCGTTTGTACTGCCCGAACAGAAAGCTGATCTCACGAGCACCAACACCAATGTCGCCGGCGGGAATGTCGGTGTCTGCGCCAATGTGGCGATGCAGTTCGATCATCAGTGATTGACAGAACCGCATGACCTCGCGATCGCTCTTCCCTTTCGGATTGAAGTTTGATCCACCCTTGCCGCCGCCCATGGGCAGGCCGGTCAGACTGTTCTTGAAGGTCTGTTCGAATCCGAGGAATTTCAGCACACTGAGCGTGACCGACGGATGAAACCGCATCCCGCCTTTGTACGGTCCGATGCTGTTGTTGAATTGAACTCGCCACGCCCGGTTGACTCGAATATTTCCTTCGTCGTCTTCCCATGTGACGCGGAAGATGATCACGCGGTCAGGTTCCGTCATGCGTTCCAGGATCTGCGCCGTGCGATATTTTGGGTGCTCATGGATAAAAGGCATCAGGCTTTCGGCGACCTCACGAACAGCCTGTTGGAATTCCGTTTCATGCGGATTCCGCTTTTCCAGGCCATGCATGAACGCTTCAAGTTCCTGGTTCGGTGTCATAACGATTCCGGCTGTTGAAGGAGAATGATTGGCGAGGCACTTGCCTGCCTTAGGATAAAGGTCGTGTTGTCCAATTCGTTATCTCCTGCTTATTGTTGAGAACGTTGGCAATCAGGGGCAGCGACGACTTCGAATAGGGGAATTACTACTTTTACGCCGGGTGTACCATGGATGCAGCCGCTTAACGAATAGGATCGGACTGCAGAACGACTGCGCACGCCACGAAGGGCTGCGGTGCAATTCCGGGATTATCTGAGTGACTTGTGCTGGCAGTCATTGTCGCGAACAATCGTGAGTATTGGGTTCACGACAATCTGCTCTACGCGAAGGTGACGACGTGGTTTCCGTAAGAATGCTTCTGGTTTTGATGGCTCTGTCTGCCAGCCGCGTCATGGCTGCTGATTCGCCGAATGTCGTTCTTTTTATCGCTGACGACGTCAGTTGGAACGACTACGGCTGTTACGGCAATACAGCGGCGCGCACACCAAACATTGATGCGTTGGCGGTGCAGGGCATGCGTTTTGACCGTGCGTTCCTGACGGCCAGCAGCTGCAGTCCAAGTCGGTCGAGCATTATCACCGGACGATATCCTCACAACAACGGTAAGGCCGCCGAACTGCACAAGCCGATCTCTGGTCACATTCCCTGGTTTCCGGAGTTACTGCGCAAGGCCGGTTATTACACGGCGCTGTCCGGCAAACATCACATGAGTTCGACCGCTCCGAAGACCGGACCTCATGCACGACCACTTGCGTTTGATCATGTCGATGGAGGCCGGTCCAAAGATAATTCCGGCGGGCACGCAAACTGGGTCAGTGTTGTGGAAAACCGACCGCAGGACAAACCGTTTTTCTTCTGGTTTGCTGCGTACGACGCGCATCGAGGCTGGGACGCGGACAGACAGTGGGACGTCGACCGATACGGCGCCATGCACAAACCGAAAGACGTGATCGTGCCGCCGTTTCTATCGGATGATTCTGAGACGCGGCAGGATCTGGCATCGTACTACAACGAGGTGACTCGTTTTGACCATTATATTGGCGAAGTCGTGGCTGAGTTAAAGAAGCAAAATGCCTTCGACAACACACTGCTGTTTGTGATGGCTGACAACGGTCGCCCATTTCCTCGAGCGAAGACTCGGCTGCACGATTCCGGCATGAAGACGGCGCTGGTGGCTCACTGGCCACGTGGAATCAAACAGACCGGAACAAGTGACAGTCTGGTCAGTGTGATCGATCTGGCACCGACGGTTTTGAGTGTGGCAGGATGCGAAGTGCCGCCCACGATGCAGGGTGTCTCCATGCTGCCGTTGCTGCAGAACTCTACGGACGTCATTCGCCGCTATGCTTTCTCAGAACACAACTGGCATGACTATGAAGCGCACGGTCGCAGTGTACGGCACGGTGACTATCTGCTGTTGCGTAACTTTCGCCCGTATCTTCCGTGGCAGGGGCCAGCGGATTCCGTCCGGTCAGCGTCGCACCAGAAATTGTTGGCACTCAAACAGAGCAGTGGATTGAACGCAGCTCAGCAGGACGTCTTCCTGACTCCTCGTCCCGCTGTCGAGCTCTACAACTTCAACACGGACCCGCATCAGTTGAAGAATCTGGCGGGAAGCCCGGAATTGGCGTCAACGCAACAGGATCTGCAGGCCGTCCTGGACCGCTGGATGGACGAAACTGGCGACAGTGTCCCCGTCGCCATCAGCCCCGATACGTTTCACCGCGAAACCGGTGATCGCCTACCAAAGCCCGAGGTCACGGCAGCGGTTGTTATGACTCCGGGTGAAGATCGAAACGCAGACCGTGTCAATTCGGCGGGACCACGTTAGAATACGGGCTGGGTCTGATAAAACATTACTCTGGAAAATTGTTGCGGTTCAGTTACGTTCGGCAACAGGCACAAACGATGAGTGACAGCGAAATAGAAGACGCATACTGCGCTCGCATTGATGCCATGACACCCGTCGAACGTGTGGCTCGTGCTCAATCGATCTACAACTGGACGCGAGAAACCATCGGTCGGCAGATTGAAGAAGATCGTGGCCCTATGAAGCCCGAGCGGCTCAAATGGGAGGTTGCTTTACGGTTGTACGGATCGGAGCCAATCATTGTAGATTGGATTGAAGGGATTCTTGCACGTGTTCCCGATTGACGTGTTCCGCGACACAGTTTGTAAGCTGGTAGAGATCCTGCATCAGCATCAGATTTCTTTTCACCTCACCGGCGGAATTACTTCTATTGCTTTCGGGGAACCGCGTTTGACGCAGGATGTCGACATCGTGATCGACAATGCTGCGGTTGCAGATCGTCTGGAAGAATTCCTTGTTTCGCTTCAGGAATCCGACTTCCAGTATTCGGATGAGTCGATTCGCGGGGCTGTTGCAGGGCGGAAGATGTTTCAACTGCTTGATTCCGTCGAAACTCTGAAACTGGACATCTATCCGCGAGAGTTGATTCCTGGAGAGCTTGGTCGGTCGGTCACGATCGAAGTTTTCGAGGGGCTGAGGCTGCCGATCGTTTCGCACGTGGATGCCGCAGTTTCGAAGCTGGCATGGATTAGTCGCGGCAGCCACAAGAGCAGACGCGACGTGAAGCAGCTTTGGCGTGTGGCGGATGATCAACAGCAACAGGCCATTCAGGAGCTCGCCGCAGGTCTCGAACTGTCAGATCTGTTGGTCGAGGTGCTGGCGGAACCCGACGAAGTCATCGAATGACGTTTTCGTCAAAGCCGCATCAACGGCGCGTGATCGTCTTCCGGGAGTTTCAGTATCTGTTCACGAGCGCGGCGAATCAGATCGGGGACCCAGATGTTGCCCGGATCCTGATCGTGGCACCACTGCAGGTGATCCAGGGCTTCCTGCGGTCGTTCCAGTTCTACCAGGGTCATGGCCAGATGGTAGCGCGGTTCATAGGAAAGCGGAAAGTCTTCGATGACGACCTGCAGAATCTCAATCGCTCGTTCCAGATCTTCAAGCTTTCGGGCCGCCTGATACGCGATGAACATTTTCTCTTCACGTTCCTCTTCGTCCTCAATGCTCGGCGCTTCTTTGGGGATGACTTCGCAGAGTCGATTCAGAATAACGGTGGAATCGCGTTCGCGTTTGAGTAGATCGTAGACGTTCAGCAGGTCCAGCAGTTCGTCGGAGTCCGGCTGGAATTGCTGCAGAAAGAATTCCGCTGGCAGCTGAGATGCTACGAGCTTCAGAATTCCGAGTCGGAAGTATTGATTCGAATGGAAGACGGATTCCCAGAGTCGCAGAGCTGTCTCTTTGTCGCCACTGAGAAGTGCTTCCCGTCCGGCCACGAAACGTACCCGAGGGTCATGTCCTCGGACCAGCATCGCCTGATCAATCAGTTTCTGATGATGAAGATCGGAACGTTGCGTGCAGAATGCGGTGTCCAGCAGCGTCAGGTAGGCGTGACCCTGAACAGGACAACCTTTCAGCGAGTCTCGCAGCAGCTGATCTGCCAGTTTGATTAATCGGATACGGTCGTTGCATACGATCTTCACCCAGTCCTGACGCTCACCGGCATCCGAAAAATTTGTGACCGCAGCATCACGAATCATTTTTAGCGGCATTGGATTATCGCTGCGTTCCTGCAACAGATCGAACAGTCGCAGCAATTGTTCGGACAGGGCCAATTGGACGCGATGCTGGTTTGGAACGGCCTTCAGCGATGCCGTCAAATGTTCGATACGCTCGCGAACGAACGCAAGTTGGGCCGCCTGTTCACGAGCAGCGTGTTCCACGTTGTTTTCCGGCTCTTCAAACTTCAGGAAAGAAACTGGCTGGATCTCAACGGAAACGATGTCTCCTTCCTTCAGGTCGGCATAGCCGTCTGAATCGTCGAACTGTACTTCCAGTTCGGTTCGTAGAAATGCATACCAGTGTTTTTCTGCAGCGATGCGTGCCTGAAGTTCCGGCTGCAGCTGAACGCACGCCAGCAAACACAGACCTCCTGTGACCGCCCAGCCCACTCGGGGAAACCAGATGCCTGCAGAAGTGGCATCCTTACCGAAGTTTCGCGACGCAGCCTTCAGGCCAACAACCATCAGGACCAGGCTGATCACAACGATCGCAGGGACATACCAGATGAAGTCAGTGACCGCATGCAGAATCCCGGCGGCGGCGCTGGCAGCGACAGCGGCCGTACAGGCGCGGCAGGCCTCGGAAGTTTTACGAAAGTAACCGACGCCCAGACGAATCAGTAGAACCAGCAGCGCCAGTGCAAGACAGCCAGCGCCGATGAACCCTGTTTCCAGAGCCACCTGTACGAAGCTGCTTTCGGCGTGGGTCATTTCCGATGTGGCGAAGTCCGCGTAGTTTTCCATGTACATCGAATACACATCGCGATGACTGCCGACACCGGTTCCCAGCAAAGGAAATCGCTGAATCACTTCTGCGTCGGCCGCCCAGACAGCGCGACGGTTTCCTCCGGAGTCGATCTCGTCCGCATCGGTGGAAATCAATTGGTCGATTTTGGTCTGCACCTGTTCCTGGTCGGCAAAGGACAGCATAGACAGAAACAATACGCCGCCACCAAGCAGCAGACCTGCCATCGCGCCGCCAACTTTGAATCCTCGCCACAAACCGATCAGTGCCACCAGTGTGGCGGCACCGGCCGCAATCATGCCTCCGCGCGACAGCGACAACAGGACGGCCAGAATGACGACCGAGACGCCACAAAGCAGCAGCAGAACGGGGATTGTCAGGCTGCGTTCCACATTGTTCCACGATGAACTGCGTCGCTGGCGCCCGGTCTTCTTTGAACGAGATCGTTTTCGTGGTTGTGGAGTCTTGGTCGATTCCGAGGTGCTGCCGTCAGAAATCGATTTTACGCTGTAAACCAGCCACCACAACAACGGGCCGATTGTCAGAGACAGGAACTGCGCAAAATGGTTGCGGTTTGTGAATGCGCCTTTCAGGTGGACTGTTGGTTCTGTGAACGGATGCTGGTAGAACCAGAAAAATCGGTCATTCGATGTGGCCCATTGAAACAATCCGAAGCCCGTCATCGCTACTCCGACAATGGCAACGGACTGCAACAGTCGGTGGCAGTCTTTCTGCTGCCGCACGCGCTGGAACAGCACGGTGGTGATCACGGCATAGGCCAGAAACATCCACCAGCCGTGTCGCGATTCGGTGGGGGTCAGACTTAAGGTGGACCACCCGTGGCCCGTTTCTACAGCGGAGGTCTGAGTTTCCGGCCACGTGGGCAGCAGACGCTGGTATTCGGCTGAAAACGTCTGCATCGTGTCGGGCGACTGCGGCTGCAGCTGGAACGCGACGATGGCCAGCCCGGCGATGAAAAACACTTCGAACCACGACACGCTGTACCGACACCCGCGGATCGTTGCGTACGTGGCCCATGTGGCACCCAGCAGAAAGGCGGTTGAGATCAGAAACCAGTGTCCCCACGCTTCGCGACCGCCCATGATGAACGGTAGTCCGAAGATCAGAGCACCGATCAGTACATCCACCGCGTTCAGCAGCGTGTTCGATAATCGACCATGTCGATCTTCGATGGCTACGAGGTGGGACACGGCTGTACTCCTTCGATGATATCCTGACTGACTTCGCTCAGGTCTGAATCTTTTGTAGGGCCGGTTCCTACCGGCGCATCGAATTTCACGGCCGGTAGGAACCGGCCCTACGTCTAATCAAGCCACCTGAACGAAATTGTTTCGGGGTTGGTGGTGTCGACTCAGGCCGCTTTTTTTTGTTCAAGGTCGGGTGCGGTATTGTCAATACTGACAAGCGAGCGTCCCAATATGTTTTCGACCTCTGGTTCTTCTGTCACGTCGTTGTCGGTGGCGTTGTTTTCGGTCACGTTTTCGTCAGTGACATGTTCGTCGTTTTCGCTGTAACCGTAGCCGTATCCATAGCCGTATCCGTAACCTGCAGCATCGTTTCCGCTGAGATGATTCACGACCACGCCCAGCAAAGTACAGCCGAGGTTTTGCAGCGATTCCGTCGCTCGGATAACACTGCGGCGTCGGTCCTTGTCCGGACGGACAACCAGAACCACACCGTCCACCAGGCGGCCAATGATCAGAGGGTCGCTCACAGCCAGCACTGGAGGAGCGTCCACGATGATTTGATCGTATCGTGTTTCTGCCCATGCCAGCAAATTGGCGAATCGTTCGCTGGCCAGAAGCTCGGCCGGATTGACAGGACGGGGCCCACTGGAAATTACGTCGAGGCCGTCAACCTGTGTCGCGCGCAGATTCTCCTTTACGCCGAATTCCAGTTCACCTGATGAACGCAGAATGACTGACAGTCCCTTGTCGTCACGAAGGTTCAGCAATGTCGACAGTCCCGGGCGCCGCATGTCGGCGTCGATGATCAGCGTCTTTCGGCCGGATTGAGCAAAGGCGACGGCCATATTGGACGAGATCGTCGTTTTGCCGTCGCCCGGCTCTGTACTGGTACAGACAATCCGCCCGGTGTCTCCGGCTGCAAATTCCAGATTCGTTCGAAGACCGCGGAAGGATTCTGCTTCTGTACTGTTGGGTCGCGACTGACACATGACCGCCTCGAAGCCTTCGCCTGAGAGCTCTTCCATCGCTGGAACCATGGTCAGAATCTGCGTATTCAGATGCAGTTTTAATTCTTCCGGGGCCCGGAAACGGTCGTCCAGAATATCCAGCACCCAGATGATGCCCAGTCCTGCTACCGTACCGAAGAAGATTGACAGAAACCCCACGACTACCAATCGGGGAGAGACGGGTGCTTTCGGGACGCTCGGCGGCGTTGACACTTCGGTCTTGATGAACGTGCCCTTTTCCAGGTCAATTGTCGACATACGCTCGACGACAAGTGCTCGCAATCCATTCAATTGCTCCTCTTCCTGCGTGAGGTCATGGATCTGGCTGAGTGTCATATCCATGGCCAGGGCCAGAGCCTTTTCCCGTTGCATCTGTGCCAGCAGGTCCTGTTGTGTTGTCAGCGCAGTTGCCAACCGTTGCTTTGCCATTTCCAGCAGCTGTGGCCCGAGGAACGCTCGGCTGGATTGTTCGGTCGCCTGCATTTTGGCAGCAGGGTTGCGTAAAAGATGGTTTTGCAACGTCGCAATCTGCGATTTCAGGTCCTGAATGTCCTGGTGATTCGGTCCATACCTGCGTTGAGCATTCTCCAGGTCGTACGTTTTTTCGAGCAGAAGCTGGTTGATTCTGGCTGCTTCAAGCGAATTTTGTCCGCCGATTCCCAGCGCCTCTGCCATGATCTGCGGTGCCAGCGTATCCGCGAAATGCAGAATATCCTGACCTGACGCAATCGCCCGCTGCAACTCGAAATAGGTGCTGTTCGCCTTGGCTGCTTCGTCGCCGGCTTCGGACAGCCGGGCTGTCAATTGCCGAATATTTTCAAGATGAACGTTCAGTGTGTCGTCACCGCCGGTGCCAACGTAGTTGGGAGCTGAGGCTTTCAGCCGGTTGCGGGCAGCGCGGGTTTTTTCGAGATCCGCCCCTAATTCATCAAGCTTCGATCTGAGTCGTTCCAGGTTTTGCTCTGCGGATCCCTCGTTCATGTCGTTCATGAATGATCCGTAGGCACTGAACAGAGCTGCCAGGACCGCGGCGGCGGCTTTTGGATCCTTGGACCGATATCGTACGTTCAGAATGTTCGTGTTGAATTCAAATGAGACGGACAGCGATGCTTGAATGACGGCTGCGGCCTCAGCGTCGGTCAAGCCTTCAAATTGGGTCTTGAACCGGTCTGAGAGTCGTTCCAGGGTCAGCTGCATCACTCGTTCGCAACTCATCAGAGTTCGAAAAGTTGGCATCGCACGAGACGGATCACTGGCGCCGCGCATGCTTTCTTCGGTGATTCCGGAACCCACCTTCATGACGTACAATGACGCGTTGGACTGATAGATTCGGGGAGCCGTCACGTAATACAGTGCGCCCAGAATTCCGGAAGTCACGAGGCAGGCCAGCAGGATGCCACTGCGCAGACGCACCGTTCGCAGGAAACGAGCGATAGAATGCAGCGTGGTCGCAAGGGCATCGTGCCCTCCTGCTTCCATGCCCGCAATCTGACCTTGAGACGTTGTCATTTCGTTCGGCTTCCTGCCGTGGTTTCGATCTTTGTGGCCGCCGCGAATCAACGTCGACACGGTGGTGTAATTAACAAATCAGAACAGCGGCGCTGATCCGGAAACTCCGAATCGGATCAACTGCAACGCTTCCATGAAGACCGTTCCGGACGTCTGCTCAACCCAGACGATGTCGCCCGGACCGAGGAGAATGTTCTCTCGGCCCATCTTCTTGGCTTTCCGAAGACTTACCTGAATCACGGCGGGATCTTTCGAATTCACCAACGGGCGAATCACGAATACTTTGTCCGCCAATTGGTTGCTGGTCCCGCCCGCCAAAGAAATTGCTCCCAATACGGTCAGGTCCTTGCCCACGGGAAAATCATATTCATCGGGTTTATGAACCAGCCCACCCACCTTGATCGGGGCCGGGTCACGTTTTTCAACCATGACCACGCCGCCGTCTTCAATGACATACGTGCTTGTTCCGGCTTTGGCGGCGGACACCAGATTGATGGTGTAAGACTTCATGCCGTTTTCCGGAGCTGTTGCACTGACTGTTGAATACGGAGTCGATGGGTCTCCGGCGACGACCGGTCGCCGACCGGAAGAACCGTGGTTCGGGTTACGTATCTCGACGTTCTCGCCAGCGTTTTCTGCCAGTCCGCCCGCAGCCGCGATGGCTGAAACCACATCACTTTCACCGGGGGGAAGTTCATACGTGCTCGGTTCTTTTACGGCACCAAGAACTCGAACGCGGTTCATTTTTCTGCTGAGGTACGAAACCGTAACCGTAGGATTGCGATAGAATCCCTTGGTCACCGCCTCCTGAGCGATCAGGGCTTCAGCGGCCTGGGGTTCAACACCGGCAAGTGATACCGGCCCAATGTCCGGCAATGTTGCAGTCCCGTTGTCAGCAACTCGGACTGACATCTTGAACTGATCGTCCTTGCTCAAACTTGCTGCGATCGAAACTTCCAGAACGTCTCCGCGACCGATTGTCTGGCTGCCGCCGGTTGCGCTGGCCAGTCGCGACAGATCTGCTTCCTGTGGATTGGATTGCGCCGTCAGCCGCAGGCTACGCGGCATGGATTGGGCGTAGTAGTGGTTGCCGCTCTGGCATCCGGCAAGCAGAACTGCCCCCATGCATGCCACAATGCTTACGGCGTTTGCTGGCAATCGCAGCTGACCGCTGTGTGTCAGCCACGGCTTTCGGCATCCAGAACTAAATGTTTTCATCTGGAGTTTTCACCCAGGGCGAATTCGTTGACGCATCCGCCGCGATGGCTGACGTCCAGCATGTAACTCAAACAGCAGGACATGCGTTGGGATCACGAATTGAAAATGAGAGATAGGAATCTTGGCGTGTTGGCAAGCTCTGCAGAACGCGAAGGCTGCGCCATCCCCTGAACTCAGGGGTGTGATTGAGAATGAAGAGGAGAGATTGAGAGGAGTGAGAGAACGGCTTCGCCACCGACCGTTTCCGTGTAAACGCCAATCACAACGACGTTTTGGCGCAATCAGATCGGGGCGAGGCTATTGAGGTTGGGTTCTATTTTATCGTTGAAAAGCCGGTCAAGACGAACTCGCCACGCAGAACAAGGCAATCCGCTATCGCCTGATCGCTTGCGTAATGATACCGGCAGTTCCTGCGCATACAGCGATCCTGAGTGCTAAGTCCGCTTCCGCCCAGCCGTCTGCAGCTGTCTTCTGACTGGTCGAACTGGTGTTAGTGACCGGGGTGGGAATCGAACCCACATCATCACGAGCCTCTCACGCTCGCCGCTTTGCCTGTTTGCGTACCCGGCCGCTGCTGTGAGATTGGGCTTTGAAGGAATCGAACCTTTCGTCACCACCTCAATTTTTATTGACAACGGTTTTACAGACCGTCATGAGGAACAAAGCCCAAAAGTAGCACCGGGGAGATTCGAACTCCCAACATCTCGGTTCTAAGCCGAGCGCCTCTGCCGTTGGGCTACGGTGCCGTGTTTTGTGATTCATGACGTGGGTGGGATTCGAACCCACAACTTACCGGGCTTAAACCGGATGCCTCTGCCGTTGG
>JAPYTO010000006.1 GCA_029941865.1 Fuerstiella sp. | reverse complement strand
TGTGCCCCCACACGAGTGACGCAAACCGAGCGTCACGAACCAATTCGTGGTCTCCTGCGGCAGTTGAAACCCTGGCTTTGCCCACAATGCGAATTTCCCCCGACCACGATTTCGCATCAGCAGACGCTGAGACAACAAGAATACCTCGATCAGTCAGGCCGCTCAACGTCAGCGGTGTGGCTGAGACGCCGGGTGGTAAATCCTCTGCGGTAATCACGATGTCACCGGCGAATCCGTCCTGTCGTGGACACAGCATCCGAATGCCCCAGCGAGCCCCCTGCCGCAGCAACGGCGTTACCGAATAGCCAGTGCGATTGGTCGGTAACGTTTTTTCTGCAGTGGCGATGAGCTGGAAGTCGGGTGAGGCTTCACGGACTGCCAGACGGTACAGATCGGCTGCTCCACCGCTGCCAAACTGGTTCGTGATTGTCACCTGATATTCGCCGTCATGGACGGACTTGAAACTGACGGCCGCGTCGATGGTGTTGGCATTGATCGTGTCCTTGCCATCGACACTGAAGAAGCCTGGCAGGTCGTCGTTGTCGGCCACCTTAATCAGAGTCTCGGCACCGTCTTCTGATTTCGCGACCTGATGAACGATCAACCATGGATCGACCTTAGACTGCATGCGGTCAGCGATGACTTCAACCCAATACGTCCGTTCTTTCTGAGTTGTAAACCGAAATACGTCTTCATCGTTCGCGACATCAAAACGCCCGGCAACTTCGCTGGGTACGGAAATCTGCTGCGCGGAATCAACAGCCGTTTCCATCACGACGGGAGCTGTCGTGAACCCGATGCGAACGGCGTTCGCATCGTTGAATGTGTAGTCAAAACCTGGAAGCAGTCCTTGTCGCGGCTGCCCTGGATGAAATCCCGGTGGAGTGGAGGCCTTGCTCGGTAACACGATCTCAACCTGAACTTTCTCCAATACGCGACCGTTGATCCGTGATGATTCGTCAAGTATTCCACCGGGCAGATTACGCCCGTACAGTGTGTATTGATGCGTCGATCCTGGTTCGCCTGCGGGAGGATAGACAAAGTCGACGTGTGGTCTGTCGGAAATACTAAGCCGATAAAAATGATCGCCTCCGCCACGATAAAGGATATCCGACACCGCAAGCAGAAATTCGCCGCCCTGTTCTGCCTGCACTTCCAGAAAAGAATCCCGACCGAACGTGTCGCGATTGCGATCCACCTCACGACCTGCAGAATCGTAAACGATCAACTGACCATCAAGCCTGGAATCGATGCGTTCGGCGATAAGTTCAACCAGAACTCGCTGCCCCGCCTGTGCTGTAAATCGAAACCAATCGATGCCTCGAGAAGCCACGGCACCCGTCACGACGGAATTCACCTCAACCGGCATCGCGTTTTCCGGCGTGTTATTGTTGCCTGGTTCCGTCACTTCCTTCGAACCCGCCGAGACAACCACAAACGGCCGTGCAGTGGAAAGCCCAAAGTAGCCGACGGCCCGGGCATCGTAGATGCCCGGCGGTACGCCTGGCGCCACAGTGACGACAAACCTTGATCCGACCGTGCGAGGTTGCGGAAAGAATTCATCGGCGGGCAACATCACCGGTGTCGCTGTGATGCCGGGAACCGTAAAACGAAGCTCGGTCAGCTCTTCCAGATGGCTCCCGTGAACAGTGATCTCAACCGTCTCGCCAGCCCTGGCAGATCGAGGTTCCAAGCGACTCAAGTCTGCCGTCGGCAGTTGAGCAAACAGACACGGTGCACTTATCGCTGCAAGAAATGCTGCGACAAGGCGAGTGAAGACGCAATGATTCATGGTTTTGGGATCGTGGCTGTTTTGACATCAATGATTAAACAGGAATTCCTTCGTGTTCACGACGACCCAGATAATGTCTTCCCAGCCTTCTCTGGCTGCCTGATCGGGTGACAGCACCTGGGGATCGACTGCCGACTGATCCTGCTTTTTCTTCAGGTGAGCCAAAGCGACCGACACTTCACTGTCTGTGGGTTCACGCGAAACGGCCTGCAGATAAAGCTCGGCGACCTTCGCCTGGATGCCAGAGTCCTTGTCCCGAGACAACTTCACCGCCCGTCCGTCGGACGCACTCAGAATGCGCTGCATGGCATCAGAATTGATCAGGTGCAGACTTTGGGAAAGGTCGGCACTGGCAGAGCGCTCGCACTCACAGGCCGTGTCCATCTGAGGACGCCCGAACACTCGCAGAAAGAACGAATCGTTGTTTGCCGAATCATCCGGCAGAGCGATCGCACGGACTCCGACAGGCTGGTGGTTAAAGTTATTCCTGGCACCAGCGACGTCATTGATGGCGTCCAGCATCACTTCGGCAGTCAGTCGACGCGGATAGTAGCGAGCAAAGTTCTGCTCATCGTTGCTGTTGTGCTGGTTGGGAAAGGAACTTCGCTGGTACGTCTGACTGTTGCAGATTGTGCGACACAGGTTTTTCAGGTCATAGCCGGACGCCACAAATGACTTCGCCAGCTGTTCCAGCAGCAGCGGGTGTGTGGCCGGATTCGTCACGCGCATGTCGTCTTCCGGTTCCACCAACCCACGTCCGAAGAAGTGCTTCCAATAGCGATTCACCAGCATCTTTGCGAAGAATGGGTTTGCAGGGGATGTCATCACTTCCGCAAGGTCAATCCGGGGATCGCGTTCGGCGGGGATCTCCAGTGGCTCACCCCCCAGCGGTGTCGGTTTCAGATCAACGTTGGTGTGGGGATTCTGTGCAATGGCCGGAATCCGTTTGTGGTAAAGGATGTCATCCTCGGGCAGTTTGCGAACCTCCTTGCGACCGATCGTGGAAAAGAACGCGGCGAACCCGTGGTAATCATCCTGAGTCCATTTCTCATAGGGATGGTGGTGGCACTGAGCACACTGAATACGCACGCCCAGAAAGACCTGAGCGATGTCGGCCATCTGATCTTTCGGGTCGCTGACAGCGCGATACCACGACACAGCGGGATTGGTATCGGGCCTGCCTCGCGCAGTGATCAATTCTGTGGCAAAATGATCAAACGGTTTGTTGGCGGAAAGACTCGCTCGAATCCATGCATGAAAACCAAATGTCTCGCGTGCCACCTGTTCCAGATTCCCGCCGGCCTTGTTGCGCAGGATACCGGCCCACTTATTGGCGAACAGGTCGGCGTAACCAACGTCATCCAGCAACCGGTTGACCGCAGCGGCTCGTTTGCCGGAATCATGCGACGCCGTGAACTCCCTTGTTTCCTGCACTGTCGGCAAACGTCCGGCGATATCCAGTGAGACACGTCGCAGAAATGTCGAGTCGTGACACGCTTCGGATGGCGGCAGCCCCAACGTTTCCAGCTTGGCAAAAATGAGTTCGTCGATGAAGTTTGTCGGCGTGGGCAGATCAGGCGTGGGTAGCCCCAGTGGAATGGTCGCCATGAATGCTCCCACGTGTTCCTGAAACCGGATCATCACCGACGTCGTACCGGTCATGTCTTTGAATGTGGCCAGACCGTGATGGTCGACGTCGCACATGTCCGGCTGGTTGGCTTTGTATTCGGCAACACGGGTAATATCGCGGAAAGTGCCGTCACTGAAGAACGCCGTCACCACCAGTTGCTGCGAACCACCACGATTAACGACGCGATCGGAGGGAAAAATGTCGATCCGTTTCACTGTCGGATCGTTTTGGGGGCCGTACGAAAGTCCTTCGCTGATCCAGCGTTTCAACAGGTCGTAAGAATCGCTGTGCTTTTGAATGCGAATACCGCCACCGTGCGGCGTCTCACCGCACGCCTTCTGCAACAACAGACTGCGTTCCGGCGCTGCAGGAAACAGACGTCGCCCTTTGGATTCACGCGTCAGGAATTCGTAATCGTCCCGAGGTTCAAAGCCCAGCAGTGACAATCGGAAATTATTCCTGCCTTTCGGCGTACCGTGACATGCGCCGCCGTTGCAACCGGCTCGTGTTAACTGTGGGACAACATCGTTAGGAAAACTCACCGGCCGCTGCACATGAAATGATGTGACCACAGCCGAAATCTCCAATGGAGAATCGAGTCCCTCCATCTGAGCGTTAATCGTCGCAGTTCCGTTCCCAAGTGGTTTTACAAATCCGGTCGCGTCAACTTCAACAACGGTCGACGGCGTCACGGAATAAACGACGTTGCGTGTTACGTCAAGCAGACCACCGCCAGGTCGTGTGGCGGTAAGCAGTAGCTGACGTGACTCCGACGGGGCAACCAACTCGACAGACGTTGTCGTGTGCGTTCGGTCAATCGACAGCTGAGCGTCAGCGGCAAATACTGAGGCCGTTCCGACAGCGGGGCCTGCGATAAACATCCACAGCGAAAGAACGAGCGAAATTCGACATTCAGACGGTCTGCGAGTGGGTGAAGGCGTGGTCATTTTGAGAACTCAGAACAATGCATCGCAGGCCATGGACGCGCGTGGCTCAACAGATTCTCGGGAAGATGTCTGTCCGGCGAAAGGCTTATCCACATTATTTCCGGCCAACACGCAAGCGACCGACGATTCGGTGCAGAAGTGTTCGCTTTTTGTGACCAGTTTCGCTCAGAATCGCCTGGTCATGGCAAGCCTTCGATTCACGCGGTAAACTTCAGCCCCTGTCCCCAGACTCGGGCCTGTGGCCGAGAGTGAATTCAACATACGCCGAACCCCGGCATGGACTGACCTCTTCGAAAACGGGGCGGTGGCGTCCAGACCGCCGGTCGCGGCTCAGCAAGACAAGCATGTCCAAAACTCATTCGATCGACGGCGTCAGCCTTCAACTTTCGACTCCTGACTCAAGTCCGAACAACTGGATTGGTCAGGGTGAAATCCTTAAGCAACTGCTGGCCTGCTGGCTGGTAGTTGACGAAAAGGACATGCCCCTGACTCCGCGGCTGATCGGTACGCCTGGCATTGGCAAGACGACACTGGCAATTTCGGGGGCTCGCCAGCGAAAGCAGGACCTGTTCATCTATCAGTGCACGGCAGACACCAGACCGGAAGATCTTCTGGTGACTCCTGTCCTGGCGGAAAGCGGAAAGATCGCCTATCACGCATCGCCAATGGTGACAGCGATGATCACAGGCGGCATCTGCATTCTGGATGAAGGTAACCGCATGAACGAGAAGTCGTGGGCCAGCCTGGCGCCGCTGCTGGATCATCGACGTTACGCCGAATCCATCGTCGCGGGTATTACGATTCACGCCCACCCGGATTTTCGATGTGCCGTCACGATGAATGAAGACGAGTCGACGTTCGAGATCCCGGACTACATTCTCAGCCGACTGCAACCCACCCTCAGCCTCGGCCATCCCACGCGGGACGACGAGATGGCGATCCTGAAGTACCACCTGCCGTTTGCGGACGACCAGATGCTGAGTCTGACGGTTGATTTTCTGCAGGAGTCACACACTCTGAATCTTGATTTTTCCACCCGCGACGGGCTGAACCTGCTGCGGTTTGCGCTAAAACGACTGGCTCAGGATGCCGACCATCCTTTGTCTCGCGACGACGCATGGCGAGAGGCACTGGAACGGTGCCTGGGAGAAGATGCTGCTGATCTGCAGGCACTGGCCGAACGTCGCAGTCAGTCACTGGGCGGAAACGTTGTGCCAATGGGCCTGGGAGATTTCTTCTTTTCTCCGGACGACCCGCTGCATCCTGATCTGGGTGACGACGACGATGAAGACGACGATTTTGAACCGGGCTTTGACCAAGGCGATGACGTGCCGTTTTGATGCTAAGCGGCCCAGGCTGCGCCGCAGGCGGTACAGTTATCGCGCGACATGCTGATTTCGCCCGCAAAGTCTGGCCGCCGTCAGAATGGATTCAATCATCCCGGACGGGTCGGCGGGAGTTGTCGAATCCCATGCTCTGTCAAACGCAGTGCCGTGAGTGGGACTGGTACGGACGATGGGCAGCCCGAGCGTGATGTTGACGGCAGCGTCGAAGCCGATGAGCTTGATCGGAATGTGACCCTGATCATGGTACATGGCAATCACACCGTCAAACTCGCCGGCAACAGCTCGACGAATCAGTGTGTCAACCGGCAGCGGACCAGCAACGTTGATATCGTGATTGTCAAAGCGGCGTACGGCTGGTTCGATGATGCCACGTTCTTCGTCTCCGAACAGCCCCTCTTCGCCCGCATGAGGATTCAATGCACAGACAGCGATGGCCTTGCGGTCGCAGCCAATGTCGGCCAGAAAACGGTGCATCAGTCGAACTTTTCCCGCAATACTGTCCGTTGTCAACAACGACGGCACGCTGGCGATCGACGTGTGCAGAGTCACGTGCGCGATGCTCAGGCCGTGCAGAGACTGCTCACCTTCGACCCCCACCAGGTCTCGTAAACCCGCAATTCCCGATTCCGAAAGATGAAGCATCATCGCGAAGTCAACAACGCCACATCGTTCTGCCAGGATCTCGGTGTGTCCGGGATAGTGATGCCCGGCGGCGTGCAGTGCCGCCTTGTTCAGCGGAGCGGTGGCAATACCATCCACAGTACCTGCCTGAGCAAGATCTATCGCCGTATTCAGATATCGGAACGCGGCTTCACCAGCGGCACAACTAACCATGCGACGTTCAGACAGCGCCGTAACATCGCCCCCCGGGTTGTAACAGGCAACCGCCTGTCGATGTGCGAATTCGTCACACTGCTGTGCCAGACTCGCACGGCTCGGTGGACAGTCAGAAATTTTGTCGAAGTCAGGAGCGTCAGTTCTTAATAACTCCTGAGAAGCCTGTTGCAACACATTGTGGTCACCGATGACGAATGGTCGGCAGACGTGACAAATTGCAGGGTCCTGTAGTGCGCGAGCAACGACTTCCGGACCGATGCCCGCAACATCTCCAATTGTTATTGCTATTATAGGGCGATTCATTGTTCAATATCACAAAATGAGATATACGGAGCAAATGCAGTCTGACAACCGCGCGTCGTCCGGGAGCGTGGTTGAGCAAGCCGTCACCAACGTGGATTGAACATGCCTGTCCAGCAGGAGGTTGTGACAGCGTTGATGGTCTTGCGACGATGCATTCCCTTCAATTGCCGATCCGGAAATGCACTTGGTTGATCCTGTCAGTTTTCTTCCACGTGCGAGTGAGAGTTTAACAAAGACATCGTCTAGTTAACTCAACAGTGGCGGGCTGCCGTCACGATTCCCCTTCTTGCTGTGATTCTTCCCTTCATACGCCGAATTTCGGTGCAACTTCATTTGTTAGCCAGTTTCCTGGACAGAGTTCTTCTGCGCCATTTATCTCTATTTGCGATCACCGATCAGGCGCGAGGAAAACATCGCGGTGATTCGACTCATCTTCCGTCCCACCGTCATCGGTGCTGATGGTTCTCAGGATTAGAGCAAACCGGTTCCAGACCTTCCTTACGGCCCACATCAATAACGTTGCGGCGAAGCTGGTCTGATTTCGATGCTCCCTTCCAGAAAAACAGCCTGCGGAGACGGTTCGTCATGACCGCGGGATTGCCCGACCCGGCACACCTTTCGCTTACTGGATCGCAGATATTACGAAAACACTACAACCCCTGTTTATTAACGAGAGAAAAATGTCAGACGACCGTACAACGACAAACAATGCCGCGGATGAGCTCGCAGACGAAGCCCCACTTGCTCGGCTTCGATCAACACAGTCCCTCATGTCCGGAATCGGCTCCAGAAGATATCGGCTAAGAAGACCGCTGTCTCTGTTCCGCAGGTCCGCCAACACACCTTCGCCGACAAGCTCTGGAAACAACAAGAAAGGATACGGTGAACTGCAGTAAGCGTCGGCAAATGCCAACGACAGAGCGATGCTCACGTTCTCACACGAAAACGCTGAGCACCGCTGACTGAATTGCAACAAATGTCCCAGGTGGGAATTCTGTGTGACCGGCCCCACGTCCCCTAGGCGTACCGTAAACGCATCACCTGGGCCAAAACGTATTTCTCAAGGCCAGGTATCGTCCCTGCCTGCCCGGCAATTGCCTTCAGATGTCGCACCACGACACCAGGCGGTTCGGTGAAGAACGCTTCTGAATGGGGACGAATATCAGCCAATAAGTTGGGTTTGTGAAGTTATTCCGCCATTGCGAGCTGCAAAGACTGGCCAAACGAAGCAGAATTCAGCCGAAATTCGGGCTGGGAAAGGCTGGAATGCTGTCCCGAGGGTTCGTTCTGAGATCCGGGTTTCCCCCCCTCGAGTGGCTTGAAAATCTTGACCGCGGGCATCCGGCGGATAGAATTGCGCGACGCCAAGCATAAGGTCCACAAGAGCTTACATGGTGTCGCCCTGACCGGTTGAGCACGTTGGAATTGAATTCGACGTGTTCCCGAATTATGAAGATTACGGAACTGGCTTTAAGCCGCCGGAGATATTTTGTGTCCGTTGGATTTGGGGACGACTTCAAAGAACAGGTACGCGCAGCCACCAGTATTCATGACTTGGTATCTGAGACCGTCAACCTGACACCGAACGGTCGCGACTATAAGGGGCTGTGTCCGTTCCACGACGATAAGAATCCCTCGTTCAACGTCTATCCGGATCGACAGACTTACCGGTGTTGGGTGTGCGACAAGGGTGGGGATTGTTTCACATGGGTACAGGAAATTCAGGCCACGACGTTTCCAGAAGCTCTCGAAATCCTCGCTGAGCGGGCAAAAATAGAAATTCCAAAACGAGCTCAGTCTGAGTTCGCTAAGAAATCACAGGACAGCAAGGTCACTCAACACGAAATTGTGGAGTGGGCGATCAGCCTGATGCAGCAGGCTCTCCGGATGGGAGAAGCCGGTGCACTGGCTCGTGAGTACGCGAAGAAACGCAATCTGTCAGAGGAAACGACGAGAAAGTTTCGTCTGGGTTATCACCCGGAAAACTGGAGTTGGATATTAGACAAAGCGAAAGGGCGGTTCACTGAGAAGCAGCTGCTGAGCGTGGGACTAATCGGTGAAAGGGACAACGGACGTGGTTACTACGACAACCTTGTCGGCCGCTTTGTGTTTCCGATCATTGACGAAAGAGGACGTCCTGTTGCCTTCGGTGGACGAGTGTTGCCTGGAAGCAACATCGAGAGTCCGGCCAAATACTGGAACAGTCCGGAAACAAATATCTTCCTGAAACGGAGGACGCTGTATGCGTTTGAGCAGGCTCGGGACACAATCCGATCCAGCAAGAGTGCAATTATTGTAGAAGGGTACATGGACTGCATTGCCTGTCATCAGGCCGGTGTCACTAATGTTGTGGCGACCCTGGGGACGGCACTGACAGAAGATCATGTCAAGTTTTTGAAACGTTTTGCTGTGGAACGTGTTGTTTTGCTTTACGACGGAGATCAGGCGGGAAGGGACGCCGCCGAACGAAGCATTGGGCGGTTTCTTGCTCAGGATCTCGATCTACGGGTACTGACGCTGGAAGAAGGTCAGGACCCGGCAGATTACCTCAAAGATCACTCGAAAGAGGAATTTGAAGTCCTGATTGGCACTGCACCGGAGGCTTGGGAATACAAATTGCATACTGTGACTGATCGATACGGGATCGATTCCGTCAGCGGGCGGCAGCAGGTGATGAATCAGTTGATGGACTTTCTGGCAGCGGCTCCCGGGCTGGAGGGAACGCTGCGAGAAGACTTGATCCTTCGAAAGGTGTGTCAGCGAGTTCAGGCGGACGAAATTACGGTACGACGAGAACTGCAGGAGTTACGACGCAAAAAAACAACACGGCGTTTCATTCGGCAGGACCAGCCCGCCCAGTCGGAGTCGCTCAATCTGAAATTCAACGGAACAGACCTTGCCGAACGTGAACTGTTGGAAATCATTCTGAGTTGCCCGGAATACACGGACTACATCCGACACCAGATCGGTGCGGATGATTTTAGTAATACGCAGCACCGGCAGTTGCTGGAGCTATGTTTTGATCTTGTGACGGAAGAAGGAATACTTCCCGATGCTCAAAGTGTGATCGCAGCAGCGGAATCGGACTCAGCGATCCTGAGTCTGGTGAATGCTCTGCTGGACACGGCGAGTGAGAAAGGAATCATGGAACTCATGCGTGAGCAGCCACTCACGAATGAGACGGGTGGAACATCTGTTCCACCGCACCTGGAGCGGGTGTTACATCCGCTCCTCCTTCGGCGTGCCAAAAACCAAAACATGTTGTCGAAACAAAAACTGGCTCAGGCGGATTCGTCATCGAGCAGACTTAACACCGACACAATGGATGCACTCCGGCGTATTTTTCGTTTCCGACAAAGTCAGATGGGTGACGACCCCCCATCTCTGAAATAAACGTTGAGGAGCACATCGAGTATGCATCGATTGGATGAAACACTAGCGAAACTTGTGTCTACGGGATTGAAGCAGGGCTACCTGTATTTCTCACAGGTTCACGATTATCTGCCCAACGAGGCAGCTGATCCGCGCAAGCTGGATCACTTGATCATGGTTCTGGAAGAACTGGATCTTGAACTGCGCACGGACCCCATTGTCTACGCGGACGAAACTCCGGCGGATAAACGCAAACGTCGACCGGAAATCCGCCTGGACGAAGAGCCAACCCGCGGAACGGAAGATCCGATCCGCATGTACCTGACTCAGATGGGCGAGATCCCGCTGCTGACTCGCGAAGAAGAAATCTTCCTTGCCAAGCAGATCGAAGTCACTCGCCGACGGTTTCGTCGAGCTCTGTTGAGCTGCGATTTTGCAATGAACTTTGCCTTCGAAACGCTGTCGCAGGTGAACCGAAGTGAACTTCCCTTCGACCGGACAATTAAAGTGTCCATGACGGAAAGTCTTGAGAAAGAACAGATTCTCGGCCGCATGCCGCACAATCTGTCCACCGTCGCGTCGATCCGCGAACGGGATCTGACTGACTTCGCGATGGCCCGATCACTTGGGCTGGACAGCGAACAGGGACTGGAAATTCGTCGCCAGATTGACGAGCGTCGTCGTCGCAGCTTAACGCTGCTGGAAGAAATGAGTCTGCGAACTCAGCGACTGCAGCCCTGCATGAAGCGACTGGAACAGATTTCAGCTCGCATGCTCGATCTGCAGGATCAGATCAACAACCTGAAGGATCTGTCGTCTGCAGAAGACGAACGAGTCAGCATGCAGAAAGAACTGCATGACCTGATCGACCTGACGCTGGAAACTCCGAATTCGCTGGGTGCCAAGATGGCGAATCTGGCATTGCGATACGAAGAGTACGAGCAGGCGATGCGTGATCTTTCCGGTGGCAACCTGCGACTGGTCGTGTCCATTGCCAAAAAATATCGCAACCGTGGCCTGACGTTCCTGGACCTGATCCAGGAAGGCAACACCGGCCTGATGCGTGCTGTTGACAAGTACGAGTATCGACGCGGCTACAAGTTTTCGACCTATGCCACGTGGTGGATTCGCCAGGCAATCACGCGAGCGATCGCTGATCAGGCGCGAACGATTCGAATTCCGGTCCATATGATCGAAACGATGTCCCGACTGCGGGCTGCCGCTCGTGACCTGCTGCAGGAAATGGGCCGCGAACCATCGGTCGAAGAAATGGCAGAAGTCGCTGATCTGCCGATCGAGGAAGCTCGCCGAGTAATGCGAATCAGTCGCCAGCCGATCAGCCTGGACAAACCGCTGGGAGAGGGCGAAGACAACAGCTTCGGTGAATTTGTGGAAGACAAAAGCAACGACAGCCCTGTCAGCAATGCCGCGTCTGAGATGCTCAAGGACAAGATCGATTCCGTATTGAAGACGCTGACATATCGTGAGCGAGAAATCATCAAACTGCGTTACGGTCTGGGCGATGGTTATACTTACACGCTGGAAGAGGTCGGTCGCATCTTCAAGGTGACTCGGGAACGAGTTCGTCAGATTGAAGCCAAGGCCGTTCGCAAACTGCAGCACCCGGTTCGCAGCCGCCAACTCCAGGGATTTCTGGAAGGCATTACGGCAATCGCAGCGGGACATTAATCGCAGCGGCAATCAACGAAATGAAGAAGCCCGGCATTTCAGCAATGCCGGGCTTTTTTTGTAACGGTCTTATTGCGCTTCGTCTTCTGCTGAATGCAATTGCTCGTCAAGGATGGCCAGCGCGGTTGGATCGTCTACGAAGTGCTGCTGCAAAGCAGACAACGGCTCGTCATGAATCCGCTGCAGCAATTCCACGCCCAGCTGCAGATTTCCTGATCCGGAAGACACCATACTCCCCAGCGATTTCAGCAGGGCGTCGATCAGATGTTCGGGGTGTGAGTCGTATTTGAGCAGCATCTTCACGCAGGCGGCAGCAGTTGTCGGATCACTTCGTCGTAATACGTCGGTAACGACCTCCAGCAGATCGCCATCGTTTTCAAATCCGGGCCGCAGCGCAGAAATGGCGGCACGGCGGAGTACGGCCGGGCCGTCTTCGGCAATGATCACCAGCTCGTCGTGAATTGCACGTGACACCGATTTGCACTGCCCCAGAATCAATGCGGCAAGCCGCTGAATTTCAAGCTCACGATGATGAAGCAGCTCCGCGACCGTGTCAATCAGATCAGGATCGACTTCATCCGCAGCGTGCAAATCCATCATGGCGCCAAGTTGCATGCTACCGCTGTCATGCCGCAATTGCGTCATACGAAAGCCCACAGAATTGTCCGGCGAGCGATCCAGAAAATCCTGTTCAAAGCTGCAGTCGACCGTCTTTCGCAGGAACCGAAGCCCCTTCTCCAGACCTTCCCTGGCATCAAGCCGCAGTAGTGAGGCGACGTCGTTGAAGCCCGCGTCAAGCGACCAGTCGGCCAATGCCATGCTGTAGCCGATTTCGAGTGGACTGAGTGTTCCCACGCGGGATTTTTCCCATGGCATCTGCGTTGAAACGCTGAGCTGATCGGCGGCCTCGCGCAAAGCGGCATTTGCCATGACCGGACCAAAACCAAAAAACAGCGGCAATATTTCAAACGTGCCTTTGGGAACACTTTCAGCAAGAGATTCCGTCTTGATGAAATACTCTGCTGCAGCCACAGCGGTCACGGCAGCCAGCCGATAAGGCAGGTCATCTACTTCCGGGTGCAGGCCGATAGCTGTCACCTGACCGGCATCGTCAAATACGAAGCGATAGTGTAATGTCTGTCCGTTCACGGTCAGATCGTCAGTGTCGTCCCAGTCGACATCGATCGACTGGCCGGGCAGCGCCAAACGACTTTCAACAAATGCGAACAATCGAGCGGGCAGGTTGTCGTGATCACAGTCTGCCACAATCGCATCAATTTCATGCGGCGCGATGACGGTCGCAGACGGAATACGATGGCGTCCCAGCATCCGTGCGACAGTTGCAAATCGACGTTCGCACTCCACCTTGCTGGCCAGTGGAAGAGGTGGGTGCGGTCGGAAGGGCCAGATCACAATCGTATCCTCATGGTGGGTGTCGCACGGAAGTGTAACGGTGCCGGCGAGCAATTTCGCAGCTGAACGGTGGCGGAAGTCGCAACACCTCGGTGAAGGGCGTTCTGAAGCAGTTTACAAATGGACGGAAGCGGTTCTGGCGCGTGGAGCGGCCGTTCTGCTATTAAGACACATCAACCATGGCCATGAGTCAGCGAACTTCGCTGTAAACCGGCACTTCGCGATTCGACGGCACGAATCACTGACGACGTCGCCACGCCGATCTTACGTCGGCGAAAGAATGACTTTCGGGCTACGCGTGGAGAGAATTCACTGCCGCATTGTGGCAGTGAATCAGTATCTGCGAATTGGCGACGCCGGCTGAACTCGCAGCAGCCGCGCCGTCGGGCGTTGCTGGTCGATCAGCACGGGCTGCGTTGTCTGAGCAATCGTGACGTTGCCGGCTGCGTCTCTCACCAGCAAACGAAAATGCAAAGTGGTCGGCATCCCTGGCTGAATCGGCATCTCAAAGGAACGTTCGTCTATCTGCCAGTCAAATAATGGCGTCCACGGGCCAGCGGCACTCACGGCAGACTCAAGACGTACAGGCGCAGCTGACATATTCTGGTCGGCAATCTGCCACGTCAGATGCACTCGTCCCTGACCATCAGCCAGCACCTGTGGTTGTGCCAGGTCGGCGTGTGGTGGGGTCTGGTCCACAAGAATCACGATACCCGGACGTTCGCCGGGTTGTGGCGGGGGCTCGCTGAACCCAAGACCATTGCGGACACGAATAGCGAAGCCGAACGTGCCTTCACCACGAGTATCCACCTGAAACGGACTTTGCAGATCGATATCGCTGTCGTAGCGGAACCATTCGCCTCCGTTGTTCTCGGTAACAAAAAGATCCACAGAACTCACACCGGACGGCCCGACGTCTTCGACCTGGTACGCGATATCAAACACACGATTATTCACGACCTGCCTGCTTCCAGAGATCAGTCCGTTGGGCTGAGTGATCGGTCTGGATCGGTCGGAAATTTCTGCATTGTAGGAAGCGTTATTGAACGCCATTTGGCCACCATATGGCTGCGTAGCGGCGCTGCCGGCGACATTGTACTGCTGTGAACGGAACGGCGTCGTTCCCACAACCTGCGATCCGGTCGGTTGTCCAGCGTCGTTAAGGCCCGTCGAACTTTCAGGCAGAACAACGGGGGCGTTGTGTACCGCAGCAGGCGTGGCGGCACTAAGCACGATTTGGCCGGTGCCCGTGCCCTGATTGCCTGCCAGGTCCGTCATGAAACCCCGCACAGACACCGAAGTTCCCGGCAACGACTGAACCGTTGTCTGGCCTGACGGCGTGGATGCTCCCTGCAACGGTCGCCAACGACCATTGATGCCCTCAGCGTACTCCAGGCGTACGGACCCGAGATCGACATCTTGGCTGTTGGTTGTCCATGAAATGTTGACCTGACCGCTGGCCGTTTCAGCCAGTTGAAACTGAAACTGGGGGGCTGTGATATCGACAGAGACCTGTAGCTCTGGTTGTAGCCGACCAGTGTCGCCGACAGGAATTCCAGCATTGTCCGTCACACGTACCGCAAAGGAATACAGACCGTCGCCAGGTGCTTCAAACTGAAAGCCACCGGCGGAGGCTGCAACTTTCTGCACCTGTTCCAGCGGGCCGCCATTGGCGGACGCGAACAGTATGGCGTATCCGGAGACCGGGCCAACGCCGCCGGATTCCACAGCGAACGGAATCCGAAAGCTGGTTGTGTTGGTGAGTAGCGGCGTGTCGGCGGCGGCAATCCCGGACAGTGCCAGTACCGCAGCGGCGCATACCGAAAGCCGAATCAGTTCTCTGAATTTCATCCCAGCGTTCCTTCGTCGGGCAACACCATATCAGGACGGCATGGCGGCAACAAAAACTCGAACGACCAATCGCAACAGAAGGATCCGCTCCTGGTGGCCGCTTCATACACGTCCGAAAAACGGAGAGTGATTTCCCCAAAGGTATCCAGTGAGCGCATGTATGGTCTCACGCAATCGATATCGGGAACAGCGGTTATGGCACTTGATCCGAATGATCGCATGGCAACGGTGAGAGCGTTCACACCGGGCAGATGCTACCCAGACCTCCTGTCTTAAACGTCGACCGGTAAAAACTGCCTGAGTGCGTATTCTCAGGCACCCACGCCAACCTCAACCGAACAGAAAGAACGTCAGCCTATGAATGCTCGCGGCGAGGATGATGTGACTCCTGCGAATCTCTCACGCCGCCCGAGCAACGACCGTGTCAGTGGCAGACGCCGTACGACAGGGAAATTCGCGCCGACCATCTTACTTGCTGAACAGTCCGAACAGGCCACCTTTTTTCTTTTCGGTGACGACATGATTTGCCCGTTCGTCTTCGCTCATACTCAGGCGTTTCGTCAGATCATTGATGCTGCGCGTCAACCGCGCTTTCGGAGCAAACTGTGTCAGCGGGATGCCGTTGTTGCGGGAACCCACCATCGTCGCGTAGTCATTTGGCAGTTGCCAGAAAACTTCCCGACCAATCGTTTCCAGTGCCTTGTTCAGGCTGATATCGGTGTCTTCCAGTCCCATCCGGTTGACGACAATTTCAACCTTTTTGTCCAGCCCGTTCGCCTGTTCAAGAAACTGAATGACGCGGACCACGTTTCTGAGACATGTCAAATCCAGTTGTGTCACCACCAGAATTCTGTCGGACACTTCCATGGCCGACATGTCCAACGGGCCGAAGGATTTGCTGGCATCGATAATCAGGTGTGAGAACGTTGCTTTCAGAAGCGCCAGGATCCGTCTCAGGTCGTCCGGTTGTACCAGATCCTGACTCTCCACTTCGACAGGACGTGGCAGCAGATAAACGCCGCAGTCGTGTCTTGTTAACGAACGTTTCAGCAGCCCGTAATCAAGTCGGCTGACGTTTTCGGTAACATCACGAATGGTGTAGTCGGGGATGATGTCGAGCCAGACATCGGCGTCACCAAGTGTCAGGTCAAGGTCGATAATCACGGGTGAATTTGCGGGATCCTGTGCCAAAGCCGCAGCTACGTTGACACACATCGACGTGCTGCCCACACCGCCGCCAACCCCAACAACGGTGACGATCTGACTAGCGCTGCCTGCGCCTTCTCCGTCAGTGCCGCCGAGTGCAGCGCGAATGCGGTCGAGCGCTGCAACAAAGTCATCCAGCTGCAACGGCATATTGAGAAACTCACGGGCTCCCTGCCGTATCACCTGAAGAATCAGACTGCCTTCCTGTGAGTTACTGGTCACAAGCACAGCGCATTGTGGCACGGTTCGAGTAATCTCACCGATCAGGTCGATGGCCTGTTGTGGGTTGCCGTCGACGTTGATGAGTGCCATGTCCGGCTGAGTCTGCTGGATCACGTCCATGAAGAATTCATAACGCGAACATTCCGCCTCAAGCCACACGGTGTCGATTCCCAGCAACAGCGTCTTAAGCAAATTGCGGGTCGCCTCGTCAGGATCCATGGTCGCGATTCGTAGAACACTCTTCATTTCGTGCCTCGTCTTGCCTTCACAACTAGGTTCGTTTCCGCTGCAGATTCCTTCATAACTGCTGACCTTAACGCATCAGAGGCGATATCAGCCCGGTTGCCCGGGAACTCGATCGTGTCCTGAGTTTCGATGGAACTTCCAACGACGCCGGCTGAACGATTGATGATTTGGCCGCTCCATCAATTCGATCCCGGACCGCCGCTTCCGGGATGGGCAATCCAATGTCTGGTGTTGGTGTCTGAATCTGCGATTCCGTGCCTGGCGAAATGAGCATCGGCTCCTGCGGGACAATCGTCGGTGCCGCACTTTGTCCGGCACTGTCTGCCGGACAATAGGATCCCGTAGCACAGCCTTCACCTTGACGGCCAGACCGTCCGAAGCCGCACCCGTTCGGATGCTGGCTGCAGCGACCGTTTTGATTGCATTCCCTGCAGTTAAACGTTGCATCGCAGTCAGAACCTGTCCGTGGGATTTCCAGCATGTTATGAAAGAACAGTTCGTGGTCCGTGGGAGTGTCCGTGAATTTTCCCGGACCGCCCACCGGTACCTGTTCGGGCGACATGGGAGCGACGTATTCCGGTGTCACAAGAATGATCAATTCGGTCTCGGACTCTGTAAATTCTTTGTGACTGAATGCCGCTCCAATCCACGGCAATTCACCGAAGAACGGCAGTTTGGCTGTGCTTCCGGTTTCCCGAGTTGAAATCAGGCCGCCGATAACAAGGGTTTCGCCGAAATTCATTTCCACCTGAGTGCTGACTTTTCGGACGGTGAACGAAGGCACAGTAATGCCGTCGACGGTCACGGAATTGGCAAAGTCCCGTTCAACAACGGATGGTTCCACCTGAAGTCGCAGTCGTCCATTTCCCAGAATGTGTGGCACGCATGTCATAATGATGCCGAACGGCTTGAATTCGATGGCGGTCGTCCCCAGACCGGCAGGAACAATGACAGGTGCTTCGCCACCATTCATCAATTCCGCCGGCTGCCCATTGTGCGTCACGATCATCGGCGTGGCGTGAATCTTCAGCAGTCCTTCCGTCCGCAATGCGTCGACGAATCCCTGAAAAATTGAATTGGGATTCATGAAGCCGAAGGAAACTGAGGCGTTGGAAAAGCCCGTGAATGTGGCTGTGGCACCAGCCCCCGTGACGGTCAGGCCGCTGACGGGAGTAATTGGTCCAGGTGTGCTCAACAGGTAACTGCTGTTGTTGATTAGCCCGAAGTTCATCCCCATCCTGCGTAGTTTTGACCGGTTGACTTCCATGATCGTCGCCTTCAGCATGACCTGCTGTACGCCGCCGATCCTCATGTGGTCCAGCACGTTCGGATAGAATTGCTCGGCAATTGCCACGATTTCGTTGATGTTCTCGGGGCGGGTCACCCAACCACTCAGCAGCACGGCACCTTTGATTTCCTCGACGTGAATGGCGTCGTTCGGATAGAGGCGCTTCAGGTACGATTCGAGGTGTCGGATGTCTCCGCGAACGAGAATTTCTACCTGGGAGTATTGGTCGAATTCGTCAATGATGGTGACCGTCGTGACGCCGGTGGCAAGTGCGTAGACGGTGACCTGATCGGGGTGCCCCTGTACCGGATCAACTTTGATGACATCCGCGTCAAAGTCCAGCACGCTCTTGATTCGAGCCGTGTGCTGCAGGATCGTGGTGAATTTCTCGAAGATCGAGACCTCGTTCACGCCCGACTTCAGGTGGTAAACCGGCGACGTCCCGGCCGATTGGCCGTATGCCGCGCATGACACTACGCCGGCAAGAAGGGCCGCCGTACATACTGTCGTGAAATATCGTCTGTCAGCCTGCATCCTTGCACTCCAACAAAGGTGAAGAGCGGTCCCGGGCAGATTGCCCGGGAACCGCATCCCCAACTCATAACGCGCTCCGCGCGATTCCGTGTTTCGGCAGACTGCTCAACATTGTTACAGCCTGAAAAAACGTATTTTACTAATTGAACAAATCCAATAGCCCGGAGGTCAGCTCCTCCAGTCCACCTTCATCCAGGCCTTCAGGCCCTTCCAGTCCGCCGACTGGTGCCGACGGCAGTCCACCCTGTGGCGAACTACTCTTTGATGCGCCATTCAATGGCAATTGTTGTTCCGACTTTTCAATCGGTACGTCGCTGTTCAGGTTAACCTTTTCAACGCGTACGATTCCCGCTTCATAGATGGCCATGGTCCAGAACTCTTCGTCGTCATCCTCAACCAGCGGTTGTGATCGTACCGGACCAAATTCGTTTGCAAGTTGTGCAATGATGCCTTCAGGCTCTTCCGGTGGCAAAGCGAAACCGCCCAACCCCCGGCCAACATCAAGGGTCGATGTGGAATTCACCGCATCAGAGTTTCCCCCCTCGAGATCGTTTTCCGTAATACCCGTCATCGAAATCTGTTCTTTGTCAGAACTTGACCGAAGAACGGTTGAGATGTCTCCCTTTGTATCAGCAAGCTCAAGAATCAACATTTGATCCTTTGTCACCAGCAGCGAAATGTTTCGCGCCTGAGTATTCCCAGTCCCCGAATTCACACCGAAAACTTCCGCACCGACAGCAAAAACCTCAATGTACTGCAGCAGCGGCCGAACTCTCCGTATCTGTTGCCCAGTGGTTGGATCCCTGTGACTATCACTGAGTAACAGGTCGATCCGATTGCCCGGCCGCAGCATTCCGCTATGAGTCTTGTTAGCATCTACGGGAATGGTCATGACACGCATTCCATCTGGAATCACTGCGCTGGCCCCCGTTTGCCCCCGTTCCGTCAGTTGATCGACAAAGATATAGTCTCCCGCAACACGCGATACTCTGAGGGACCGTTCTTCGATCTGTTCTAAATCCGTTACGACTCCTTCTGGACAGGTGTCCACGTTGACGGTGGAAAACATCGTGTTCAACTCACTCAGCGTGTCACCCTGAATGATTGGATTCGCTGCCACCAACACCTGAACTGTCTGAACGTCTTCGTTATTTCCATCATTCTTGCTCAGGTGCTGTTTGACGCCCAGCATCGCCACAAGGCCACAGGCACCAGCTACAAGCAGAAGTATCAATGTCTGGTTTTTCATTGTCCGGAGACTCCCGGCTCCCCTGATCGACTGAGCGTCCCGCAGTATCTGCTGCAGTTTGAAAACTGCCACAACTCCACGAAAAACGCACAAACGTCAAGATCGAGCCATGCCCCATCAGCATCATCATCATCATCGGCACAGTCGGAAACTCTGCTTCAATAATGCTGGCAGGAATACCATTCAAAAACATCTCCGCTACCCCCCGCAGCGAAGCTCAGTCAAAAAACACGCCGCTGATGACGTAATCATCAGCGGGGATTGATTCCGGTATCGATTCCCTACATCAGGCCGGCATACATGAAGTAGCCGATTGTGCCGATGCAGATGGGAATGCCATAGGGCAGCAGAAACATGGATGGTTTCCGGTCGGCAGCGATTCTTGACAGTTCATAAGGATTTTTTATGACCGTCCATTCGCTCAGAATGGTCAGAAACTGCTCGTAGTGCTTCTTCCATGCCCCGCGAGACGCAACCATCAGAACTGCCATCACAGCACCAACAATGACCGAAACGCAGAATGCATAAAAAGTTGTCTGCCATCCCAACCACGCCCCAATACCAGCCATCAGCTTGACATCTCCTGCTCCCATGCCGCCAACAGCATACAGCGGAAGCAGACACAGTAACCCGCAGCACATGCCGGTTAATCCGAAAAGCAGCCCGTCAAAACCGCCAACGCAGGTCGAAAAGACAAGCCCCGAGAGAACCATTGGAAAAGTAATCCAATTCGGAACTCGCAGCTCCTTGCCGTCAATCCATGCTGCCAGAATCAAAATGGCTGACACCAGTTTGACATGCCAGTTTGCTATGAAAATTTCGTTCCAGTCCATCATTCTGTTTCCTGTTGCGTTTCGAGTTATGAGTTGATTTGGACTCGATCAGCTCCGCTTCGGGAATTAAGGCGGTAAATCCTGGCAGCGTCCAAAGAGTGCGGCCAATGGATTTCAGCGTCGAGTCAGGCACGCCCGGCAGGCATAAAAAACTGAAGGGTGAACAGGATGAAGGCCATCGCTGCGAAGCCGGTGCCCTGCATCAGGTCTGAAATCGAAAGTTCGATCCAGTATGGCAACATGCTTTTTCCCTTTTGAATGGTTTGTGATCCGAGTCAGACCTGAACAAAAAAGACATCGTCCACTGGCACATCTTCCGTGCCAGTGGACGCATCCTTCTGTGACAATGGCTCACCACAAAGATGAGCGTCACGCTTATGTCAGGTATGAACCAACCTGCTGGAACTTGCTGTTTGCAGCACCACCGATGGTGGAGATAGCAGCCAGACAGACAACAATGATCAGAGCCAGCATGACTGCGTACTCAACTGCAGTCGGGCCATCTTCGGATACAATGAACTTCTTAACACTGTTAGCGAACTTCAACATCTCAATTACCCCCAAAGGAACTCAACGGTGAATGACAGCAGGACCCCTCCGTGCTGCCAGAATTTCGGCCTGGCAATTAATTTTTGCGCAGCCTGTAAAGTGTGTCGATGGGCACGCGAGGCCAATAGTCGACTCGTTCAAACCTAGGTTGCGGTTTTTGTCGGTCAAGGAACTTGGGTAGAAAAGCGAAACGTTTCATTTCGCGTTGTAACGGTCATGCGGCATGGGAGAGTACCGACTCAGCCGATATGCAGGATCCCTGCTCCCCAATGCACGAATTTTCGCCCAGCCCCAGCGCACGCACAATGACATCTGCTGAAGCACGAATTCAGGGCAACCGCGATTCCTGAATTTCAGCGAAGCCAATAAGAAAAGGCTCGATCCTGGATGGATCGAGCCCTCTTTGATTTCATTTGGCCGGTGTCGAGACAACCAGTATCTTTGTTCTGCAGCTGACGCAGACCAGTCGCAAACTGCTTATGTCAGGTATGAACCCACCTGCTGAAACTTGCTGTTTGCAGCGCCACCGATGGTGGAAATGGCAGCCAGACAAACAACGATGATCAATGCCAGCATAACTGCGTACTCAACTGCAGTCGGGCCGTCTTCAGAGACAATGAACTTTTTCACACTGTTGGCGAACTTCAGCAAACCCCTCAGGTTGGACCCAAAGAAAAGAGTAGACAGCACGGGAAGCCTGCCCCGCTGCCGTCTCAAAACCCCGTCACTGCGTGAGAGATCCCATTGATTCCCAGTCCGTTTTCATGCGTCGCAGCACAGATGCCGCACGGACAGGTAGAGATCGCCAAGTGGAACGTAGGTCGAAAACGGAACGGATTCAGGTATTCTTTCCGAAGTTGCGCGGGGGTGTCGTGACATGCGTCCAGGTACACGCATCGTGGCGAGTCTGTCGGTTAAGTAAGATGCCGCGACGGTTGTACCGTGAACGAATCGTTGCACCGCATCGGCATGGACTGGTTCATTCGACGTCGCCGAAGTACTGTCTGGCGATTGTAGAAGAAGACGTTGGATCCCACGAGCTGCAGCGTCAAGCCAATGAGCGGCAATACAGCACCGGGTTTTCTGCGTTGACTATGCGGAAATCGTTGAAGAGATCGACCGGAATGGAAAGCGCCCCGAAATCATTGTCGCAGTCGTCTTTTCGATGGCCGGGGAAAGCCGAACTCGTTATCTTAGAGGTTGTGTCCAGGACACCCTCACGCGCGTGCTGCCCCTGTGTGAGACGCTGGGCATTCAGATGAAAATATGGGAACAGGCCGATGTTTGTCAGAATTCATTCCAGGGCGTATAAGTACGGAAACTTCGGCGTACTCGCGTCTGCACGGCAAAAGGAACACTTCCTGTCATATGGTAAAACACCGGGCGTCATCGCAATTCGCGGGAATCCAGGACGGGACGGAACCAGCAGCTCAGGAGGAGAACGCACATCTCGTGGCGGGGCCGATGCTCGGTCCGAACCATACCGACCACCTGTTCATGATGGCGGAAATGTTACTGCGAAAGCGTTGCTGATCGGCGGGTGTGTGTTGGCGGTCGGTGTGCTGGCCCTCGCGGCAGTCAGATTTTCTCAGGTTTCTTCTGCAGACGCAGGATCATCTGACTCAGCAACCGCACAAGGACCGGTCAGTGAGAATCCGGGCAGCGACGTTGCTGTTGAAGACGAACCAGATGAAAGCATCAAAATCCCGGAAATTGCAATCCCGGAAGATGCGGACGACCCCCAGGCGGCAACTCCTAAGCGTGATAAGAGAGTCCGAGTTGCAGACGCTTCCTCAACAGACGTAGTGTCACCTGGAACGGAAGAAGACGACGCGTCGGCAGTCAACTCTGCAGAACTCCCGGAGGTGACTGTTCCCGACATTTCCCGAATTGACGGCCCGATCGCAGTACCAAAATACAACCATCCTGACCCATATGCCGAGGTGCAGACCGTTGACTTGATCAGCGATGTTCGCGGCCGTCGCGTGATGGCCTCACTAAATGAGATCTGCGTGCACATCATTCCATTTGCAAAAGACGTCCGCGGCGATGTGTCCGCAGCGGTTTCCTCGGGTGTTCGCGGAGCGTTGGAAAGATGTCAGCTGCGGTACCGGGGTGGAATCAGTGAACCGATCGTGCTGGTGCACTTAGATGTGGTCCGGGACGGTGACGTCCAATCGCTGTCCATGACGGCAACGTTGCTTGTCAACAGGGACTCGCGGATGCTGAAGGTATGGCAAAAGACGGCGGACATCGGAGCCGTTACAGATCAGGCTCTTCGGAAAGGAATCCTGCCGCCGAATCTTAATCGGGGTGTCAGTGGTTTCTTCACCGAGCTGCGAAGTCAATTTGTCGACGTCCGACGACAGTTCGCGGCAAAGTAAACCGATAATTCGCAAACGGTCCGCAGTTGAGCGTGTCAGAGTTTCTCATACGCGATGCGTACAACTGTTTTCAGTCTTCAGGCGGCCTGTGTCCAGCGCATAGTGTATCCGTAAGAACCAGCGAAGCTCATTGCTGGTCTGACGTCGCGAGCCTGGTGAATTCTGCAGCTGACTGTTCCCAGCGGGCCGCGAGTGCTTCCACCTTTTCCGGATGCTCAGCCGCAAGGCCATGCTGCTCGGCGCGGTCTGCCTTGATGTCGTAAAGTTCCCACGGTTCGCCCTTCGCAGCAACCAGTTTCCAATCACCAACACGCACGGCTTTATGGCCGTCATGAAACCACCACAAATGGTTGTGGTCCAGGCTGGTATCGGCCGTGAACACGGGCAACAGGTTTTTCCCTGGTGCTGCAGGAACAGCTGTGCCTTGCCATTCCTTCAGTGGTTTTGCGCCACACACTTCGCGAATGGTTGGCACAATGTCGATCACGTGCCCGGCAGTGCGACGGAATTCCCCCCTGGCAGCAATGCCATCGGGCCAGTGAACAATCAATGGAGTTGAGATGCCACCCTCGTGAACCCATGTCTTGTGTCGACGGAACGGAGTGTTGCACGTTGTCGACCAGCCGGGGCCCAGACACAGGTACGACGCCTCTGATCCCGGACTCGCCGATGGATCATGTCCATCCGACCGCACCATGATCTCCGCACTGGCGCCATTGTCTGACAGGAAGAAGATGAGAGTGTTGTCGAAGGCGTCCATGGCTCGCAGTTGATCCAGCACACGTCCGATTTCCTGATCGACTCGATCAATCATCGCCGCGTGAATGGCCATCTTGGCGGCCTGAAATGACATTTGTTCTTCCGTGAGTGTGTTCCACGGAACGGGACGATTGACTTCGCCCGGACCCAGAATCTTCAGGTGATCCGGAAAGTCATAGGGAGGACCAAGCGTCCGCTCAACAGCAGAAAGATCAGCACTCAAAAGACCCAGATGCTTCTGTTTCTGCCATCGTGCTGTGCGGACAGCTTCCCAGTCCTGCTGATATTTTCTGGCGTACTTCGCGATGTCTTCGGGCAGGGCGTGCAACGGAAAGTGCGGCGCCGTAAAGGCCAGATAGTGGAAAAACGGGCCGTCGGAGTGGTTCTGCTGATGGTCCTGCAGGCAACGAATGGCGTGATCAGCAATCTCCACAGTGGCATAATATCCGGAGTCCTTCTCCACGGGGGGAAGCGGCTGATCATCGTTCGAGTGTTTGATGGGATTGAAGAATCGCCCCTGATCCAACAGTAGGTACGAACGATCGAATCCAGCCTGCAGCGGAAGTCCATCGATGTGCCATTTGCCTGAGTGATAGGATCGATATCCGACAGGTCGCAACATGTCAGGTAGCAACCTGGCCCAAACGGGACGCTTATTCCTGTTGCCACCTCCGCCACCGCCACCGCCACCGGGCAGGGCATCACGTCGAACCTGTTGCGCGTAGAAACCCGTCATCAGCACGGCACGAGTCGGCCAGCACCGTGCCGTATTGTAAAACTGTGTGAACCGCAGCCCATTCTGCGCCAGCGAATCCAGATGAGGCGTCTGAATCTCGCTGCCGTAGCAACCGAGATCGGAATATCCCAGGTCATCGGCCATGATCAGCAGCACGTTAGGTTGCGAATTAGACTCTGCGGCAGGCAGGGGCATTGCAAACGCCGCAAAGCAGAAAACCGCGACGAACGTGACTGCGGCGGTCGTCACTGAACGGAACGCATAATATGAGCAGTGTGAAAAACGTCTCACCGCCCGCTGGAATATCTGTTTGAACATGTCGAGTACCTGATCATCAGCAAGCCGCCTCTGGCGCTGGCGAGAGTGGGATGCCAGTTAAACCTGAAATCTCCGTTTTAAGTGAAGTGCGCGAGTCTACAGTCTAAAGGTGCCATTTGCGACGCTGTCTGCAACGACATGTCGTTGAGGGACACGTATACTGTGATCGCTATCGTGTCTGCGGACTATGGGGCAGATTTAATCACAATTTCGTAGGCGACGAAGTGAGCAACAATTATGGCGTTCGATGTCCATCGGCACTGGCAGAAAGTTTCTGAACTGCTGCAGAACAATACGCCATTTGCGGTCATAACGATGATCGACGTCCGCGGAAGCGCCCCTCAGATTCCTGGTGCGAAGGCGGTCGTCACCGCTGACGGCATTGTTGACGGAACCGTCGGTGGCGGCAGGGTCGAGGCACGTGCCATTGCACAGGCCATTGACATGCTTGAGGCCGCAAACGGGCGCAGTTGTCAGTTTGTGACATGGAACCTGCAAACAGACATCGGCATGACCTGTGGCGGCGAAGTCAAATTCTTCTTTGAATTATACCTTTGCAACGACTGGAAGATTTCACTTTTCGGTGCCGGGCATATCGCCCAGGCTCTCGTTCCCATTCTGCTGCAGATGAATTGTCGAGTGACCTGGATCGACCAGAGACAGGACTGGCTCGATCGGCTGCCGGAACACCCCAAACTGACGAAGATCTGCAGACAGGTTCTGAAGGACGAAGTGCACCGGCTGGATCCTCGCAGCTTTTTTGTGCTGATGACTCAGGGACACGCCAACGACCTGCCCGTTCTGGCAGAGGCGCTACAGACGATTCAACCACCGTATATTGGAGTCCTGGGAAGTCTGCAAAAAGCAAAAGTCGTGCGACGGGATCTTAAAGAAATGGGCGTTTCTGATGAAAAGATCGCGTCCTTCTTTTGTCCGATGGGTCTGCCCATGGGCAACAACACACCACCTGAAGTCGCCATCAGTGTCCTGTCGCAGCTTATCCAGGAACGCGATCGACTGGGAATCATTGAACAGAAGACGAAGTTGTTCTGACGCGTCCCCTGTTTGTCCTCAAGCAGTGCTGAAACTCTGTGGTTACGCACGAGCCTTGAAACAGTTTCGACCGTCCACACAGGTTTTGCGGTCAACCAGATCTTCGTCAGGCCCCAGCACGTGCTGCGTGCTGTTGCACCAGCAATTGAATCGAGTACTGCCTTCCTCTTCTGACGACTGCGGATCGGGATTTCCGGTTACATAGATCGCCTTACTGCGGAGATTCATGCAGGGAGGCTGCGGCTGAGTTTCCGTTTCATCGAACGAGCGTTTGTAACTCATCGGTTTCTCCGTGGCTTGGTAACTGGTCGTGGGCGGCCGGGGCTGGACAGAGCGAAGCGAAGCAAGCCCCGGAATCAAACTGCAACAAACCACTAGGCAATATGTGTTTCAAGTGACGGCGACGCTGAGGGTTCATTTAGCATGGGGCTGTCCAGTCCGCCGGTGTCATAGCCCGCGGCTTTCAACACGGCACGCTTGACCGCGACCTGGGCGAGCTGAATTTTGTATTCGTTCTGAGAAAGTGGCATCGCACCGGCCAGTGCTTCAATTCCGGCGATTGCAGCAGTTTCTTCGTTGACGACTTTACCACACAGTGACCGAGCTGCGGCACTCGCGATCCAGGGTTCCGGAGCGACCTGCCCCAACACGATACTGGCATTCTGCACCTTGCCCGACACCACATCCATGCTGACGGCAGCAGCGGCCAGTGGCTGATCCGGACCTTCCCCATGACGGACCTCGTAGGCCGCACTAAGTCGGTCACCGTGAGCCGGGATGATCACATGTGTCACAAGCTGCCCGGGCTGCAATACGTTTTCCAGTTCGCTGTCAGCCGCAGGCGTCCGGTAAAGACTGGCCAGATCCAGAATCTGCTCCTCGTCCTTTCCGGGGCCGATAATTCGAACCTGAGCGCCCAACGTGATCAGGGAAGGAGCCAGCCGGGACGCATTGACAAATCTGGCCGGTCCGCGGTTGCCAAGAATGGCGTGATATCGGTTGTCGCCTTCGTTAACCATGCGACCACTGTCAGCCAGTAATCCGTGCCCCTCGCGAAAATACCAGCAGTTCGGTCGCCGCATCAGCTCGCCCACCAACGTGCCCTGCGACTGCAGCTGAATACTGCTGATCCCCTGAATCACCTGTTTGGCTGAGGGGAATTCGTCTGTATTTTTGTCATCAAGAAACTCGTCCAGACAGACAGCCGCGCCAATCCAGACGCTCCCGCTGTCGTCCCGTTCGATCTGCTGCAGCGACTTGATCTCGCAGATGTTGACAACTCGGTCAGCCGTCACGACCATCCGCTTCATCAGCCCGACAAGATCCGTACCACCGGCCAGAATCGCCGTTTCTTTCTTCGGCTCCGTCAGCAGAGCAACGGCTTCGCTTTCCGTCGTCGGCTGCGCGTACTCGAAATTCTTCATGGGAATTAACCTTTCGCAGTTCGGAGTGCGTCGAGCACGCGTTTGGGCGTGAGCGGCAGAGTTGGAACACGGACGCCGGTGGCATTGCAAACAGCATTCGCAATCGCAGCACCTCCACTGATAGCCGGCGGTTCTCCCAGACCGATCACCCCTCGGGCTCTTTCGCTCTCCGGTTCATGGAAATGAACAACCAGTTCTCCAGTATCGCCGAGTCGAGGCAGTCGATAATTATCCAGTTCACTGTTGATAAACGCACCCGTCTTCGGATCGTTGATTCGTTGTTCGAACAGTGCCGCAGCAATACTCATGATCAAGGCGCCGTAAATCTGACTCTCGGCGGTCTTGCGATTCATGACCAGGCCCATGTCCTGAACAGCCACCATTTTGATAATCTTCACGACGCCGGTATCCGTATCAACGGCCACACGAGCCATTTGACAACCGGCAACGTTTGAACTCGACAACGGACTATCGTCGCCTCGTTTGTAGATCGACGTCACTTCCAGCGGTTGGATACCGATAAGACTGCAGGCCTGTTTCCACGACATTGATTTGTCGCTGTAGCCAACTACAGAAATACTTCCGTTGGAAGCCTCCAGTTTATCGGCTGGCACTTCCAGCTTCCCGGCAACCAGATCAAAAATCTGTGCCAGAACTTCCTGTGCCGCGCGACGATGTGATTCACTGACGGCACCGACCGTTGTACTTCCGCCGGATGCACCACTGAATGGGTACGTCGAACTTCCGATGTTGACTTTGACAGCGTCGATTGGCAATCCCAGTGTTTCGGCAAGAACCATTGCACAGATGGTGCGCGTTCCGGTGCCCAGATCCTGAGTGCCGCAGTACGACTCGACACCACCATCGGGATGAATCTTCAGCAGGCAGTTCGAGCTGTTCGCAGTGCCACCCCATTTGTGAATACCAATGCCCAGGCCCTCAACCACGGACCCGCGCCGATTGCCTTTTCCGTGCAGATGCCAGTGTTTACGCCAGTCGATCAGATCAGCCGCAATTCGCAACTGCTCTGCGTAGACCAGCGACTTTTCAGGCGAGTCGATGTTTTCAAGGTTGCGCAAAAAGATGTCGAGACTGTCAGCCTGCATCTTAGCAGCCAGGTCATCGTAGGCGGTCTGCGTGATTGCGCAAGCCTGCGGATGATTTGGAGCCCGCCAGGCAACTGATGGCTCGTTGTCGGTAATGATGCCGGTTGCACGACGGCGCCAGTTTTTGGGCCGAAAGACGTACGGAAAGTTACCCACCGAGACGGTCGATCCGTTGAACCCGGAGGTTCCCCAGTGATGGGAGTCCCAGACCTGAACAACACCGTTCTCGTCTGCACCGAGCTTGACATCGATGAAGCCGGACGGACGATTGCCGCCAATCTTCAGCTCCTGATCTCGAGTCAGCAGGAATTTGATCGGACGACCCGTCTTCTTCGCGATCTCCGCAGCCGTGATCCCCCAGTAATCAGGCTTAAACTTGCTGCCAAATCCGCCGCCGATGTATTCGCAGTGCACATCGACTTCATCAGCAGATATCTTCAGGGCATCCGCGTAACCGTCATCCGTTCTTGAGACGTTTTGTGTTGACAGATTAACTTTCAGCCGGTCACCTTCCCAATGCAGTGTTGAACCGTGTGGCTCAAGACAGCAGTGAGTAATCGTATCGATGCCGTAGTTGCCTTCGACGACGTACTTCGATTGAGCGAACAGTTCCTGAACCTTTTGTTCCTCCCACTCTTCTTCGTCGTCATCATCACCGGGTTCACCAAGCGCCTCGTCCAGTTCAATGCCGCCTCCGGCCTTCTTCGTTCGTTTCTTTGCCTCGGCCGCCTGCAGATCATGATCGTCGACAAAGGATTCAAGCAACTCATACTTGACCTTCAGTTTTGACACGCCTTCTGCAGCGGCCGCTTCTGTTTCCGCGGCGACGGCCACCAGCAGTGTGCCGTCCGCACGAATTTCAACAGGGTCGTCGCCTGGCCCGGGGGCTTTGATCATGTGGACCAGTACAACACCGGCCACCCTTTCGGCCGCGGACGCATCTACTGATATGACGCGACAATGAGCATGCGGACAACCCAGCGCACGTACAATCAACTGTTTGGGAAGATTGATGTCATACGTATATTTCGCTGTGCCGGTCGACTTCTCCATACCGTCCAGACGACTGATACGTTTGCCAATCAGACGGGCTTTGTGATTTTCGGGCCAGCTGTAGGTAACTTCAGCCATTTTAATTTCCTTTCACAAGAGAAATGACGGCCTGAAGAATATTCGCGTAGGTGCCGCAGCGACAGATGTTGCCGTTGAGTCCGGCACGGATCTGCTCTTCCGTGGCATCAGGATGTCTGTTCAGGAACGCTCGCACGGCAACCACAAAACCCGGCGTGCAGAAGCCACACTGCTGAGCGTCGTGTTCGACGAACGCTGCAGGCACTACATCACCGCCGAGACTTTCACATGTCGTGACCTCTTTACGGGCAACGGCCAGTGCCAGAGTCGTGGAAGCCATCACGGCCTTGCCACCAACCAACACAGTGCTGGCTCCGCTGCTGCCATCCAGACTGACCGGCTTGGCACCCGTCAGATCGAACTGGTACCGCAATACGTCCAGCAGAGTTGTTCGTGGCTCGACCTTTGCCGTCATCGACTTTCCGTTCACCTTCATGGTGATGGAAGTTTCGCCGCTGACAACCTGTAGACCTGGTGCGGCGGCTTCCGCTTCAGTCGATGACACGACCGTTGAGGCCGCGACAGCAGCGCCAGAGCCCTTTAAGAACCCACGCCGACTGACGCCTTGGGAGGATTGTTGTGACATGATGAATCCGTCAGGTTCAAGCCGATGAAACAGATGGGCGCAGCAACTGCCCGAATCAACCGGCTAAAACCTATACGAATCCGGAAACAGATTCAAACAAGTGGCCACTTTTCGGGGGCCTGAACGACTGCCGAACTCATCCGGGGCATGTCAAATCACGCTCGGGAAAGCGACGCGACGTCAGCGATCACTGCATTACGCGGCCTGTTTCCACGATTCACAAACGGGATCGGTCAGTCCTGGTCGTCGTCTGCCGCCAACCGTTTTCGCAGCCGATTGTCGTCCTGACAGCAGGCACAGGGTCCTGTTTCAAACATCACAATGGCACAGATATCGCACCAGTAATCGACTTCATACCGCTGCCCGTCTTCGATTTCATAAACCCGCAGAATCTGGATCAACGGCTGGTTGTCATACCGCCGCACCAGGATTTCCGTATCCTTTCCACGCAGTCGTGCGTCCTTGCGGAAGGCTCGGCCACGCAGGTTTTCGACGATTGGCAGCAGGTGTCCGTCTTTCGTAAGAAGCGCCAGTGAATGTTCGGCGACTTCCGGGACTGTGGAAATACCGAATTTACTCTTCAGAGCAGCTGCCAGCCAAACGACCTGACCTCGAATTAACTCTGTTCGGAACGCAGGTTTGCCCTCAGCATCTTCGTTCGACTTCAGCAGCGATTTGTCTTGTGACCCCGCCACCTGCGGTTCGATCGCATGGGCCGCACTGAACCGTGCAATCTGAAGATAGACCACGCAGCAAACAACAAAGCTGACACAGACCACCAGCGATCGAGCGGTGCGAGTTGTGTCGGAACCGATTCCTCCTCGGCGTTCCGACGGATTGCGTGTACCGTCCGACGGACGATGTTCAGCAGACGCCTGCGGTGCAGAACTATTCTGTGGCATGCCCGGCGACCACCAGATCAAGAGGAACGTCGTGTGTCTTGTTGTCGGCAGTCCCCTTGCCCACGGTGTGCAGGATCCACCAGTCGTGCGACTCGTTATGCCGGACCGCCAGCTCTGAGCCGTCGGTCGCTCGCTGCAGGCACATCATCGCCGGGTGCGTCGATCCGGCCGCTTCTGCACTCATTTCCATCAATTCTTTCGCTTCCCACACCTTATCCGCCACGTCCTGTTCGGCACCAACCATCACCAGAAAATCGCGAGTCGGCGACGTCCCTTCATGATTGCCATCGATGGGCTGCAACCCGAACCTCAGCGTATACCAGCCACTGCTCACCGATTGATCACGAAAGTCCTTGCCTCTTCTGCTGAAGTGCAGTAATCCAATCAGCTGCCCAGGGGCGAACGGATACAGTCGGTCCTCGGTCGCCTTGAACCCAGCTTCCACTGGCCACTGTTTGCAGAACCAAACCTCGCAAACGGTACGGCTGGAGCTCCGCTTGATTCGGATGCCGTTGTCCGCGAACTGCGAAGTAAGTTCCTCCGAAACTTCGTCCGCGTCAGGTGCGGCATCGATCAACTCCACACTGTGTTCCTGACCCTTTGCTGCCGACAGATTTGCTACCAACAGAAATGCAGCAAGAATGGAGCTGGTCTTCAACATTTATTCTTTTCCTCCGCCTGCAGCGGTTTGAGTGAGCTAACGCTCGGTATACGAAACGAACCAGACAGATAGGTACAGCGTCAACCGGTTAAGGTATCACCTGCACCGCGGCCTGTTGAGGCCGTCAGCGAATGTGTGCTTTACGTGTACTGGACCGACAGAAAACGCCAGCCTGCAGACTGTTCTCAGACGCAGAACGTCTGACCTCGGCCGTCACGGCAAATCAGATGCTCTCTGCCAGCTGTAAATCAGCAGCATCGATTTCAAAAGTGCCCAGGTAAGCTGTCCGGCTATCCGGAATTGACCAGCGAGTGCCCAGGCGTCGAGCCTTGACTTCGCCCTCAATCGTGACCCCCGGAACGAAGCCCTTCAGTTTTGTCAGTGGAGGATAGTATGCCGATTCGTTGGAACAGATACAGTCACCCTTTCGCGCCTTGCGGGTAATCAGTCGAGCGAAATCACGAATCTCGACAGTCGCGGTGACTTTGTCAGCATCGAACTGCATATCGATGTCTGCGCGGTGAACGCCCGCGATCTCCTTGTCAGCAAGGCCGGTTTGTAAGAGTGCAAATTCCTTCAGAGCAGAGGTTTCCTGAGCGTCAGCGGCGGAACCAATGATGACGATCGCCTTTTTCGTCTCGGCATTGGCAAGCCCCTTGAAGCCGAGCGTGTGAGAAGCCTTAACCACCACGGCGACGGACTGCCCCGCAAGATCAACGCCGGCAAAACGACCACCGTCGATCTTCCACGTCATGATAGCGTTCTTGCCGGCCGAACCCACTTCGCCATTGGCGAAACATGGCCCGGTATACACCTGACATGTTCGCACTTCGACATAGGTACCACTCACCAGATCCGCGGCTGGCGCGGCGGTGGCGCTAATCGCCAATATCATTGAGCTCAGAATGACGACTCGCATGTAAATCCCCTGTTTGTTGAGATCGACGATCATACTGAAACGACCGGTCGTTGCAGAACAAGCTGTTTGTTGGCATCACGATCAGACGGCGCCTTGCTGCTGCTCTTACGAGGCGTGAGCAGCAGGACGGCACTGCAGACATTCTAGTTTCCCGCCCCCTCCGGAGTCCATCGCTTTGGTCCAAATACAGCCACCAACGAATGTGGAAGTCCCGTTCTCCTGAAAAGACGGGACACTCTGGCTGCTGCAAGGATGCTCACGACGGCTTCTGCTCATTCCGAAGCCGCAGGTAATCTGCTGGCGTGTCCATATCGTCAGGACGTTCGTCCGCCGGTAAGTCCAGCCATTGCACGTGATCATCGGCGGGCAGACTATTGACCCCCTGGTCAGCCCCCAACTTAAAGACCTGGGGCACCTGTGACCACGGAAAACTGACCGGGTGTCCGCGACGGTCGCCGAAACGCGGCACAATAACCGAATCAGATTCACTGCTCGCTTCGATCACCTGGTCAATCAGTTCAGAAGTCAGCGTCGGCAAATCAGCCGGCGCCACCATCCAGCGGTCGACATCATCAGGTTCGTACACGGCCGCAATACGCTGCAGACCCAGTTGAATCGACATCTTCATATCCGGCGGGTCTTCTTCCGGAATCACCAGATCAATGCCGGGCCAACGCCGACACGCCTGCTGAAGCGGAATATCATCGCTCCGCACAATTGCGACAACCTGCTGCGCAACACTCTCAGTCCACGCGCGCAGAACGTGATCGATGACCGTCTCATTCCTCCACGGTAGAAGAAGCTTGTGTTCCGCGCCCATCCGCAGACTCTGCCCGGCTGCGGGAATTATTCCAAAACATTTCATCTGAGACTCCCAGCTCGACTTCGCACACGCACTACGAAGATGATAATCAGTCGGGGACTGGTGACAAACGACGGACAACGTGCCAGGATAGAGTGAAACCCAGGAGGAATCTGAGTGATCGAATTTGAATATGCCGCCCCCACGCAACTGGACGACGCCATAAAACAGCTCACCGCAGCTGGCGACGGCGCCCGAGTCCTGGCCGGCGGTACCGACATTATCGTGCAACTGCGAGAAGGCCTGCGCAGTGCAGATCTGGTTATTGACGTCAAAAAGATTCCCGAACTGACTCAACTGGAGTTCTGTGGCGAACAGGGCCTGCACCTGGGTGCGAGCGTGTCGTGCCGGCGAATCTATGACGACGAAAATATCGCAGCCGCTTACCCGGGGCTGGCTGATGCGGTGCGCATCATCGGTGGCTGGCAGATTCAAAGCCGCGCCAGCGTGGGAGGAAACCTGTGCAATTCGTCCCCGGCCGCCGATGCGATTCCGCCGCTGATTACATACTCCGCGCAGGCGCATATTGCCGGGCCGACCGGACGCCACGTCGTTCCCGTTGAAGAATTCTGTACGGGCCCCGGTCGCAATGTTCTGCAGCAGGGCGAACTGCTGGTTGCTCTGACACTGCCCCCGCAGCCGTCGGGCAGCGGATCGGCCTATCAAAGATTTATCCCACGCAACGAAATGGACATCGCAGTTGCCGGAGCTGCTGTGTGGGTACAGCTGGACAAACGCGGCGAACGGATCGAACGGGCGCGGATCGCACTGTCGGCCGTCGCGCCGACACCTGTGTTCGCCGCAGAAGCCTCTGAGTGGCTGTCCGGTCAGCCAGCCAGCGAAGAAGTGTTTGCCAAGGCGGGTGAACTGGCAAAACGCGTCGCCACACCGATCGACGACATGCGTGGCACGGCTGAATATCGCACGCACCTGGTCGGCGTCCTGACCAAACGAACATTGGCCACGGCATGTGAACGGGCTCGGACATAAATCATCTGACCGTCGCTCTCAATCTTTCCGGGAATGAATTAGTCCTGACACAAGGAGTTCACCAGCAACGTGAAGACACACGTAACGACCACGATTAACGGTGGATCGGTCGAGTTTCTGTGCCAGCCCCGCCAGAGTCTGCTGGAGGTACTGCGCGATGAACTCTCGCTCACCGGATGTAAAGAAGGCTGCAACAACGGGAACTGTGGAGCCTGTACCGTGATGCTGGACGGATTGCCCGTGAACAGTTGCCTGGTGCTGGCAGTGGAAGCCGAAGGGGCAGTCATCGAAACTGTCGAAGGCATCGCTGAGCAGGGACATCTGCATCCCCTGCAGCAGTGTTTTCTGGAAGGAGCTGCGCTGCAGTGCGGCATTTGTACGCCGGGATTCCTGGTGGCAGCGAAGGCACTGCTGGAAAAGAACCCACAGCCATCCGAACAGGAAATCCGATTCGGCCTGGCAGGCAACCTGTGCCGCTGTACGGGCTACGACAAGATCGTTCGAGCTGTGCAGGCCGCCGCTCAGACACCTGAAGCACAGAGTCCCGGTCTTTCAAAACGACCGGGACTCTTGTCGCGAACAACGCAGACGGAGGCAAAATCGCTATGAGTACTGAAGTCGCCCCCGACAACACATCTGACACCGAACAGCCCGCCACGTACAAGGTCATCGGCACACGCCCGATACGGCACGATGGCGCTGACAAGGTAACGGGTAAAGCGGTCTATACCGATGATCTGCACCTGCCCAACATGGTGTTTGGTGCCTTTGTACGCAGTCCGCACGCGCATGCCCGCATCGTGTCGATTGATACCAGCGAGGCAGAGAAAATGCCGGGCGTACTGGCCACCTGCACGTCCGCGGACCTGCCCGACCCGTGGGACAAAGTGGACAACCTCGGCGAAGGCTGCGTCAACTACGCTCACCTGTCCGGCAACGTGCTGGCTCGAAAAAAAGCGTTATATAAAGGACATGCTGTCGCGGCGGTGGCAGCCACCAGTTCGCACCTTGCTCAGGAAGCAGCCCGACACATCAAGGTCGAATACGAACCGTTGCCGGCGACGATGTCGGTACTGGACGCCATGCAGGACGACGCGCCTCTGCTGCACGATGACCTGATCACGCACACGCTGGGTGACGAGCCGGCCCGTCCCAGCAACATCTCGAGCCATATTCAATTCAAAAAAGGAGACATCGACGAAGGGTTTGCAGCGGCCGACGTCGTCATCGAACGTGAGTTCAAAACCGCCACTGTCCATCAGGGCTACATTGAACCACACGTTTCCGTCGCCTTGTGGAACGAAGACGGTCGGCTGAAAATCTGGACGGCCACTCAGGGTTCGTTTGTGGTACGACAGCAGATGTCCGAACTGCTGAAGATGCCGGTGTCGCAGATTACGATCGTTCCTTGCGAAATAGGCGGTGGTTTCGGCGGCAAGATTTCGGTCTACGAACAGCCGGTCGCTGCCGTGCTGAGCCGCAAATGTGGTCGTCCTGTAAAGATCATGATGCGGCGCGACGAAGTCTTTGAGGCGACCGGACCCACACCCGGGTCATTCATGCGTGTGAAGCTGGGCGCGACAAAAGATGGCAAGCTGACCGCTGGAAAGGCGTGGCTGGCCTTCGATGCGGGCGCATTTCCCGGTGGTGTCATCGGTCCCGGGGCCATGTGCGTCTTCAGCTGTTATGACCTGCCGCACGCCACAGTGGACGGTTTTGACGTGGTGTTGAACAAACCCAAGACTCAGGCCTATCGGGCTCCCGGATCCACCCACGTTGCTTTCGCAACCGAATGCGTCATCGATGAACTGGCGGAGCAACTAGAGATCGATCCCATCGAATTTCGCCTGAACAATGCGGCGCAGGAAGGCACGCGGCGCGTCGACGGGCCCGTCTATCCACGTGTCGGACTGGTGGAATGCCTGCAGGCAATACAGAAAAGTGACCACTGGAAATCGCCACTGACCGGGCCGAACCGCGGACGCGGCGTGGCCTGCGGTTTCTGGTTCAATTGCGGTCTGAAATCCAGCGTCGCGGCTAACGTGAACGCTGACGGTACAGTCACGCTGGTCGAAGGTTCCACGGACATCGGCGGCACGCGGACATCAATTGCCATGCAGTTGGCCGAAACTCTGGGCATCACTGCTGAAGACGTGATTCCTCAGGTCGTCGACACAGACAGTGTCGGTTTTACCGACGTAACGGGTGGCAGCCGAACGACTTTCGCAACCGGGCTGGCGGCCTACGAAGCAGCGCTGGATATTCAAAGACAGATGGTCGAGCAGGCGGCACAAATCTGGGAGTGCAGTCCAGATGACATCACAGTCGCCAACGGCGTCTATCAGGGCAACGGCAGGTCACTGTCGTTCAAAGAACTGGCCGTGCAGGCAGACAAAGTCGGCAAACCAATTGTCGGCCGCGGAGCTGTCGATCCCCAGGGGTCGACCAACGCCTTTGCCGTGAATCTGGTCGACGTGGAAGTTGACCCGGAAACCGGCAAGGTCACCATCCTGCGTTACACCGCCTGTCAGGACGCCGGCAAAGCCATCCATCCCAGTTACGTGGAAGGTCAGATACAGGGCGGCTCGGTGCAGGGCATCGGCTGGGCGTTAAACGAAGAGTATTTCTATGACGACCAGGGACATATGCGAAACGCCAGCTTCCTGGATTACCGTATACCGACGTGCTACGACCTGCCGATGATTGACACGATCATTGTCGAAGTTCCCAATCCGGATCATCCCTACGGTGTTCGTGGAGTCGGCGAGGTTCCGATCGTGCCACCACCTCCGGCGATCGCCAACGCCATCTATCGAGCAACGGGTGTTCGCTTCCGCGAACTGCCGATGTCACCGCCGACAGTCTGGAATGCCATCAAGGGACAGAACACGGGCGAATGATCCATGGCCATCGTTTTCATTCCGTCACAACTGCAGAAACTGACCGGGGCCGCCCAGGTCGAAATTGCAGGGAACACGGTGCGCGAGGTCGTCGAACAGATGGAGAAACAGTTTCCCGGCATACAGCAACGTCTGTTTGAGGACGGCCAGTTATCACCGCTGCTGCAGCTGTCCGTCGATCACGTCATGACCCGTGTGCTCTCGACCAGCGTCGAGTCCACCACGGAAGTCCACTTTCTGCCTGTCATCGGCGGCGGCTAGGAGGCTGTCCCGATACCTGAAACAGTGAGCCGCAAGGCGCTAGCCGCGGGTAAAAACACTAACGTCTAACCGGCGGCTGGCGCCGAGCCGCTCACAATAATTGACCTGTCCGAAAAGTCTCCTTGGCGACCCTTCTCTTGCACCAGGTTCTTCCAGACTCCCGGAGTTGTCGTGATGAACAACCATATTCGCCGCCGAGACATTCTGACTGCCGCAGCTGTCGGAGCGTTGCCAGCCTTGTGGCCGGCTGCTGCTTTCGCCGCGCCCACGAAGCGTCCGAAGGTGGCAGCCATCTTCACCGTGCTGAGATTTCGCAGTCACGCGTTCAATATTCTGGAAAACTTTCTGGGGCCATATTATTTCAACGGTCGGCTGACGGATCCCGGCGTCGATGTTGTTGCGTTCTACGCCGATCAGTTTCCGGACGACGACATGGCACGGGAAGTATCACGTCGATTCAAGATCCCGCTGTACGGCTCAATTGATGAAGCACTCTGTCTGGGAGAAGATCGCCTGGCTGTCGACGCCGTTCTGTCCATTGGAGAACACGGTGACTATCCATACAACAAACTCAGTCAGCACATGTACCCTCGCAAGAGATTCTTCGATGAAGCCATCGCGGTGATGCAGCGATCGGATCGGTATGTTCCGTTATTTAATGACAAGCATCTGTCGTACCGTTGGGACTGGTCCAGGGAAATGTTTAACACCGCTCGCCAGCACATGATGCCTTTGATTGCGGGCAGTTCCGTGCCGCTGGCACAGCGGCGTCCAGCCCTGATCATTCCCGAAGGAGCCGAAATCGAAGAAGCCGTGTCGATTCACGGCGGTGGTCTGGAATCGTACGACTTTCACGCCTTCGAAGTGCTGCAATCGTTCGTGGAATCACGCGCTGGAGGTGAAACCGGCATCGCCGAGATTCAATTGCTGACCGGAACAGACTTCGAACAGGCGAAGCAATCCGGGCGGTGGTCGCAGGATCTGGTCGATGCCGCTATGAAGGCGGAAGAAAACATGCACGCTGTTCGGCAGGGCCGACCAACAGCGGGCGTCTTCGCAAAACAGCCGGCCCGCGCCGACGCTAATTCACAGCCGCTTCCACGGCGACCGACCGATTCCTACGCCATCTGCATCAAATACATCGACGGTCTGCAAGCCACTGTGCTTAAAGTCGGCAGCAGCTCCGACCGCTGGAACTTCGCCTGCCGCCTCAAGAGCGAAGTGAAACCACGTGCCACCGCTTTGTTCAACGGGCCATGGGGCAATCGCTGCCTGTTCAAGGCGCTCTCACACGCCGTCCAGCATACATTCACAACCAACACCGAACCGTATCCTGCCGAACGCACGTTGCTCACCACGGGAGCGGTGGACGCCGTAATGCAGTCATGGAACCAGAACGGCAATCCTGTATCAACGCCACACCTGAATATCAGGTATCAGCCGACGGACTTCGCCGCCTTCCGTGAATCCGGAGCTACGTGGTCGGTGATCACAAAAGACGTGCCACAGTCTGCCGGGTTTGAACCGAGAGCCTTTGCCGAGCCGGAAAAATAGGCGACTCGCTCAATCACAACTTTACTCTGTTGCGAACAGCTGACTGTCGACCTGTTCCAGTAACTCTTTGAGCTGCGGAACTGAGTCCTCTGTGGAGCGAGCACCGACTTCGGCTATCTCGCGGTGCGCATAAACTCCGTCATGTCGAATTCGGTAACGTCCGGCGCGATTTCGATTCGTGGCGGGTTCATCAAACGAAATCCTGTAAACCCGTTTGGCAAGAATTGTCAGCTCTGGCGCCAGGGGTGCCCAGGGGCTGCCATCGTTCAGCAGCCATACGACGTTGATCTTGTCACGCCAGCCAGGAGCACGCTTTTCAATGGCGTTGAGCCGATAAACGGACAATTTCCAATTGTCCGGCGTGACGCACCAGAGCACGTTGTCACTGATTTCCACCAGACGGCATGCATTGACTGGACTGTAATTCAAACTCACATCGATGCAAATTCGATTTGAGTCCGACCATAAATGCAACTGCTCACGAATTTCCCGTTCGGCGATCGTTGCACCATCTCGGATCAGGCAACAATAGGGCACGTCTTCCATGGGTTGCCAACCGGTCTGATCGTTGAGCACACTCGGATTTTCACCCAGTGATTTCAATCGACGGGTCAGTGGCCGGCTTGCAGGCGACTCGTAAAAAACAGCGACCAGCACGGGCTTTTTCTGACGCCGGTCTTTCAGCAGCATGTTCCTCACCGAGTCCGCGATCAGTCGCGAAACATTCAACCGGAACACTTCATGTTCCCGGGTCAGATCGAGGGCCTTCTGATAATCCAGCTTCAGCAACGTGGTGGGCTCTTCGGCAATCATGTTGACCGGCGATGGCTCACCCAATGCGGCCGCCAGCGCCCCAAATTGACCGCCTGAAGTCTGATAACGCTGCAACATAACATTTCCCTGTCCGTCAATCAGGGATTGTTTGACACGACCGTGCACCAGCAGGAAAACGGAATCGAACGGCTGATTTGCGCGATGCACGTATGCTCCGGAATCGATCTTCAGCAGTTCGCAATGTTCCGAGATTTCGCGCACGACTTCATCATTCAATCCTTCCGAACATGGGTGCATTCTCAGCAAGAGAAATTCATCATCGGTCACCAGCAGTTTTCCTTTTCTGAACTCAGCGTGTTTGCGAACCTGGCCGGATTGTGGCCCATTCGATGGATCGATAAATGGGCACTTCAAATACGTCGCCGCGACGTCTATCGATCGATGCAATTCCATCGCGATGCACGACCCCGGGTGCAGGTCCATTTCCCCATCCGGTGAATCGTTGCCAGGAAGTGGCACTTGTAATTGCAAAGACTTTGAAGGCAGGCGAAGATCACCGGAGCGAATATCGAATCACTCAGACGGCGGTCCTGGAGCCGTCTGTGTGATTCCGAACAACTGACCATGCGTAAGCGACTCCCGACGCAGCGACAGGCAATCTTTCGACGTGAATAAGTCAACAGTCTGGCAGACGCGGCTCATCCGTATTGCCCTGTGGCTGACGTTGTGCGTGGCAGTTCTTGCCGCCGGTGCATTGCTGGTTGAATGGTCCAGAATCTCACGAACGCTGCCGAATCGTGGGTGGAATCTTCAGATGGTCCGCCTGGCCGGACTCGTGGCGGCCAACCTTGTGTTTACAGCGCTGCTGGCTGCCATGATTCTTCTTTATCTGTGGGTGCGTACGGCGCGCGCGTTGCCCGATCTTCAGGGCTGGCACATTCAAAGACCCGCATCAGAGTTTCAGGCGTCGGATGCCAAGCCAGGTTATGGACTGGAAGATTATCTGAGACAGGAGGAGCAGGTCTTTAAAGAGCTGCACGATCTTATTGCGGGCCCCTGGGTCAATCAGGTGCCAAATGCCTATTCCCGCTATCAACTCGATTCTGTCTGCAACCCGGAAACAGTCGTTGATCGCAATTGGAATCGGTCGTTGGTTCTGGAGGCACCATCTCCTGTCGGCGGAGTATTGTTGCTGCACGGGCTAAGCGATTCCCCGTATTCACTGCGGAAAATCGGCCAGCGACTTCACGCCGAAGGATACTCGGTCGTCTGGCTGCGAATGCCTGGCCACGGGACCAGCCCGCGTGCTCTGGCCGACGTCTCATGGCAGGACTGGACATCAGCGGTAAAGGTCGCGGCCCGCAGCCTGCGTGAAAAACTCCCCCGCAATGCGCCGCTGATTCTGGCCGGCTACTCCAATGGCGGCGCCTTGAGTGTGGACTACGCTCTTTCGGCAATTGACGATGCATCCCTGCCTGCGGCGGACGCTGTAGTATTGTTTTCTCCGATGATCGGCATCAATCCAATGGCCAGAATAACGCAACTGTACCACACGGTCGCTCTGGTTTCGCGCAACGAAAAAGCACAATGGTCCAGCATCAACGCAGAGATCGATCCGTTCAAGTACAGTTCCTGGCCCATGAACGCAAACGTGCAGGCGTGGACACTCACTCAGGTGGTCGAACGAAAACTCGCCGCGCTGCAAAAGTCTGGTCGCATGCAGCAGTTGCCGCCAATACTCGCGATGCAGTCGGTTGTGGATTCCACCGTCGTGGTGCCCAAGCTGATTACCGCGCTGTTTGACCACCTGGATTCCGACGCAAGCGAACTGGTGCTGTTCGATGTCAACCGGGTGGACTGGCTGAGCAATCTGCTGAATCTATCATTCGAACAATCGGTGCTGCCCAAACTGAAAATAAGTGACCGACCGTATCGGCTGACTGTGCTTCAGAATATCAATCCCGGTTCACAACAGCTCACCATCAAATCTCGCAGCCGCGGGAAAATCAACGAGCAGGAAACAGATTTGTTCTGGCCGCACAGCGTCGTTTCTCTGTCACATGTCGCCGTTCCCATTCCTCCTGACGATCCCATTTATGGTACGGCAGACAGGGACGAGGGGCGACTGTCATTGGGAACACTCAGCATACGTGCCGAGCCGAGTGCTTTGCTGATTTCCGATTCTATGTTCGTCCGCTGTCGGAACAACCCATTCTACGAGTTCATGGAAAACCGGATTGTCGACTGGCTTTCTGAAAACGCCACTGCCATGCCTGACGATAACAGGTCGCAAACTCACGGGCGATCATGAGCAGCGAGATATGTGACAGACAAATGACAGCCCCCCACAGCGTGACGGGATTGCTGTCGATTCCAAACGACGGAGTGTCGATGCCGTAACTCGCGTTGCTCGGTACGGCCTGCTTCGGCGCAATCGATTCCGATTCACAGTCGCACTGCGATCTCACGTGACGGCCGCTGTGCGGTCAACGACTTTACATCTCAGATGTTTTTTGCCACACGGATTACTTAACCAGTTCCGGATCGCCGGGATACCAGGTCTTGTCGAACCAGGGATCAAGCGGTCCATACAAGCGGAAGAGCATGTTCCAGCCCTTGCCGGGGACCGTCTGAATCCAGTTATTCTTCTGACCTTTGGGAGCCCTGGGCCCGAAGTAGACGTCGTAGGACCCGTCGGAGTTCTTCTTCATGCCAGGCTTGTTGTTGTCGATCCCCGGGAACTGCTGATCAGTCTGCAGCATGGCTCGAGTCTGGTTGTCGTACAGAGTGAAGGACCAGAAATCCTTAGCAGGTGGATTCTTCGGAACATTGACCTTGTAGGTCTTGCTGCCGTCGTAAGGATTTCCGTCGGCATCAAGATAGGCAGCCGCGTACTTTGAGCCCTTTCCGATAATTTTGGCCGCCATCGCCGGAGTAATTCCGGTAGCGAAAAAATGAACAGCGGCCCGTCCGTCCAGTACATGGGCTCCGTCCACGAGGAACTGATGGCTGCCTCCGACAAAGGGATTGGTCCAGACCTCGCTCTTGCCAGGAAAGAGATAAAAGCCCTTATCCCGGGGTTGCGACATAATCGTGCGGACTGTCACGGAGCCAACTTCTGCGGCTTCGCTGAGTAGTTTTTTCATCCGGGCGTCGGGATTGAAGGGCTGTCCTTTCACGATCCCGATGGATGCAAAGGTTCCCAGAATTTCAGGGTTTTGCCCGTAGCTGGGTTCGGCCTGCACGACCTTGTTGATCTCTTCGAAGATCTCGAAGTCCATGCGGTGAATGGTATTGGTGAACCTGCCGGACATGTTGACGAAGTTCATTTTCGGCGGATTGTCTTTTTTTGAAAGCGGGTACATGCGGAAAATCTTCTTTGTCGTATCAACCGCCTGTTTCGTCGACCCATCCACCTGGAAGCCACGCCAGATCACCCAGTTGCCATAGGTATTGGTTCGCAGGACGAAGTACTCGTCCGGCACCTCACCTTCGTAGCCAGGAGGAACGATGAGAAACTTTTCGCCAGTGCTTATCCGGTCCAAGGCGGCCGAAATCTCCGACATACTTGAACCAGTGGTCGTCAATGATGCCCAAGACATCGGGCGGCGTCTCAACAACCATGGGCTCGTCCTTTAATTCCAGCCACACTACGTTGTAAATCGAGGTCGTATTGGGTGTCAGCCAGAGCGTTTTGGAGTCCATGAGGTCTTCGAATATCTGCACCGTCGTATTCGGCGGGCCGACTTCCAGACATCCTTTGCGAAGGGCGGACATGGAGGCAATCTGAATACCGCTCAGGAAAGCCTCGACACCACGATGGAAATCGAGGTGATCGTAGACCTTCTGAACAGTCGCCCTGTCGGGGACTCCGTCGACTGAGGTCAGGACACCGATCCGTGTCTGCAACTTATTCGGCGTCGCGATTCCTTCGGGGACTGGCGTTGTCATCTTCATTTTGGGCGGATCCGCCTCAACGCCGGTGGCAAGGCCGCTGACGATCGCCAGACAGAGGAAGAACCTTGGTTTCGTAATATCCATCTTGATATCCCTTTAAAACGGACCGGTACATTTCACAAACTCAACTTTGCCCATCCTCATGGTCCTGTCGATCCAGGGTTGATTCTGTTGTGCAAAGTGCAGGATGCAGGACCTGGCGAGTAACATTTCTTAGTTCCGCTGCTGGATCAGGACCTCGCTCAGTATCTGTCCGGCGGCACCGGACGGCGGCTTTGTGCCCAGCCATGCCGCCAGAGTTGTCGCCACGTCCACTGTGTGGACTCGCCGGTAGACGTTTTTCGGTTTCAACCCGGCACCGGCGAAGATCACCGGGACGAATGTGTCGTATCGCCACGGAGACCCGTGAGCGGAAGCGACTTTCAGTCCGTCAAAATCGTTCACAAAACAGTGAGGGTCCAGCACGATGTAGATGTCGCCCGAGCGGCGAGCAAAATGGTTGTTCAGAATCATTCGAGTTAAACGCGTGTCAGGGATCTGCCCATTCATCAGCGCAGTGCTGGTCACAGCCGCAGTAACACCGTTGAATTTGCCGACTTCGGAAGCGACCGCCGTCTGTACTTCTGCCAGATCCAGTCCGTGCTCACGAATAACATCCCGGTTGAGATACAGATATGGGTGGTAATAGGTCTGGATCAGCTGCTTCCCCACTCCAAACCGTTTCTTCAGTGCTGCGATGCCAGCCGTTTGGTCCCAGGTTTTCGGGTCAACGGTCTTCGCTTCGATTCCCAGTTGATTCAGATAACCCGGTGCGTCAGGGCTTCCGTGGTCGGCATAAAGAACAACCAGAGTATTGTCCAGACCGACCTGATCATCCACAGTCTTCAGCAGCTCTGCGATTGTCCGATCCAGACGAAGCAGGTTATCTTCCATTTCCAGACTGGATGGCCCGAAGAAATGGCCGACGTAATCGGTCGATGAAAAGCTGACGGACAGGTAATCCGTTACCTCGTCCGCACCGATGGATTCGTTCTCAATCAGAGCTTTGGCAAAGCTGAGCGTTAACTCGTCTCCGACCGGACTGAGCGTCAGCAGTGTCGTGAAGTACTTGCCGTCTGCCGCACCAAAAGGATGAGGAAAGACACGACCGTAGCCGGAAAAGTTGACCTCCCATGATTCGTCATCGCGATCACCGTACAGATATAACTGCTGCTTGTTCAGCAGTTTCCATGACTGACCTGCATAGTGCTGCGTGGGACGGGAAGCATTCCACGTGTTAACCCATTCCGGGTATTCACGGTAGTAGAATCGACTGCTGACAAACTCGCCGGACGCTTTGGAAAACCAGAACGCTTTGCCCGCATGGCCTGCCAGTGAGATCGCACCGCGGTCCTTGACGGACACACCGAAAATCTTAGCTCGGCCTGCCGTAAGAATCGCCAGCTCATCGCTGAATGTACTCACCAGGATGTTTGCGGGGGAACGTCCCGAGGCCTGGGCCTTTTTCTGAGTCGGGTCGATTTCCGTTTTCGCGTCGACTGCAGCAGCGGCAGAGATCAGGGGATAGCGAGGGTCTTCGACGTTGTAAACCAGCCGACCGAGGGCCTCATCAAACCAGACGTTTCCCACCATACCATGAGCTGCAGGGTGAGCGCCCGTCGCCAGCGTAACATGCCCGACAATCGTTTCCGTGTTGGCGTGCGCATGATGCGCGTCTTTGAAGACGACTCCCTGATTCAACAGGTAACGAAAACCGCCGTCCCCCATCCGCTCCACGAATCGCTGCGGCAAGTCGCCTCTCAGCTGATCGACGGTGATCTGCAGAATCAGTTTTGGCGGTGCTGCAGTCAGGGTGCTGATGCTCCCAAAAACGGCGAACATCAGCAACAGGACGATTTTCATTTCTTCACTCCGCTATTCCCACACACGCTTTCAGGCCTGTACAAACTTACTTCACAGCGATCGTCACCTTATCGATCGTGCCAGTGAAGCGGGTCTCATCCGGTCCTATGCCGATTCCCTCGACGACGGGTGTTTGATTGTCCAGACCAACATCTGCGGTCTCGTCGGCCGAGAAGATCAACGGTTGCGTTTTGCCGATGCGGCCCTCCGCGACAGTCTTTCCGTTCACCGACAACGTCGCCTTGCCACCCTTACCAAGTCCGTCCCCGTCGTAGGCAAAATCGAGTACGACCGTCGCAGCCCCTTCAGGAACCGCATCTTTCCCGGCGACTGTGAACTGCTCCAGCCCAAGGAAGTTGTAAGTGTAGGCTGGCTTGCCGTCCTTGACGTACAGCGACCAGCCACCGAACCGGCCGCCCTGGCACAGAATCGTTCCGTTCGCTCCACCGGCCGGAATATCAAGCTCAGCCGTGATGGACATGGACTGGTTCTTCACGTTCAAAAACGTGTTCTCCAGCATGCCGGTCATTCCGTCGTAAAGCGTTAGCGATTTGCGACCAGCCATCAGGTCCGGCCGCCCGGCCAGTGCAGGGTTCATGCGTTCGATCACTCGGTCGTCGATGGGCAGGACGTTGTATCGTTCAGCCTCTTTCATGAACAGAGCCTGCAGCCGCTGTAACCGTTTCGGCTGTTTGGCGGCAAGGTTGTTGAAAAGGCTGAAGTCCTTTCGCGTGTCGTAGAGATCCCAGACATCGGATTCGAGCGGCGGTTGCTCAAGAGCTTCCCATGGAGCGCGGTGAAGCGTCCGAGCCAGCTAGCCTTCGTGGTAGATGGCTCGATTGCCGAACATTTCGAAGTACTGAGTCGTATGTCGTTCCTTCGCCTTCGCGTCATTGAATGTGTACAGCAGACTGGTTCCTTCGATGGGCGTTTGCGGCGTGCCGTTCACGCTCTTTGGTTCCGGCAGCGTCGCTGCTTCCAGAATCGTGGGAGCAATGTCGATAACGTGTCCGAACTGACTGCGCAGTCCGCCCTTTTCCTTAATGCCCTGCGGCCAGTGAATGACCATTCCGTTACGAGTGCCGCCGAAGTCCGATGCCACCTGTTTCGTCCACTGGAACGGTGCGTCGAACGCGACGGCCCACCCCGCAGCCATGTGCGGGAAGGTTTCCGGGCCGCCCCATTTTTCCATCAGCGGAATCAAATCCTCGACCTTCTCAGTCACGTTATTAAAGTAGGTCATCTCGTTGTACATGCCGACGAACCCGCCTTCGGCACTCGTCCCGTTGTCACCGGCGATGTAAATGAACAGCGTATTGTTCATCTCACCGATGTCTTCCAGAGCTTCGACGAACCGGCCGACCTCATGGTCCGTCTGCTCCATGAATCCGGCAAAGACTTCTGCCTGGCGGGCAAACAACTGACGGTGGCCTGCGGGAAGTTCGTCCCAGTCCTTGATGTCGTCCGGCTTACCAGGAAGTTTGGTGTCTGCCGGAATGACGCCCATCTTCTTCTGGCGCGCGGTCGTTTCCTGACGTGTCCGGTCCCACCCTTTGTCAAACTGCCCTTTGTACTTGTCTGCCCACGCCTTTGGAACATGGTGCGGTGCGTGCACAGCACCCGTCGCGTAGTACACGAAAAACGGTTTATCGGGTGTAATGGACTGCTGAGCTTTCACCCAGTTAATCGCCTGATTGGTCATGTCGACCGTGAAGTGATAGCCCTCAGTCTTCGGAGGATTGATCCTGGTGCTGCCGTCGTAAACAAGCGGGTACCATTGATCCGTTTCACCACCGATAAAACCATAGAACTTGTCGAATCCCTGATGAGTTGGCCAGCGATCAAACGGGCCGGACACACTGGTTTCCCAGACCGCTGTTTCGTGCCACTTACCGAACGCCCCTGTGCTGTACCCATTAAGCCTCAGCATCTCTGCCAGCGGCGCCACACTGTTGGGAATCTGCCCCGTGTTGCCGGGGAATCCGGTCGAACTCTCCATGATCGAACCCGTGTTGGCCGTATGGTGATTCCGACCCGTCTTCAGCGCGTTTCGCGTCGGTGAGCAGAGTGCCGTCGTATGAAAGTTGTTGTAACGCAGTCCCGCACCAGCAAGTCGGTCAAGGGTCGGCGTCTGTATGGGACCTCCAAATGTGCTGGTCGCTCCAAAACCAACATCGTCAATCAGCACGATGACAATATTGGGTGCCTTTGCGGGTGCGCGAACCTGGAAACTGGGTGGCGCCTTGACGTTTCTCGCGTCGAGTTCGCTGTAGGTTGGTCGTTTAGGTTCCTGAATCGGCAGGACCGTGCGATCGAACTGATCCTGTGCCAACACGAATGGGACGGAACTACCCAGCAGCACAATCGCCGCGCAGACGACTTGAAAAATTGAACGTCTCATAAAACTGCTTCCTTTGAGGTCATTGGGACGTTGACGGACAACGTGCACACATTGTGATGAGTGTTGATCCAGGTACCAGGGTAAAAAAGTTGCATTCGCATGCAACTTTTTTGCATACGACAAGCCCCTCGCAGGATTTTTCTTTTCCGAAATTCGGCGCACCAGCACACTCATTTTCAAAACGTATTGAACGTCAATTGAACGGTCAACCGTCGGCGAACGTGCTCCGCAACGTTTGACCACGCAACGACGAACCGTCGTAAAATCGCCGATCGTGCTTAGGTTTTGAAATGACCTGGAGAAAGGAAAATGAACCGACGCCACCTCTGTGAGGCGTATGATGGGATAGGTTTTAACGTCGCTCTGGATTACACCCTCAGAAAAAAATAATGTCAACCCGCAGGGAAGGGCATTCCAGCATGCGTGCGGAAGTTCGACAAAGTCGTCTCAGGCTCACGTCGAAACTGATACCGCCTTGAATTCAAGGGACGATCACGATGTAGTGGCGATGTTCAGAGACCGGTCGACGGGATCATCCTGAAATACAGCCCGATCCGTTCAGCCGTTGTCGACACTGACTGAAGGAGTCTATCGAGTGACCTCCATTGCATTCGTCCCTGATGCGTCGGCCGCAGGGATTGTGGTCGAATGGACCACAGCCTTAACGGCCAATGACGATCATGTGGAATACCTGTGCATCGATGATTCCGGGAAAGAGGAGACAGAGTTGTCTGTGCGGGCAGCTCTCGGCGGCGAATCAAGTGACAGGAACAGCGTCAACACGATCTCAACTCCGACACCTTTTGCAGAAATCATGGATCGTTGTCGTGCATATTGCGACGGACCACGACCTGCCGCGTTCTTTCGCGGACGAACTGCGCGCAATCGTCCGCGAACAGATGGGAGACGACGAACTGACGGTATACGTTGTCGCACTGCGCGGACTGTGGCGCAGCGACCACGATGAGGGCGTTACGATGGAAGAATAGCGACTTTCGTCGATCAGACTCGTTACGTCTTTGATAACGGTATACTGCACGAACTTATCAAGCCCGAACGACACCGCAGGTGGAATGATATTGTGCGACATGTCGAACATCGCACCGCGCCAGCGTTCATGGCAATGAGCAGAATAGCGGGCACAGCCGCTTTTTGCCGCAGGAGCCCGACTGCATCGCAAACACCATTGCATCGCTGCACGCATCAAAACTTCAGTCTTTTTTCTGTCTGGCGTCAAAAAATCGTGGTCAGTCACACCCCGTTCGCTTGATCAGGGGCGGTGTATCGGATATTCGTGACAGTTCGGCGGTAACAACGGGCGAGAGCGCCCCTGCACAGTTCGGGGCGTCTGTTTTCCTATGGGCACGAGATACCAATATCACCTGGTGTCTGTGTGCGAATTCAACACTGCAAACATTCTTCCAGGGCAGTATTTCAAGGCGAGATTGACACATGAACAGGAAAATCAGCTACGTAATATCGTTAGCGGTGGCGCTGGTCAGTTTTCAACTGACCATATCAGCGCAGGCCGCGACAACAGCGTTGCAGGATGACTCACCAACTGCGGCGGCGCCAGATGAGGACGAAAACGATCCTGATGCATCGTTGGAGGCCGGGGAATCTGAAGAAGACAACGGCGGTTTGCTGTGATCACACCGCCACCAGTGCCGGACTATGACAAAGGTGACGTCGCGTGGATGTTGGTCTCGATCGCCCTGGTCCTGATGATGACGTGTCCCGGGCTGGCCCTGTTTTACGGCGGGCTTGTTCGCAAGAAGAACATCCTGAGCGTCATGATGCAGTGCGTCTTTCTGATGGGATTGATGTCCGTAGTGTGGGCCGTGATCGGCTACAGCCTGGCTTTTGGAGGCACAAATCCTTACTTCGAACATCTGCTGTTGAAGGGTGTGAGCCCGGCGACCGGAGTTGGAACAGCCGAATCACTCGTGAGTAAGCAGATCATCGTGGCCTTCCAGGGCATGTTCTTCATCATCACGCCAGCTCTGATCTGCAGTGCATTTGCAGAACGCATGAAGTTTTCCAGCATGGCGGTATTTAGTGTACTCTGGGGACTGCTGATCTATTGCCCGATCGCACACTGGGTCTGGGCAGATTCCGGCTGGCTGTGTGAGTGGAACCCCGATGCAAAGTTCAAAGCGATCGACTTTGCCGGTGGCCTGGTCGTCCACATCAGTTCCGGCGTCTCGGCCCTCATCTGCGCACTTGTGCTGGGTAAACGAAAAGGATTTCCGACGCGGCCGATACCTCCGCATAACCTGACGTACACCTGTATCGGCACCGGATTGCTGTGGGTCGGCTGGTTTGGATTCAACGGCGGCAGTGAACTCCACGCGGACGGCCGAGCCGTCAACGCGGTCTTCGCAACACATCTGGCTGCGTCAGCGGGAGTCCTCGGCTGGTCGTTGACGGAATGGCTGAAACAGGGCAAGGCCAGCATTCTGGGAGCGTGTTCCGGTGCTGTTGCCGGACTTGTCTGTATCACTCCGGCCAGTGGTTCTGTGACACCGATCAGCGGAATCATCATGGGCTTTCTCGCAGGTGTCGTCTGTTACCTTGCCTGTACAAAGCTGAAAAACTCTGCGGGCTACGACGATTCACTGGATGCCTTTGGTGTTCACGGAGTGGGCGGAACGCTGGGGGCACTGCTGACGGGCGTATTTGCCACCAGCGTGGTCACCGGTTCGACCGACGCTGCCGGCTTCCTCGACGGCAATCAAGGTCAGATCATGGTGCAGGCCGTCAGCGTCGTGGCAGCGGTCGGTTTCAGCGCAGTCGGCACATTTATTCTGCTGAAAATCCTGGATCCGATCATGGGACTGAGAGTCAGTGAGGAAGAAGAAGTTCAGGGGACTGGATATCAGCCAGCACGGCGAAGAAGGCTACATCTTCCAGTAAGCCGGCTTCGGCGCCAACAGCGGCAGACATCGCAGGGTTTGTCTCTGTGAGCCGCTGTTGCCGGCGGTTTAATGCCGTTCGTGTCCCGGTGTCATTAATAGCTCATACACTTAACAAACATGGAATACAGAAATGAAAAAGATAGAAGCGGTTGTCCGCCACTTTAAACTGGAAGACGTCAAATCCGCGATCACCGAAGCTGGTGTTCAGGGAATGACGGTGACCGAAGTACGCGGATTTGGTCGGCAAAAGGGCCATAAAGAAACGTATCGCGGTGCCGAATACATCGTGGACTTTATGCCAAAAGTAAAAATTGAAATCGTTGTCGGTGACGAGGAACTGGATAAAGTGGTCGATGCCGTTGTCAACTCAGCCAGAACCGGCCAGGTTGGGGATGGCAAAATTTTTGTCAGCAACGTCGAAAAGATCATTCGTATCCGTACGGGTGAACTGGACGAATCTGCGATTTGAATCTGTGAATCGCAGTCGCACGAATACAGATGCGTCGTGAGAAAATCTTCTCACGACGCTTTTTTGTGATGGATTACTTTCCTGCCCCATCGAATGTGTAGACAATGGTCGTCATCGTTATTGAATCATGGTCGCATTTGCTGATTGTCCCCGAGGTGTTTTGTGACGGAAAAACTGATCGTTGTGATCGAAGATGATCGCGAAATTTCGAACACTGTCCAAACCGTGCTGAAGGCCTCTGGTTACCAGGTGCTGGCGGCCACCAACGGCCAGGACGGACGCAAACTGATTACGTCACGGAATCCGGATCTTGTGCTGACAGACATGATGATGCCGCGGATGGGCGGGTTTCCGGTGCTGGAATTTCTTGGTGAAATGGACAACCCACCCAAGGTGATCATGATGACCGCCAACGAAGGCAGTCGTCACAAAGCGTATGCAGAAATGCTGGGCGTCGTGGATTACCTGCGAAAACCTTTCGCGATGGAAGTCCTGCTGGATGCCGTCAACCGAGCATTAAGCGACGAACCGGTGGAGTAGACGTCGCCAGCTGACAGTCCGCGTGTTGCGGAGTATTGCGCCACAAGACTGCGCCGGACACGTCAGGGCCCGGCAACGATTCGTCCCAGCTGAGACCACCATCGTCCGTTGCCACGCGGCCTTCTGTTCTGAATCGCGCATGTGTCTCGGCGAGCGGGGTACGTTAGTGCCCTGATTTTGGGCGCCTGCGACTGCCCATAATGTTTTCTGTGTCATGAATGACAGCGTTGGGCATGGAGCCCTGGCGACTGCCGCATTGAACCTGCATTGGATCAGGGGACTTACGTCCCCTGATCGCCTTTCCTGACCCCGGCTGGCAGCCGTTTTCACCGATTCCTGAAACAGGAGCAAGCACAGAAACTATGATTTCTGATCTCTGCTTCCTCTGCGTCCTTACGCCCGAATAACGGCGTGCGCTTCACAATCGACTAAGTGTTCTTCAGAATGTCGTGGCAGCAACATTTCCATGCGGGGCACTTTCATGCGTACGTTCGCCAGTCGACTGGTCGGCACATTCGTTCTTCTGACCGCCACATTGTCATACGCCGGCGCACAGGACGACACCGGGAAAGCCGCTGCACCGTCGGCTGCAGAAAGCTGGGATGTCATTCGCACGCACTTCGATCCGCCCGCAGCATTCGCCAGCGACTTTGGTCCGCATCGTTCTCCGCTGCTGTTTGATGACGACTCGACGGTCCAATCGCCAGCTGACTGGAAACGTCGGCGCATCGAATTGCTGGATCAATGGACGACGTTACTCGGACAGTGGCCACCGCTGATTACTCAGCCGCAGGTTGACGTGTTGGAAACCGAACGTCGGGAGAACTTTGTTCAACATAAGATTCGTTTCCTCTGGACGCCCAACGAATTGACAACCGCGTACCTGCTCATCCCGGACGGCGCGGGCAAACGACCGGCGGTTCTGAGTGTCTTCTACGAACCGGAAACTGCGATCGGCTTCAACAATCCCCACCGGGACTTTGCCCTGCAACTGGCAAGACGTGGCTTTGTGACATTGTCCATCGGGACCACAGAGGCGTCGGAAGCCAAAACCTACGCGTTGTATTATCCGGATATAGACAGCGCGACGGTTCAGCCGTTGTCGATGCTCGGCTATGCGGCTGCCAATGCGTGGCATGTGCTGGCCAGTCGTTCGGAAGTTGACGCGGAGCGGATTGGCATTGTCGGACATTCGTTCGGCGGCAAGTGGGCAATGTTTGCCGGCTGCCTGTTCGATAAGTTTGCAGCGGTGGCCGTGTCGGACCCGGGAATCATGTTCGACGTGCATCCCAGCGTGAATTATTGGGAACCGTGGTATCTGGGCTGGCATCCGCGTCCGTGGCGTCAGCGAGGCATCATTACAGAAGCGAATCCGGGCCGTGGTCTGTACCTCCAACTGCTGGAACAGAAGCGGGATCTTCATGAACTGCATGCACTGATGGCGCCTCGTCCGTTTCTGGTGTCAGGTGGTGCGGTGGATCCGCCGTCGAGATGGCGGGCGTTGAATCATCTGGTGCAGATTAATGAAACGCTGGGTTATCGGCGCAGAGTTGGCATGACGAACCGACCGGACCATTCGCCCAACGAAAAATCGAACGCAGTCATCTATGGTTTCTTTGATCATTTCCTGCGAGCCAGTGACAAAGGGAGAAATGAATGAAGCGTCTGTTTTCGTCTTTCGCCAGCAGTCTTCTGTTGTGCCTGTGGCTTATTGCCTGTTCGCCGTGCGCCACCGCTGGCTGGAAAGCTGGTGTCGCCCGGGCCGTCATCACGCCGGAAACTTCTGTCTGGCTGGCGGGGTACGGGTCACGGCGAGCTCCCGAAGGCAAGCTGCACGACCTGTGGATGAAGGCACTCGCGCTGCAGGATGATGAGGGCAATCGAATCGTCCTGATCACCAGCGACTTTCAGGGCGTGCCCAAAATCATGAGCGACCCGGTATTCGCCCAGGTGGAAGCGAAGTACGGACTGAAACGTGACCAGATCATGTTCACGTTTTCACACAACCACTGCGGACCGCGGCTGGGCGACGACCTTGTCGATTATTATCCGGTGGATCCGGATCAGGTCAGGCTGGTCGACGAGTACACGGCCAGGATGGTTTCGCGCGCCGTCACGCTGGTCGGCGATGCTCTGGCCGCTCTGGCGCCCGCATCGCTGGAACACGGCAGCGGCTACACCACGTTCGCCGTGAACCGTCGTAACAATCGCGAGGCGGACATACCAGCGATTCTGGCGCGCGGTGAACCATTGGTCGGTCCCGTCGACCATTCCGTTCCCGTGTTGAAGGTGATTCGCCCCGGTGGCAAACTGGAAGCGGTTGTTTTCGGATACGCCTGTCACCCGACGACACTCAGCTTTACCAAATGGTGCGGTGACTTTCCCGGATTCGCTCAACTGGAAATCGAACAGAATCACCCAGGGACGACGGCCATGTTTGTGAACACCTGTGGCGGAGACCAGAATCCGTTGCCGCGCCGTACGGTTGAACTCTGCGAAAAATACGGGCACATGCTCGCAACGGCCGTGGAAGATGCCCTGCAGCAGCCATTCAACACCGTGTCGCCCGGTATTCGCTCGGCCTTCGAATACATCGATCTTCCCTATCTGGAAGTCGTCAGTCGCGAAAAACTGGAGCAGGAAGTGAAGAGCACGAACGCACTTCTTAAACGGTGGGCAGAACGGATGCTGCGCAAACTGGATGCCGGAGAAACGTTTCCGACCGCCTACACCTACCCCATCCATGCATGGCAACTGGGCGACCAGATGACCATCATCGGCATGGGCGCCGAAACCGTTGTCGACTACGCACTGCGTTTCAAAGAAGAGTTCGGTGCGGGAACATGGGTCTGCGGATATGCGGACGACATGATCTCGTACATTCCCTCACACCGTGTCTGGAAAGAAGGCGGATACGAAGGTGGTTATCGACTCTATGAATACGGCCGCCCGGCGTATCGCTGGGCCGAAGGCATCGAGGATCGCATTGCCGAGTCTGTACACAAACTGGTCAAACGCGTTGGCGGACCGACAGAGCCAGGCGACGCGCCATGATACGGGACCTGGAGTTGGAGCGGTGCATTTTCTGACGGCCCGATAGTCGGAGTGGTGAACAGAAAGGCGCGAAGGAAGCGAAGAAAAGGTGGCCGTGCTCCTTTGCGATCTTCTGTTTGACTGTGACTTCCGTCAGCGTCAGGCAGGACGAGTCGGCGTAACGCGTCTGACAGAATTCGGTCGTTTTGCAGGACGTTCAGTCGGCATAGAGAATCGGATCGATCGCATCGGCTTCGGCAAATCCCCGCAGCCGCAGTTGACACGAATCACACTCGCCACAACTGATGCCATCCGGCGACGGATCGTAGCAGCTGTGAGTCAGGCCGTAGTCCACGCCCAGTCCCAGTCCACGCTGGATGATCTGTGCCTTGGTCATTGACACCAGCGGCGTATGAACGGTGATTCGTTGCCCATCGACGCCCGTTTTTGTTGCCAGATTTGCCATCGTTTCAAAGGCCGCGACGAACTCCGGTCGACAATCCGGGTAGCCGCTGTAGTCGACGGCGTTGACGCCGATGAACAGGTCATGCGAACCAATGGATTCCGCAAGTCCGAGTGCGAGGGACAGAAAAATCGTGTTGCGAGCCGGCACGTAGGTGACGGGAATCCCCGTACTCATCTGGTCGTCGGATCGGTTGTGCGGCACAGCGATATCGTTCGTCAGTGCGGAGCCCTGAAAGATCGCGGTGTCAATCGGAAACATGACCCGGCTGGTCACGTCGTTGGCTGCGCAGACCTTCCGGGCAGATTCCAGTTCAAATCGGTGGCGCTGGCCGTAGTCGAAGGAAATCGCGTGCACTTCCCAGCCTTCGTGGCGAGCGATCGCCAGCACTGTGGCAGAATCCAGCCCACCACTGACAAGCACGACGGCCTTTTTGCCGTTTGCGGTTGGCGACATCAAAACGACTCTGCACGATCAGGAAGTGGACGGACGGTCGAGCGACATTTGGCGGGAGGAGATGGGGCCAGCGAAAACACTGTTCATCGGAAAAAACTCCGGACCCTTTGCTCTTCCCGAACATCTCGGTTCTCTGTGTGTCAGTGTGACGATACCATGCCGGTGATGCTGCGGCTTGCCGTGGCGTTTTCAAAGATTCGTCCGTTTCACAGCGATTCACGCTGACTTGTGGCCGCGAAGAACGCTATTCGACAGCAGATTCGTTGCGCTGGCGAGATAGCAGCGAACAATGTGAGCGGACGGACAGTTTCCGAGCATCAGCTCGAATCGGCCTGCGGGCCACCCCGCAATTAAAAGGTGATGACTCGTTGGAAAACCCAATCCGCGAAGAACTCAAGGTAGCCGACCAGCGCGCGGTGCTGGCTGGTGTGTTTAACCCGGACGAATGCAACGATCGGGACACGGCGCTGGACGAATTGAAGGGCCTGGTCAAAACGGCCGGCGTGACGGTGGTGGGCGAAATCGTTCAGTTTCGAGACACACCGCACCCCGCTCATTGTCTGGGCACCGGCAAGCTGGACGAATTGAAACTGCTGATGGAAACGACCGACGCGGAAATGGTCGTCTTCGACAACAACCTGACGCCGTCTCAGGGACGAGCCCTGGAACAGGCAGTGGAAAAACCGATCGTCGACCGCAGCGAAGTCATTTTGGACATTTTTGCCACACACGCCCAGACGCACGAAGCCATGCTGCAGGTGGAACTGGCGCAGCTGATGTACTTTCGCACTCGACTGAAACGCATGTGGACTCACCTGGAACGCATCACCGGTGGTATCGGGGCGGGTCGTGGCCCAGGGGAAAAACAGCTGGAAACCGACCGCCGCCTGATCGACAAACGCATCGCGGAACTCAAGCGAAAGCTCAAGCACGTTGAGCAGCGGCGTGAACGCACGGTTTCGCACCGGCGAGAACAGCCCACCGTTTCGTTGGTCGGTTATACAAACGCAGGCAAGAGTACGCTGATGCGAGCTCTGACCGGAGCAGACGTGCTGGTGGAGGACAAACTGTTCGCAACGCTGGACACGCGGACCCGACGCTGGATGGTTCCCAACTACGGCGAGGTGCTGCTTAGCGACACAGTCGGCTTCGTGCGGAATCTTCCTCACCATCTGGTGGCGTCGTTTCGTTCGACGCTGGAAGAGGCACGGCATGCCGATCTGCTGCTGCACGTGGTCGATGCCAGCAGCGCGGATGCAGAACGACAGATTCATACGTGCTATCAGGTGCTGGATGAAATCGGCGTCGACTGTAGTAATGTGGTGCTGGTACTGAATAAAGTTGATCTGGTAGAAGATCGTTCCGTGATCGACGTGCTTCGACGGCACTATGATGACACCATCACCATCAGCGCCGCCACGGGGCTGGGACTGGATCAGTTGTATCAGATCGTTTCAGAACGCGTGGCGGGTGGGTTCGTCACGGTTGAGATTGAAACCAGCACTGGCAATGGCAAGCTGTTGGCGTGGCTGACGCAACATTCTGCGGAACTCGACCGCACCTATACGGACGACACGTCCACTCGGGTAATCCTCACATGTCGGATGGCTCGGCACTTCGCTGACGGAATCGACGACCCCGATGTGACCGTCCGGCACCTGGAAGAAGTTTCAGAAAACCACCCGGAAGTCGCTTAACCGTTGATACGACGCCCCATGCGTTCACGGCGCCGAATTTCCCGATGACGGATGCGCGCCAGCCGAAGTTCGAATCGGACAATGGGCAGGGAAATACTCATTCCGCCTCTGCGACGCTGGGTTGTGAGGTTGGAGATCCGCTTTCGGCCTTCATGCCCGCACGACAAATCCCGGCTCCTGGCCTCGAAGAGGCACTCGCCGTGCTTTTCATGTGGTTTTGAAGCCGATGAAGGCGCAGCCCGCAATAATCGCCCATCTTCGCTGAGTCGCCGGGTCAGCAGACTTGGGCTGAAAGGGATCTTCCTCAGCTGCAGAAAATTGTGCAGCCGCTGACCAATCTGCGGCGGATCCCGCCGAAGTCGACAAAGTTTCCGCGATCTTTCTGACGATCCCAATGAAGGCAGAAGGAACTATTCCCTGCATCGTCATTCGAGCTCACGACTGCCCAGGCTCAGACGATGCGTCGCAGAAAGGAAGTCGTGATGCGACTTGATCGATACACCCTGTTGTTGGGTATCGCTGCCTTATCGATGACCGGTTGCTCGACCGGTCGCTATGCATCCGCGCCAGTTGCCCACAGCAGCCATGCCGCTGCTCCCGCCCCCGATTATTACGACGCTGATCCAACGCCTGTGCCGGCGCCCGCACCCGTGACCGAACCGAAACTGGTTCTGCCGCTTCCGACAACGAACGAAAACATACCCGTCAAGAGCGTCGGTCTGATGAGCATTCTATCGCAGGGATACAAGCGTCAGTGTGTTGAAGAACCATGCACGCCGTCGGTCAATTGCGATTCTCGGTCCACGTGCGTCGTACCGGAACAACCCTGCTGTTCGCCACAGGTCGGGTGTGCAGAACCTCGCAAAAAAAGCCTGTTTGATTGCTGGCACTGGCCCACAAAACAAACGTCATGCGTGTCAGAATGCTATTGCGAGCCGACACCAACAACATGCTGCACTTTGCTACCGACCCGCTGTGCTCCGCTGCCGCTATACTGTGCTCCAAATCAGCAATGCTGTGTCACAGAGCCACAGTGCGCCGAAAACGCGACGTGTGCAGTGCCGGAACAGTGTTGTCCTGTCACTTCCCAGGGGTGTTCCGAATCAAACGGCTGTTGCGACACCGGAAAACACATGGGGATGATGACTTACATTCGTGAACGCCTGTTCTGGAAGCCCAAGGCCAGTTGTGCACCGCAGCCTTCCTGTGTCGACGAGTGCACGATGGAGTGCGGAGACCGTTGCGGCAATACATGTTCACCACTGCTTCCTCAGTGCAGAAATGCTCCCTGCCGTCCGTCTCACGGAGGATCACCGTTGGCACCTTGTCTGGAAGATCCGTTCGTGAGACATGAGCAGTCAACGCAGGCCGAACGAACCGCGGATGCTCCGGCCGATGTGACGGCACCGATCGTTCCGGCGGCTCCGGAATTCAACGATGATGCGCCTCAGGGTGCACAGGAGACGCTACCAGTGCCGCAGGCAGACAAAACGATTGATCCCATACCGCTGAGTTCGGCACCGCAGTACGTTCGACCGCAGACCTACATCGAACCACAATTCTGGCCGCGTTTAAAAATCGCTCCAGTCGTCAGCAATGTAAGGCAACCAGGAACATTTCCCACCAGCTGGTCGCGGTAGTCAAAGCGACGCCCATCCGGCCTGAAGTGCTCGTCACAGGCCAGAGTCGTGGCAGGAAGAATTGACTGGATCTTACCTGGCCGGATCCGCCATGTGCGGTCTATCTGCTGACCTGATCCAATTCTCAGCGGATTGCCGGCTTTCTAACAGACATTCAAAAAGCTGTTTTTTGCGGAATCTGTGGGGGCGGCGGACCTACCCATGAGAGTTGGGCACTCCCTCCCGAACGCAGCTTCGCTGGGATCTGCGACGATCAACGAACACCTTATGCTGTTCGGCAGCATCACCGCCGGTATCACATTCCCGCCCAGGTTTCCTGAACATCTTGTCATAAACGCATGAACGCTGCAGCACACGGACACCCTGCTGACCCAATCGATTGCACCGCATTACACACATTTGGGAGCGAAAATGGTCACCTTCCAGGACAATTGGCGTGGCAAGATGCGGCTAAGACAGCCTTTACGCCGTTTGGCTGATTGTCTTAGAATTCAGTAGTTAGCCAGTTTCCTAATCGTCGGGAAGCTGGCAACAGACTGTCAGCGAAGTTGTTTCATCGCCTTTCTGTGAGTTTCCGGCTGCAAATTTTTTTTTGCCGCAACCGCTATCAATTCAAACGACAATGAAAAGACAACTACTCGCCATTTTGGGCATTGGTGTGTTGTTTCTGCCAGGTGCGGTGAAATGCTCCGCACAGGAACCGCATCACCCTCAAATCTCCATCGGACATCAGGGCGTCGATCGACTCAAGTCGGACCTGAAAACGCTGTTGAGCCTGACATCAGAGAAAGATCAGGCGCAGCTGCAGAACCTGGTGGACTTCGTCGACTTGATGGCCTTCGGCCTGGATCCGAAAAAGCCTATTCGTGTTGATCTACTGACGGGCATCATGCCCATGCCCTACGTGGTCTCAGCGGCGTACAAGAACGATCCCGCTTTTGCTGCACCGGGAGCAGGTCTTCCTGCATTCTCTGATCTACTGGATAACCTGAATTCCAATTTCGTACTCCAGAATGCGGGTGCTGACTGGCGTGAGTTTTTGCCACCGGATCAGGGTTGGCTGCGTCTGCTGCCGGACATCAAGACCGCCATCATGATTCTCACAACTCCGGCCGACCACGCTTTGTTAAAGCAGATTCTTCAGAAAATGCCGGCCCCTCTACCGGCCATTGCTCCTCTGCTGCAAAACGATTGTGGCGTTGGCGTACAACTGATCAACAGCGCACATACCGTGGAAGACCAGAAAAAACGGGCGGCATCCTTTGGTGAAGTTCGCGCCAACCGGATGGATGTTCTCCAGAAACGGCCCACGGAATCGGTCACCGAATTCAACCTGCGGAAGGGCCTGGTCTCCAATCACCTCAAAGAACTTGAACGTTTGATGGTCGAGGGCAACGATCTGCGAGCACGTGCGTTTCTGAATTCCGAAACAAAGTCTGCTCGCATTCTGTTTACCGGTGACGGAATTCCGGGGACCGGGCTGGCACAGAGCATCCAACTGTTCAATCAGCACGAGGATGCCTTTGCGTCACTGGCGCAAGCGGAAAACTCCATCCTGTCCTTTCGCGTGAATCATCCCATTGACGAATTTCGCCAGAAAATCTCGTTTGACTTCATCGAGTTGCTGAACGAGGACGTGGATGCACGTGTTGCTGCCTCGGAAAATCTGTCTGACGATCAAAAGGCGGCCGTTCGCGAGCTGCACAATGGTGTCATGACGGTGTTGAAAGACAGTATCGCATCAGGCAACGTCAACGCGTTTGTCGAATCCTGGCTGAATGCCGATGAAGAGTTCGTTGCAGTGGGGGCGATTTCTGCCACGAATGCCACTCGACTTGATGAAACGCTGGCCCTGATTGCCAGGACGGGCAAGGGCAACAAAGTGGAATCCGCCATCGAAAAAGTGGGGGACGTCACCATACATCGCATCCAGCTGGGTAAAGGATTCCTGAAGTTGCTGGACCGGGTTTTCGGTGAAGAAACGGCCGTGCTGATTGCGACTTCCAACGACACAGTCTGGTTTGCCACAGGACCGGATGCTCTGGACGTCCTGAAGAAAACGATCGGCGACCTGCAGGATCCGGCCGATTCTGATGTGGTTCTCAGAGTGGAAGCCAGGCTGCTGCCGTGGGTGAAACATGCTCAAAAAGTTGTGGATGCGGCACCAGAACCTACATCTGTGGACGACAAGCGGATTCGACGTGATCATCGGCGTGATCTGGCTCGGGCTGTGGAAGCGCTCGGCACGGGTGAGCAGGACGATGTGAAGTTCGACGTAACAGTTGATGACGGCATGGTGTCCGGAGAAATTTTTGTTAACACCGGACTGTTGCGATTCGTTGGCAGGCAGCTTTCCGCGTTCTCAAAAGAAAACTTCGAATAGTAGCTGGAACGCATGACGCGAAACGAAGCCCAGCCTGTACTCCACGTGCAGGGAAGCACCAATGGCTGAAGAATCCAAAGAGCCGTCTCTCGACAACAACGATCCGCCCGTCGACGACATCGAACTCGCGTACCGGGAAGCCCTGAAGTCGATCGATGAGGCCGAGTATCAGGTGGGGTCCGCTCTCCGCGAACTTTCAGATGATACCGACGATGAATCCGACGTGGACGAAGAAGCCGCCTTCACGTCCATTGGACGGCAACTGGCGGATGATCTGACGGAAGAAGAGTCCGCCCTGGCAGCCGTCCCTTCGAACGATCAGGATTCGTCACCGGTGTCACCACGAGCGGTCATCGAAGCCGCTCTATTTGTCGGTGGCGACGTCTCACTAACGGCGCGGCGACTGGCGTCGCTGATCGGCAATGATACCGACGCCAGATTGTCCGTACGCGTGATCGATCAATTGAATGAGTCGTACGCAACTGAGAACCGTCCTTACGAAATTTGCCTGCATGAAGGTGGCTTTCGGCTGCAACTGAAAGAGCAATTTGCCAACGTGCAGCTGAAAGTCTTTGGCCTGGGACCGAGAGAAGTCCGGCTGTCGCCTGAGACCCTGGAAGTGCTGGCGTTCATCGCCTACAACCAGCCGGTGGACAAGAAGGAAGTGGCAGAACTCAGTCAGCGGAATTCTTTGGTGGTACTGCGGCAGCTGCTTCGTCTGCGACTTGTGGAACTGGAACGAACGGGCAGCCGTCGGTCTGATGTGGCCTACCGTACGGGCCAGCGTTTCCTTGACCTCTTTGGTCTCAATGATCTGGCAGACCTGCCACAGGCCGACGTGTTCAGTTTTAAGTAACACAACCTGACCGCAACCGCCGTCGGCGGTCTATTTGCCTTCGGCAGTCTGCCTGCCTTCGGCGGTCTGTTCGGACGACCGCATGAAAACAATTGGCTCGCCTTCGACAGTCGCTGTCAAACGGGATACAACAGGTGACGGACGAAGTTGCACTACTGAACGGCATGCGGGCAAATCCCGCGTTGTTTGACCAGCTACGGGCACTATCCGGCAGCGAGCTGGCCGTTCAACAGAAACTTCGGACAGAGTACGATGCCGCGATGGTCCGCGCAGCGATCGTTGTTCAGGAAGCGAGAGCGAAAGCCGAAGGCAAATTGCCGGATGCCCAAAAACTGTGGCTGACGCGGGTGGGTTTGGAACAATCGACTGCCTGGAAAGTCGCTCAACATAAGGCGCAACGTTTTCCCGACGGCGAACATGTTTTCGATCTTTGTTCCGGGATCGGCGTGGATACCGCTGCGTTGCTGTCACGGGGAAGCGTGACATCGGTCGATGTGGATCCCGCGATGCTGCTTCGGTGCCTGTGGAACATCGAAACCTGGAGGGAAAACGACGCCGTCCATGCAGGCGGCGCGTGGCACCAGAACGCGACGGATGTCCTGAGCCTGGACCTTTCCGGAAAGCTGGTTCATCTGGACCCGGATCGCCGGAAGGGACGTGACCGTCCCGCCAAACGCCTTGAGCATTACCATCCCGATCTGGAGTGGATGCAGCAGCTGGTCCAGAAGGCCGACGGCGGAGCCCTGAAGCTGGGCCCGGCCAGCAACTTTATGCAGAAATTTCCACAGAGTGAGATTGAACTCGTAAGCCAGAATGGTGAATGTCGCGAAGCGACTGTTTGGTTTGGCAGTCTGGCAGGTGAAAAATCGTTTCGAGCCACCGTTTTGCCGTCCGGTGAATCACTTGCCGCTGACCCGCTGGACGCATGGTGTCCGATCGCGGACACATTCTCCGACTACATCTTTGATCCTGATCCGGCCGTCGTGCGATCCGGTCTGCTCGATACCGTTGGGGAAATGCACAGCATGCAAAGAATGGACAAAGAGGATGAGTATCTCACCGGAGCGGCAATTCCGGAAACCGCGTTCGTACGAGGGTTCGCCATCGAGGCAGTCCTTGGGAACAATCCAAAGGAACTGAAGCGTTACCTGCGTGCCAACCCTGGCCGTGACTATGAAATCAAATGTCGCCACCTGAGTGTCAACGCGAACACGTTACGAAAACAACTCCCCTGCGGAGACGGTCCCATCAAGGTGTTGTTCTATGTTCGCAAAGCCGGCAAAGCGGCCGTGGTCGTCGCCAGAAGAATAAAAAACGGGGAAATTAGCGAGTAAACTCCGTCGACGAGTTGGATTCTGCAAACTAACGTACTCCCCATGGAGAATCCGAAACGGACGCGAACCCATTGAAGGTGTTTCGCAAAGAACTCGGAAAAGTGTCGTGATAGATTTCGCACGGTAGTCCAATCAGGGCTGCTGTGAATCGGAGTCACGTGACGACGCTGACGTGAACACATGTTCTGCTGGCATGGAGATAGCAATGAACAATGTTCTTTCGGTGGTGCTGGCGGGAGGCAAGGGGTCCCGCCTGGAACCGCTCACCGCGGACCGCAGCAAGCCGGCTGTACCATTTGGCGGTGCCTTTCGCATCATCGATTTTTCGCTTTCAAACTGCATCAACAGCGGTCTGCGCAAGATCCTTGTAGTGACGCAGTACAAAGCTGCCAGCCTTGAACGACACATCGAACGTGGCTGGCACTTTCTGTGCAATGAACTGGGCGATTTTGTGCGCGTGCGTCCCCCGGAACAACGCGTCGGCGAGAACTGGTATCTGGGCACCGCAGATGCTCTTTATCAGAACATCTACACGATCGAAAAACTGGCACCGAAACATGTGCTGATTCTGAGCGGTGATCACATCTATCAGATGAACTACCGCCGGTTCATATCCGATCATATGCAATCCGAAGCGGACTGCAGCATTGCCTGCGTCCCGGTTTCGATAGAAGAAGGTCGTCGCTTTGGCGTGATGCAGGTCGATCGAGACAACCGCGTCGTCAACTTCAGCGAGAAGCCTGAGTATCCCGAGTCGATGCCTGGCGAGCCTTCGCAATGTCTGGCATCGATGGGCATTTATGTGTTTCGTACGGAGTTCCTGTTTGAGCATTTGTGCCGTGATGCCAACTCGCCAAATAGTGATCGCGACTTCGGCAAAGACATCATCCCGTCCATCATCGACGAACATCTCGTCCGGGCGTGGTGTTTTTCCGATCAGACAACCGGGAACCCGGGTTATTGGAAGGACGTCGGAACACTGGATTCATACTACGAAGCGAATATGGATCTGATTTCAGTCGATCCAAAATTCAATTTGTATGATGCCGACTGGCCAATTCGTTCTTATCAAAAACCGCTGCCACCGCCGAAATTCGTGTTCAATGACCCGTCTCCCGGCAGCAAGCGTGTGGGATATGCAGTGGACAGTATGGTCTGCCCCGGTACCATCGTTTCCGGGGGAACGGTAGAACGGTCAATCCTGGGACCATCCGTTCGGATTAACAGCTACGCCGAAGTACGCGACTCGATCCTGTACAAAGGTGTGTTGATTGGCAGATACGCACGCATTCGGCGGGCAATCATTGATAAGAATGTGCAGATTCCCGAAGGCATGCGGATTGGTTACGACGCAGATGAAGATCGTCAACACGGACTGACCGTCTCAGAAAACGGCATTGTGGCCATTCCCAAAGAAGCCCGTTTTGATACAAATTCAAACGTTTTGAAGCCTCATATCGGCCAGCGTGAAGTCCGTACCAGCATACTGCGTTCCGGTGCCGACCTGTGAGCCTGACCTGATACCGGAATCCCGTGTTGGCTGAAGAAAAAAACAAGCCGGTCAGACCAGGCCGACGCCGCGTGTTCGTGGCCCTTGCCGTTGGCCTTGGCATCCTTCCCGTAGCGATGTTGGAACTGGGCCTGCGTGTCACGGGCGTTGGAGACCTGGCAACGGCGGATCTGCATGCCGGATTCGGCAATTCAGCCCGGCTGTTCGAACTTGACGAAGACGAGCAGCGGTATCGAACTCGCCTGGCGCGACAGCGATTCTTCGTGCGCCAGGAGTTCCCCGCCACAAAGTCGGAGAATGATTTTCGCATTTTTTGCCTGGGTGGATCAACCGTGCAGGGCCGGCCGTATCGACCGGAATCAGCATTCGGTCAATGGCTGGATGTGCAGCTGAATGCCGCCGACCCCTCGCGCAGATACCAGACGATCAACTGCGGCGGCCTTTCGTACGCCAGCTATCGTCTGCGACCACTGCTTCAGGAAGTGCTGACCTATGAACCGGACTTGATAATCCTGGCGACCGGGCACAACGAATTCCTTGAGGATCAGACATATACAGACGTCAAGGCACGGTCCGGCCTTCGGATCCGGCTTGAGGAATATGCACAGTCACTCCGCACGGTGATGCTGCTCCGAAAACTGGCGGGCGGTGAAGCTCGACAGGAACCGACTGAAGATCCCGACGACACGCCAGGCGATTCCTCCGAAGTCGTGGAAGCACGACTTGACGATGATGCCGGCTATGCGTCTTACCACCGCGACGAAAAATGGCGGCAGCAGGTAACTGACAGCTTCGACGATTCGGTACGCGCAATGGTGCGGATGTGTCAGGCATCGGGAGTGCCGATTATCCTGGTTCAACTGGGAGCAAACCTCCGCGATTGCCCGCCATTTAAGTCGGAACATCGGACGGACATCGACGTTGCAGATGAACAACAGTGGCAGACGCTGTTCGACAATGCGGCAGCCAAAACGCAGTCTGACCCGGCAGCCGCGTTAGTGCTTTATCAGCAAGCCGCAGAGATCGACAACCAATTCCCTCTGCTGCACTTCCGCATGGCCCGTTGCCAGGACCGTCTGGGACTGTTTGAGGATGCCCGCCGCAATTACCTGATGGCCAGAGACCAGGACATCTGCCCGTTACGCATGCCGGACAATTTAAGCGAGAAGCTAATTGCCATCGCGAGGGAAACGCAGGTGCCCCTCATTGACGCGAATTCGTCGATCGCTGACCGCAGTCCTCAGCAGATTCCAGGATTTGATGCCTTCGTCGACCACGTCCATCCGACGATCGGCGGTCATCAAAGAATGGCTCAGGCCATCGCATCTGCACTGCGACAGGTCGACATCGTTACCAGTTCGGAAATGACAGTGGAACAACTAAGACGCCTGTATCGGGTTCAGATGGAATCGCTTGGCCCGGTCTATTTTTCTAATGGTCGAAGACGAATTGGCTGGCTGGAGGGCTGGGCCCAACGACAGCGATTACTGGATGAGATTACTCCCGTCGATGCGCGAGGAATGGTTGCGGCAACAATCCGGAGTCTGGACCTGCATGATTTCCAGGCAGCCACGGAGTCACTGCATGACGCCGTTTCCACGGATGTATCGGCTATTCAGATGTTGCTGGAACACTCGGTCGAACTGTTCCGACAGGGTAGAAACCGCACGTCACGCTGGGTGCTGGAAGAACTGGCGAAAGTGGCACGGGATGAAGTGTCGATTGATCGGATTGCCCTCGGCTTGCTGATCATCGCAATTGACCAGGAAGACGTGTCTGAAGTTGCGGCACTCTACGACGGCCAGTCAGACAACTGGATGGCCATCATCAGCGCCGACGCGTCCGGCTGGTCGGAAGCGATGCCGGGGGTCATCGAACGCATCCGGAAGATGCTGCCGTAACGACATAAACGTGTTCGCTGCATGTATCCAGCAGCAGACGTGACCCGGACAGACACTGGCCCCATGCATTTGGCGCGGGCGAGCGGGGTACGTCAGTGCCCTGATTCGGGGTTTCCCTTGTCCGCTCGTTTCCTGTGTCACGAATAAAAGCGTCGTGAAGGGAGTTCTGGTGACTTTCGCACCGAACGGGCATGAATCAGGGGAATTACGTCCCCGGCTCGCCTTATCACTCGCGTGTTGCGCAGCAACGGGAGGACGGGACAGGTTTGATGCAGCGTGTGAACATGGCGAGTGCGCCGACTGGCTGGCAGCCTGCAGTACCAAACAACCTGACAGGCTGCTTCCTGCTACTGCCGGCCCGCCCAGGCGGCGAGAGCCTCGCGGTCGATTTTGACATTGTGCCGAGTATCAACCGGCAGCGACCGGTGAAACAGTACGCGCTTGATACCTTTCGTAAGGTCGTTGGCGGCTCCCAGCACCAGCAGTTCATCACGTAGCCGTGCCCCTTCGGATTCGGATTCCGGAAAGTGTCCCTGTTCCGGTTCAGCAACAATTGCGGGCGTCTGGTTCCCGTGTTCGCCGATCCCGACCAACGCGCAACGATAGATGTGCGGATGCTGGTTGAAGATGGCTTCACAGCGGACTGAAAACAGCGTGCCGTCGGGTGTAAAGACGATGTGTGACTTGCGACCACAGAACCACAATCGGTTGTCCTCGTCCAGGTAGCCCGTATCTCCCATGCGATGCCAGAATCCGTCACCGTCCCTGATCTTGGCCAAAGCTGTTGCGTCAGGACGACGAAAGTACTCGCGGGTCGCGACCGGACCTTTGACGGCGATCTCGCCGATTTCACCACGTGGACATTCTTTGGCATCGGCGATATCGACGATCGGGTCAAACGTGATATCGATAATGCGAACCTGCATCTGTTCGAAGACGGTGCCAACACAGGTCCCTGCTCCCCTGGCGGTTTGTGCTGCTGTTTCCGACAGAACCTGGCGACCACCGATCGCCGCGACAGGCAGGCATTCGGTCGCTCCGTACGGCGTGTAGATGTCGGCGGCAGCAGGCAACGCCGTCATCATGCGTCGCAGGACATGATCGGGCACGGGAGCACCGGCCGACAGAATTCGTCGCAGCGTCGGCAATTGAATACTGTGCTCCTCGCAATAGCGACCGACGGTGTTCCACAGGGCGGGCGAACCAAAGGCCTGCGTGACACCGTTGTTATTGATAGCTTCCAGAATCTTAATCGGATCCACGTTGGCAGGTCGTGTCGGGTCCATATCGGGAATGACCGTCGTCACCTGCATCGCAATGTTAAACAGTGCAAACAGCGGAAACCCGGGCAGATCAATTTCACCGGGCTGGATATCGAATCGGTCCCGAATCAGATCAACCTGACCATCAAACATCCCGTGTTCGTATGACACGCCCTTCGGCGGTCCGGTGCTGCCGCTGGTGAAGATAATGGCCGCCTGATCCGTCGACATGGTCTGTGGCAGATTGATCGACGCATCGGCCCCCGCCCGCAACAGGTCGGCATAGGCCGGACAGCCGAACCGCCGCCTTTTGGGGCCCACGACAACATTGAAGCGAGCATTGCCATAACGTCGGAACTTCAGCTGCCGGACAAATTGAACGATGGGGATCGCGATAAAGCCGCTCGGTTCACACTGGTCAAGGCAGCGAAACACGTTGGCTTTTCCCATGCCCGGATCGATCATCGTGCAGACGGCTCCGGACCGAAACATGCCGAACGTCAGGGAGATCGATTCCAGCGAGGGCGGCACAAACATGGCCAACCGATCGCCGGGCTGCACTCCCATGCTGATCAGACCACGGGCAATGCAGTCGGCTTCATGATCCAGTTGTTCAAACGTCAACTGTGTGTAGGCAACTCGCCCCGCCTGATCACGTCCGTCTGGAAAAACGACCGCTCGCTGATGCGGCACCACTTCGGCGGAGGTTCGCAGTCGGTCGGCGATATTAAGAGGACGCTGCATTTGCGTACCAGGTTCCAATGTCTGGAGCATTTTCCGAATGGGCCTGCACACTCCCGATCGCGGAAGCCAGTGTTTTTCTTATCAGAACTCGTTGGCCGCGTGCACATCCGAGCGGATTCCGCCGTCGCGATTACGACCATGAGCGATGGCTGCACACTCTACGCGCTTCCGGCGGAATGGCAAGTTGTGCAGTCCGGCACAGACGAATGCAGCAACGATTCGACTTTGGGCCGACTGACTGACTGGCGTGTGGAAAACCTGTAGGCGGTCTCGACCCTGCAGAAAACGTGCGAGTTTCAGGGGCCGACAATGTCTCACTTGACCGTCCCGATACGTGAGCAGGGGCGGTCGACTGACGCAAGGCCGCGCTGGCCCGTTTCGCGGTTCAATATATTATTCGCGATGATCAAGAAACCCTGCGAAACAGACTGTCCGCAGCAAGACCGACACGGTAACTAACGCCAGAATAGGAGAGTAACACGGGAGAATTCACAAGGATGCAGACGATGTACACGGTGGCTTTTTGCGTTCCAGCGATTGGTGCTGTCGGACTCGCGTTCAGCGCGTACCGATACTGGTGGGTGGTCGGACAGGATTCCGGCACCGAACAAATGCAGCAGATCGCGGCTCACATTCTTCGCGGAGCCATGGCGTTTCTGAAGGCGGAGTACTCCGTCCTGCTGGTCTTTCTACTGGTCGTCGGCGGGTTGCTGTACGCGTCCGGCTCTCAGGAGCACTCCCATCCCCTCATTGCGATGTCGTTTGCCGTAGGGGCGGTGTTTTCCGGCCTGGCGGGATTTCTGGGAATGCGAATCGCCACGCAGGCGAACGTCCGCACGGCTCATGCGGCCAGAACAGGGCTGGCACCGGCCTTGAAGCTGGCCTTCAGCGGCGGCAGCGTCATGGGACTGGCCGTTGTCGGACTGGGCGTTATCGGACTGGGCGGCCTGTTCATATTCTACTCGACGAAATTTGGAATTCAGGACGGTGGACTGGCTCGCACCATTAACGTTTTGACCGGATTCTCCTTTGGAGCATCTTCAGTCGCGCTGTTTGCAAGACTCGGTGGTGGTATTTATACGAAGGCCGCTGACGTCGGTGCCGACCTCGTGGGTAAAGTTGAGGCGGGGATCCCGGAAGATCATCCTCTTAATCCAGCCACGATCGCGGATAACGTCGGCGACAACGTCGGTGATGTCGCCGGCATGGGAGCGGACCTGTTTGAAAGCTACGTCGGCTCCATTATCGGTGCGATGGTATTGGGGGCCTTGTACGCGCCGCTGCCTGAGTTTTCTGGCTATCGGGACGGCTATATGGAGGGTCTTTCCGCCGTCATGCTGCCGTTGTTCCTGGCAGCTGCCGGAGTCCTTGCGTCAGTGGTTGGCACATTCTTTGTCAACGCAGACGAATCCACCAGTCCACAAAAAGCATTGAACCGCGGTGAACTGGTCGCTGCCGGCTTCATGCTGCTGGCCAGTCTGGCCATCATTATGGGCGTCATGCCGGAAACATGGACGTTTGCCGGCCGGGAACTCGGCCGCGTAGGTGTCTTTATGGCGACACTGATTGGTCTTGGCTGCGGTCTGCTGATTGGAGTTGTCACGGAATACTACACCGGAAGTAACGGGAAGCCGGTCCGGGAAATTGCCGAACAGTCGGTGACTGGAGCGGCCACGAACATCATTGCCGGCCTGGGCGTCGGAATGCTGTCGACCGCAATTCCCATCGTGC
>JAPYTO010000005.1 GCA_029941865.1 Fuerstiella sp. | reverse complement strand
GACGTGAGATTGTTGCCCGCCGCCGACGTGCAGGTGATCGTACCGCGGGGACGCATGCTGATTGGCGAACACAGCGATGCCGATGAAGCCGCTCGAAGCATCGTGGCGATGATGTTCTCCGATGCGTGGAACACATGGATTGCCGGCGAGACTTTCACGGAAACTCAAATCGCCGCTCTCGACTTCCAGCAGACCAGGTTGCAATTGCAGGACATACTGTTTGCCGACGACACGATTGTTGCCTCATTCGACATCTCACCAGTTCGCATCGCAAATCTCAGCGACGAAGTTCACACCTACGAACTGAAGGGTCCGGTATCCGACTGGGGCGGACCCTACAAACTTGAGCCTGGAGAGAGCCACCGCTACGACCTTGACTACAGCTTCAGCTATCGTTGGACGTCAAACGGCAAGACCACAGTTTACACACTAAAACCTGGCTCGGAATCCGAGTTTCGAGTTCCCTCCGGCGGTGGCCCGGCGACTCTGTTTCGCAAGAGGCTTGATTGACCGGATAGAAGTGACCTGCGGTAAGATGAGTCTCGATGGGTTCAGCCGTTTCCCCGGTGTTGTGACGATTGGAAGTTCATTCGTTCTGAAGGTCTTGCGGTGCGCCCTCGCCAGTCTTCAGGCAAAACAGTGATTTCACAGTTCTAATCAGAAGTCGGTCGCCGGATATGGCGGGGGTCGCCATTACCACATCATCCATCTGGCTACTGGCGATCTGGCGGAACGTGGGGCCTGCTTCAATGACCGTGACCTGCCCGCGTTCGCTGGCGAAATAGATGTGGTCGTCGCTGGCAACTGCGGAGGCTGAGAACGTTCGACTACCCGTACCAACTCGCTGTCGGTAGATCAGATCGCCTGTCATACCGTCGTGAACGGCAAGCCGACCGTTATCGTTGCACGTGTAGAGCAGTCCCTCCATCGCCAATGGAGTTGGCATGTAGGCACCGTTTTTTGATTGCCACCATGCAAGACCGTCGCTGCCTGCTTCTTTTTCGGACGGTGTTATGTCTCCGTTGGCCGCTGGTGTAATGGCATAAATAGGCGACCGGCCATGTCCGTTGGTCAGAAAGATCAAGCCGCCGTCGTATAAAGGCGTGGGAACCGGAACGTCGCCGCCGTTGTTCAGATGCCAGAACGTATCGCCAGTGGCCAGATCATATCCCGCCATTTTTCGGTAGCCGTTGCAGACAATCTGCTGACGGTCTTCCGTGATTACGACCAAAGGTGTCGACCACGTGGCAACCTCTCCGTCCCGGTCGATGCGACGAATCTCATGGCCGGTTTCGATATCAAGGACTGCCACGAAGTTGGTGTTCAGGCAGTCGCACTGCACGATGACACTGCCGTCGTGAATAATCGGAGAACTCGCGAAACCCCATTCCAGCGTCTTTTCGTCGTAGGGGCCGGAGTGCAGTCGACCGAAATCCTGTTTCCAGATCAGGTCGCCATTTGCGTTGAAACAGTGCAGGCCTTCCGATCCGAAAAATGCGACGACATGTTCTCCGTCCGTTGCTGGTGTGCAGTTGGCGTGCGACGCTTTCAGATGTCGCTTGATTTTCGGCACACCGCTATGAACGTTTCGGGTCCAGAGAATCCTTCCCGTATCAAGCTGCAGGCAAAGAATCTGCCACGTCCATTCGCCCGTGTCGCTCGCGGACTCGCCTGCTCCGCCCGCCCAGCCGGTTTCCACTGAAGGGCTGTCGGTGTCGGAGTTGGTGGCGGTCGTCAAAAAAATGCGGTCACCCCACACGATCGGTGAAGAATGTCCAAGTCCGGGAATCGCGGTTTTCCATTCGACGTTGTGCCCGGTCTTAACGTTCCATTCGGTTGGCGGATCGCCGCTGCCAATTCCCGACCCTGAGTGGCCGCGAAACTGTGGCCAGTTGTCGTCAGCATGGATCGCCGCCGGCATCAAACCGGCGATGAATGCAAGGACGGTAAATCGCAACTTCATAATTGGTCTCGCCGGAGCTCATGGCTCGCTGATTCAGCAGTCTGGCGTGCGGAAGGTAGTATAGGCTGCCAGCCTGTAAGAATCCGTGGTGAACTTGGTGCAAGTCGGGCAGGCTGTGCCACGACAACGCCCGGCGTATACGAGTTACGAGTAAATCCCCGGGGCTTCCTTCGCAGGCTCAGTCCAGCCACCGGCCACCCACCGGGCCGAAACGACAAACCGTGACTGCACCCAGGCTGAAGACGTCACGTTATATTGAAATATCAGGTGCAACGACAGCAGGGCCGTGGTTGCTTAAGCTACGGTCTTCGATGTTGACTGTCTGGTTCTATGAGGACGTTTCCATGATTCGCATGATCGCTGTCAGTTTGCTGTTGCTGGGATCCGGGACGATGGCCGACGAGCAAAGCCCTTTCGCACTCGCTGCGCCGACAGGTTGGGGTGGGGAAACGATTTCGCTGCCTCCGGGATTTGCCCCCGACATGAAGCTGAAGGGCGTGGAGCACATTCGATTTGCTCCCGGCATGATGCGACCGGAATCCGGCTCGTTCTTCTGCTATGCGTTCGCCTTCGAGCTGGCTGTGAAACCCGATTTGACAGAGGCAGTCGTACACGATGAGTTCCTGAAATACTACAGCGGACTTTGCACCGCCGTGTTGCGCGGTCAGGTGCCGGACGTCGATCCGTCGAAGTTCAAACTAAAACTGCAACAGTCGAAGTCCGAGGCAACAGCGTCCCCCGATAAAAATGCGGCGACCGGGTTGGCTCGGTATGACGGGGCGTTGAATTGGGTCGAACCCTTCGCCACAAAGAAAGCCCAGAAGCTGCACCTTGAAATTCAGACATGGTCCAGCAAGGGCCGCAACTATATTTTTGCCTGCGTATCGCCTCAGGCAAAAGATGCTGACATCTGGAAGCAGCTGCACAGGATTCGTGACGACTATCTGCAAAAACAGAAAGCTGCTCAGCCACCTGTGACGAAACCAGAATCTGAATGAAATGGGCGACGGGCTTCGCACTCAAAAGGGACACCGTGACTGCAGGATTGGTGTTTCATGCGCGTGTGATGAAAGTCTGTTGCCGTGTTTTCGATACGTCTTGCTCACACCATTACACTGACCGCCCGGAAGCGGATTAACAGCTTTCGAACGTCCGCCCGAACCGTTCCCGCATTACGCGATTGCCGAAGAAGTGTCTCCCCAATGAAAAACATTCTCTCCCTGCTTGTCATGGCCTTGTGCTGTGGGTCTGTTGCCGGCGAGTTGCCCAGAGTGCTGATTATCGGTGACTCCATCTCACTGGGCTACACGCCTCACGTCAAACGGATGCTGCAGCACGAAGCTGAAGTTGGCCACAATCGTGGTAACGCTCAGCATTCCGGCACCGGCATCAAGCAGCTTGACAACTGGCTGGGCGACACGAAATGGGACGTCATTCACTTTAACTGGGGACTGTGGGATCTGTGTTATCGACATCCGGAATCCAAAGTGCAGGGACGTCGGGACAAGATTCGCGGGACTCTGGCAACCTCACTGGCCCAGTACGAAAAAAACATTGACGCACTGGTATCGCGACTCAAAGAAACGGAAGCCACTCTGATTTGGGCGAACACGACGGTCGTCCCGGAAGGAGAAAGCGGCCGGAAACTGAACGAAATTCTGAAGTACAACGCAGCTGCCGCGCGAGTGATGAAGAAATATGGCGTGGAAACCAACGACCTTAACACGCTGACTCGTACGTTCGAACCGAAGTTATTCACAAAGCCCGGTGACGTTCATTTTAAGCCAGCTGGCTACCAACAGCTGGCGGAGCAGGTTGTGGCTTCAATTCGCGTCGCTCTTCCGCAGCAGGACGAAGCTGCCGCGGTCAGCCGCATCATGTTCGGCTCGTGCATCAAGCAGGACAGGCCGATGCCGATTCTGAATACGATCGTCGACCAGAACCCCGAAGTGTTTATCTTCCTGGGTGACAACATCTACGGCGACACCGAAGACATGGGTGTTCTGAAAGCCAAATACGAAAAGCTCGGTAACGACACAGGTTTTCAACGGTTGCGTGCAGCCTGTCCGACGCTGGCAACATGGGACGATCATGATTTTGGAGTTAACGATGGTGGCGCCGACTACCCGAAACGGAAACAATCGGAACAGATCTTTGAAGACTTCTGGTTGGGCGAAACTGATGCCGGTGCACGCACACATCCGGGTGTCTATGACGTGCAGTTCTTCGGACCAGCCGGCCAGCGAGTGCAGGTGATCCTGCTGGACACTCGCTACTTTCGATCCCCGCTGAAGCGAGGCGAAAAACGTGTCGGCGGTCCGTACATGCCCGATGACGATCCGTCAAAAACGATGCTGGGCGACGCACAATGGAAATGGCTTGAGACGCAGCTTCGTCGGCCTGCTGACATTCGAATCATCGCCAGCAGCATTCAGTTCATTGCACAGGATGCCGGCCAGGAGACATGGTCAAATCTGCCTCATGAACGACAGAGAATGCTGGACCTGCTGGCCGCAACCAAAGCTAACGGTGTTATCTTCATCAGCGGCGATCGCCACTGGTCCGAATTGTCGGAACTGGATCAAGGCACGCCAAGCCGTCTGCTGGACCTGACTTCCAGCAGCTTCAATCAGATTCATTCTCGTGGCACACCCACAGAAAATCGCTTTCGCAAACTTCCAACGACGTATCACAAAGAAAACTATGGCGTCCTCAACATCGCGTGGGAACAACCGGCGCCCATGGTCACATTGGAGATCCGGGATCTCAACGGTGACGTGCAATTGTCACACAAAGTGCGGCTGCCGTAGCCGTGATGCACGGTGCGCTCACGAATAACGGTTCTTGACAGATGGGTGGCCGGCGGCTGGACTGAGCTTGCGAAGGAAGCCCCGGGGATTTGTCAGAAGAAATACGTTCACGCGCCGGCCACCTTTTCCAACTTCACAATCATGCGCGACTGCCCCCTGATTCAAGGATACATCGCCGCTGGGTTTTAACGGGCATTCAGCGGGCACTTGCAGCCATCTCAAGGTACGTCCCGTAGGCCTCGTCAATCGCCGTTTTATCACCGGCATTGCCGGAATGAATCCAGATCGCGTATTGCAGTCGCATATTTTCACCGGGTTTGACAACAACCCTGCTGGTCGCACCCTTGTGCATGGCTTTGCGACCAAAGGGATTCGCCGCAACAAAGCCATAATCGCGCGCGTGCATCCAGCTGTCGCGGAAGTTGTCCCGATGGCACATCAACGTCATGCCGACTTGTTTGCCATCAACGTCGCCACTGTAATCACACCATTCGGCAGACTGACTCCAGATTTTCTGTGCACCGTGGCGGCCGGTGGAATCGCGAAGCTTCCCGCCTTCCATCTGACTGATCGGAGTCGCGATGCGAATGCCGATTCCCATCTCTTCCTGGTCACCAAAGTAGAACTCATCGTCCGAACTGAAAGTTGAATCCCAGGTCAATAGATAGCCGCCCGGTTGTACGCTGACGGAGCAGCGAAACACTTCCTGGCAGACAACGGTATCGTCCGGACGCAGGTAGTGTTTGAGTTCAACGAATGAACCAATCCCGGCTCCGTCTCTGGGTTGCTGTTCGAATTTCACGTGCACGATCCTGGCTTTGTTGCGCCAGAAGTCAGTACCGTCCAGGTCGCCGAAGGCCATCCAGATCCCGGGATGCATGGTGTCGTGATCGGTACGGTCCTGTCCGGGAACAGGCGGATGATTGCGACTGACCTGAGTTCCGCAGGGCGCCTTGACATGCGCGAAATAGGGCCTCGGAATCTTATCATCGTGATAGACGTACGAGGTGATCGGCGTGTCATTCACCGTGATCACAAGTTCGCCGGGCATCTGGTGAAAGCTGACGTGGTCTGATGGGTCCTGAGCACTCGCGAGTGCCACCGTCGTCGTCAGCAGAACTAAGCTAAAAAGCTGTAATCGCATGAGAATTTCCTGATGCGGGACGGCCCGCCGCCGACGCGGGCTGACGCCCGGAAGATGATGAGTTGCTGGTTGCTGGTTCGCCTGATCGAAACATGATGTCCCGGATTCACGTTCATGCACCACTGCTCTGACTGCTAACCCGTCCCTGTTGGCACGGACCAGTGTCCACCGTCGCGGTAGTTTCGTGTGAGCATACCGCTCGCGGCCTGGTCGTTCATAATCGTTTGCTGGTCCGGGTCGACCTGCAGAGAACGGCCGGTTCGAACGGCGATGTTGGCCAGATGAATCAAAGCAGTGGAATCGTGGCCAATCGCGATGTCGGCCGTCGGCCGTCGACTGTCTGCAATGGCCTGCAGAAAATCGACTTGGTGGTTTCGTGCCGGTGTCACTGGGTTCTGCGGCTTAGGATCCGATACGAGTTGGTTCGAGTCGTCCCACATCTGCAGTTTGCCTCGCTTACTGACGAACAGCATTCCTTTTGTCCCGTAAAACTCGACGCCGGTGTCGCAGTTATACGGATAGTTTCCTGACCAGATTCGCATTTCGAAAATGAGTTGTTTTCGCCGGCCGACCGTCCCGTCTCCCGGCCATTCAAATGCGCAGGTCGCTGTGTCAGGAAACTGCTGGTCGTCGTCAAAATAGTACTTGCCGCCGACCGCCATGACTGATGACGGCAGGCCTTTCACACCAAGTCCCCAGCGAGCCATATCCATTTCGTGAGCACCGTCGTTGCCGATGTCTCCCGTGCCGAAATTGTGCCACCAGTGCCAGTTGTAGTGAAAACGGTTTGACTGATAAGGCATCATTTCGGCTGGCCCCACCCACGTGTCGTAGTCAACGCCAGCTGGCGGAGATAACGGATCGGCATGCCCGATGTTGTTGCGGCGCTGGATGTTCCAGCCCTTGGCCATCAATACCTCACCAATCATGCCTTCGCGAAGCATTTGAATGGCGTTGGCGATGAACGCGCTCGAGCGACTTTGCGTACCGTGTTGCACGACCACTTTGTTTCGTCGAGCAGCCTGCACAAGCAGCTGACCTTCCCGCAGGTTGTGACTACACGGCTTTTCGACGTAAACATGTTTTCCGGCGTCGCAGGCCATGATGGCTGCCGGTGCATGCCAGTGATCAGGCGTTGCCACCACGATGGCATCGACTGATTTGTCATCCAGGACTCTGCGCAGATCGTTCGTGGTTTGCTTTGCCCTTGACTGTTTCTGCATCGATTGGGCACGTCCCTCGTCCGGATCACAGGCCCAACCAACATCGGCGTCACCTGTGAATCCCTGGACCAGGCCCTTCGAACGACCACCACAGCCCACGATACCGATTACCAGACGCGGACCGCTGGTCACGGCGCGTGCCACTCGACTGTAGGCGGTTGCCGACAGGCCAATCGTGGCGCCAGCCTTGACAAAGTTTCGACGTGTTGATTTTGACATCAGGACTCCTTTGACGGGATGACCCTTCGACCCGAGAGCGAACGAATGCGTGGAAAAGTATGGTCCGCTTTCGTCAGGCATTCAAGTTGACTCAGCGACCAACGCGTGCGCCCCACCATCTTCCGGGCGTTAGCCCGCATCGGCTCGCGGGCCGCCCCGCGTCAGAAGGTATTGGGCTGTTTGTGTTGCGGCCGCGATGGATTGATCGCGACCGTTCTCTGAGCCCGCCTGATGTACGGTGACCATGCCATCGTAACCAATCGAATTCAGACCCTCAAAAACGGCGTCAAAATCGATGCCGCCGGTTTCGTGAATCTGCATGATGTCAAAGGAAACCGGTCCCCGACACCATGTTTGCAGAGTGATCTCGCCGTTCGCTGAGAGCTTTTGGTTCTGCAGGTAAACGTTGAAAATCCACGGGGCAAGTCGGGCGATGATGTCCGGCCCGTACTGCTGCCCGCATTCATCCAGATTGGCGGCTTCGAAGATCAGGCCAAAGTTAGGTCGATCGATCTTCTGCAGCGTGTCGATAATCTGATCCGGTGTCTCAAACAGACTCGTGGCGTGACACTGATGAGCCAATCGGATGCCTCGCCCGGCCGCTTCATCGGCGGCCTGCTGTGCAAATGAAATGTCGGCGGCTGTTTTAAGACACGTTCGGATCAGTGGAGCACCCAGACTGTCAGCAAGATCAAGATGGGGCGTGATGTTGCGCAGACACTGCGGGCCATCGTCATTGTTGTAGACAATGTCAAAGTCGCCGGTCACCATACTGACGCTCAGGCCTCGATCATCCAGCAGCTGGCGGGCCGCATTGATTTCCGCGGGTGACGAGTGAACTCCGATCTGCGATGCACGCATGCAGACAGCGTCGTATCCGGCCGCCACCGCCAGACCGGCAAGTTCCGACAAAGACATCGTGGCCTCTTCCTTGGACAGAAAGGATTCGGCAATGCGCGCTGAAATTGAGAGTTTCATCAATAGCCGTCTGTTGCACAGGCGAGAGGTTAATGCCGGATGCGTTTCAGAACATGAAACTCCCAGCGCCACAATTATCTAGACGCCACGCATGTTACCAAATTGAGCGATGTGAAGCCGCGACGAAAACTGAAAGCCGTGTGAGCTGGCCGCAGCCTGCACCCAGTCCGTCTTCTGTGCCAGCTCTTCGGCGGTCCTTGCCTGTGGCATCAGCCAGACATCGCTGGCCGAAACATCCGGGAAGGCGTCGACGTAATCCCTGACTTCAGCGACGTCGTCCTGCGTGTCGATCACGAATTTTAGAATGCACTTGTAGCGACGAAACAGCGATTCGATGACGGCCGGCTGATGACGAGTCTGTTCATGGCGATCCGCCCACTTTGGATCATCCGGCGTTGAATTGCCAAGCTTGGGGCTGATGGACATCAGATCGCATTCCACTGCGCGGTCCACGGTTCCGGCGGTTTCGATGGTGATGGATTTTTCTTCCCGGCGACACAGATCGGTCAGTTCGGTCAGTTGCGGGGCCAGCATGGGCTCACCACCAGTGATCACGACGTGCGAAGATTTGCTGCCCGCGACCTGCTCTGCCAGCTCGTCCAGCGACTGTTGCTGTCCCTGCGGATCCCATGACGTGTACGGCGTATCACAGAACCAACAGCGCAGATTGCAACCGGACGTCCTGATAAACAGCGACGGCGTGCCGGCCCATGGACCTTCGCCCTGGAAGGAATCGTAGATTTCGGAAATGAACAATTTAAGTCCAGATCATTAGCGGGAGTGAATGCCGGCCCGGACGAATCTCTGCGTGCCGATCAAAGCTCATTGACCAGGAAATTGCGGACCTGTTGTTTTGTCTCGTCATCGATGGGGCCGACGAAGGTGAGTTGCAGTTGCCCGTTTTCGTCTATTCGTCCACGGATCGTAACCTTGCCTTCCACAAATCTGGTCCGTTGGAACAGACTCAATAAGTGACGTTGCTGCGGTGTTTTGATGCCCGTGTGCGATCTCACGCCCGTATTATCGACAACGATCGTAAACGCCCAGCGGGAGCGCAGCAATCGCCATGCGATAAAGCCCATGATTGCCAGAACTGCAAGACGTGGCCACATTGTGAGCACCGCTTTCACGGAGGGGCGTTAGAAAAGGGGTCAGGAATCAATAGTGCGAAGCACCCGAAGGGCCGTTCCGGCTATCGGTTCCTGCCCCCCTCTTACTGACGTTCAAATCAGCTGAGGAATTTCTCAATCGCGTCCAGTCCGGCTTCAATCACATCCATGCTGGTTGCAAATGACAACCGAACATACCCGGGAGCGCCGAAGGCATCGCCGGTCACCAGAGCGACGTGTGCATGTTCCAGCAAGGCCGTGCAGAAGTCACTGCTGTTGTCGACCGTTACTCCGCCGGGTAATTCCCGGCCGAAGTGGCTGCTGACGTTAAAGAATGCGTAGAACGCTCCGCCGGGGTCAGCGAAAGTCAATCCCGGCATCGCACGCAGGCGTGTCAGAACATATTCACGGCGTTTCTGAAACTGCTCCAGCATTTCGCCGATGCAGTCCTGCGGGCCGTCGAGAGCAGCAATGGCGGCATGCTGGCTGATGCTGCATGGATTCGATGTCTGCTGACTCTGCAGCTTATTGATAGCAGCGCTGACTTCTTTTGGTGCCAGAGTCCAGCCGATTCGCCAGCCGGTCATGGCGTACGCTTTGCTGACTCCGTTCACAATGATCGTGCGTTCCTTCACGTCGTCGCCGAACGACGCGAAGGTTTTGAAGGTGTAGCCGTCGTAAATCAATTTGTCGTAGATTTCGTCGGACATCACGATCACGTCTTTTTCGACAGCAACCCGGGCCAGTGCCTCCAACGCTTCGACCGGATAAACAGCACCGGTGGGGTTGCTGGGACTGTTCAGCATCAGCAGTCGCGTCTTGTCTGTGATGGCGCCACGAAACTGGTCGGCTGTCATGCAGAAACCGGCTTCTTCCGGTGTGTCCACCAAAACAGGAACGGCACCAACCAGTTCCACCAGAGCGCTGTAGCTGACCCAGAACGGTGTCGGAATGATGACTTCGTCACCAGGTTCGCAAACGGCCGCCAGGACGTTGTGAATGGCGTGCTTCGCGCCGTTGCTCACCGTCACTTCGTTGGGCTGATAGGTGACACCGTAGTCTCGTTTGAAGGCGTTGCAGATCGCTTCCTTCAACGCAGGAATTCCGGTTGCCGGCGTGTAATGCGTGTGGCCGGCTTCGATGGCCGCTTTACCTGCGTCACAGATGTGTGCGGGCGTCGTGAAGTCCGGTTCTCCCAGCGTGAATTCGAGTACATTCACACCGCTGGCCCGCAGTTCTCGTGCTTTGGCGGCGGCGGCAATGGTGGCGGACGGTGCGAGTTGATTGACGAGCTTGGATGTATACATGGGGCTTGGCGTGGCGGGTACACGTTTTGAGGACAAACTTCGGCCAGAGACCGGAGGACACCTCCGATGTTGCCAGTGGTTCTGAATTTGTACGGCGCCGCGATTCTGCAGTCGGTTGTGCCGCTGGTCAACCATCGAGAACCGACCTCCGCAAACTTCTGTTTAACCTCTCAGGAATGGTGATCCAGAGCAGCCGACTCGATGGGTCGGTGGAACGTCTCTGTTTCAGCAGACTCCAGCATTTTTGCTGGCCAGCTCCACTACGACGCTTTCCCAACAGACGCAGCGGAATCTTCCTGTTGCTCCGTTTTTTGGTTCGTGAATAGACTTTCCGCTCGTACCGGTTTTCAGCGACGAGGCCTGCGGCGAAGCAGAGCTTCGAAGATATGGGTTCCCAGACCGAAGTTTGGGTACCAGATCAAGTCCGGGAACCGGATCAGCCATGGGGAGAAAACGGTTGTGGTGCTTTCATCTGTGAAGCCTGATTTGTCGGTACGCCTGCAGATTCTGGGAATGAGCATTTGCTGGATGTTCGGAATTGCCCTGGTCGCTGCAGCCGTCGCATTTTCGGTGTCTGGCAGTTATGGCACCAGACTCATCGGCGGTGCGGTGCTGGCGGTCGGCAGCGTAACCTGCGGGCTGGCGCGGTGCGCGTCACCGCGACTGAGACTTCGAATCGCGGCGTTGCTGATGTCGACCAGCGCGATGCTGCTGGGTGGAGAAGTTCTGTTGCGAAGTGTAACTCATTTTCCGGTCAACACGGCGTCGAATCGGATTCCGCACACGGAACTGGGATACGTCCTTGATCCGGATCTGAGTGACGTTGACGCGAATGGGTTTCGCAATCCGTCTATTCCGGAACGAGTTGACATCGTGGCCATTGGGGACTCACACACGCAGGGATTCAACGTCGCTGCAGATGAATCATGGCCAGCCGTGCTTAGCCGGCAATTGAACAGATCTGTCTACAATGTCGGCGTAGGAGGCTATGGCCCGCTGCATTATGAGATTCTGGTCATGCGAGCGTTGAAAATGCAGCCCCGGCAGATCGTCGTTGCACTGTATGCCGGAAACGACCTGGGCGACGTCGTTCGCGGCATTGTGCCGCGCGACACGGTGGCTGAAATCGACAATCACTTCCGATATGGAATCAAATATCACACTGCGTTGGGAAGTGCGGCCTCACACCTTTGCGGACAATCCCAGGCCGCACAGCCGCCCGGATTTGCGATCGCGCATTCACTGAATCCGACCTTCGTGGCCGACCGTCGACTGCGCTATCGACTGAAAGAACTTGACCTGACCGACCCGGACATTAACGCTGCCTTTGATCAAACGTTGAAGATATTTGAGAACATTCAACAGCGATGCAGTGCTCGTGGAGTTGATCTGCTGGTGATGCTGTTGCCGACTCGGGAGTCGGTTTATTCGATCGCCGTACAGCGGGAGTGGCCTGCGCAATTCTCGCTGATCGTTGAGCAGGAGACACTTGTGCGAACGCGGTTTCAGCACGCCATGCACGAACGTCACATTCGATTTCTGGATGTGCTGCCGGAGATGGTGGCGGCCGTCGAATCAGTAACCCATATCTACGCCGACTATGACAATGGACATCCGCTTTCGGCCGGATATGAAGCGTACGCAACCGCTGCCGCTCGTGTACTGACGCAGGTCAATGTCGTTCAACGCTAACAAAACAGGCCAGAGGGTCGGGAGTCTTTTTCGGGTCAGGCACAGCGGCAGTGGATTACCCTTCGTCCGAAAAAGACTCCCGACCCTGTACCCTCCACGCCCACTATTTCCCAGGAAACACGTGGCCTGTCGCTCGTGTTTCCACGGAGTAAAGCGATTTGCGGGCGGTCACAAATAACGTCTTGCGATCTTTGCCACCGAACGAAACATTGGCCGGATGCTCGGGAATCCGGATCGTGCCCAACTGTTTGCCGGACGGGTCGAACACCTGTAGACCGAGTGCCGTGGTGATGTACAGATTTCCCTTCACGTCAATCGTCAGTCCGTCTCCACCGGCGTTGTTTTGGCCTTCCGGCTGAGTCAATTCACAGAAGACTTTGCCGACACCGATTTTTCCCGGCGATACAACGGGATACGACCACATTTGTTTTTCCATGCTGGGGATCACGTACAGCGTCTCTTCATCCGGAGACAGAATCACGCCGTTTGGCGCAGTACGGTCATCGATCAGACGAGTCACCGTTCCGTCGGGGGCTCGGTAGTAAACGGCCTCTTTGCCCTGAGGCCACGGATCGGGTGCGCGGTAACGCGGATCGGTGAAGTAGATGCCGCCTGTCCTGTCAATCACCAGATCGTTTGGTGCATTAAATCTGGTGCCCTTGTATTCTGCGGCTAGTGACATTTCCTTTCCTGTTTTCAGATCGTACTCTTTCAGCCGCCCATCCATTTCACAGGCCAGCAAACGATTGCCCACGACCATCAGGCCGTTGCAGTGCCCGGACGGTTCAGCGAACACAGACAGCGTGCCTTTGACGTCGCGTTTGTGAATTCGGCTATTCGGAATATCAGTGAAGTACAGATTTCCGGCAGCATCCGCAGCCGGACCTTCGGTGAATGCAAAATCTGTATTAAGACGCTGCACTTTGCCAACAGGTCCGATGCCCGGGATTTCCTGCGCAGTAGACATCGGAATGCATACGAATAGTGTCAGCAGGCAACACGAACGACGAATTATGGACATGAGTTGACTCACCATGATTTGTTCTGTTTGCGTACGAGCCAGGAATGACTTGCCGTACGCCCATCATTTCCACGAATCCCAGGATTATCAAGTGTTCGCCGGACTGGCGTTAACCGTTGCGGCCAGGAATTTGTGCAGCGGCAAAGCCGTGGGACCGGAGTCATGGATTGGCGATCGTGACGATTTCATTGGCGAACGCACGGATTTGGCGTTGATTCGTAGAGCTAAGGCGTTCCGAGCCACCCCACGTGGCGGCACCCATTGATCCCTGAAAAATTCACTGATTCCCGAATTGAGAATTCACGGTGAAGAAATACGTGCAAGGCGGAGTTGAGCAGCCGAAATATGCTGGAAATCCGGACGTCGCCGGTCCGCAGCGTGTGAACTTGTCCACAACCACCCTGTCAAACAGGCCCAGACCTGGACCAGAAAAGAGAATGAGCAAGGAATTGCCACGTTTTGTGGTTTTGTTTGAACAGAACTGCCTGACACGCCGATCATTCTGAGATCTCGATTGATCGAGCGGCTGACGGCGGTACAATCCGCTGCTTCAAAAGTGGAACCATCGTGGTTTCCCCGTTTTTTTGGTTGGTCCATTTCCGTCGCTTCAGGGCTTCAGAGGCCATTTGCCGATTTATATCGAGTCTTTATCGGCGAATCGTACACTGATCACCCCGTCGGATGGCCTGCAGCGTGTCTGCGTTGCATAAGCAAAGTACAGTTTTAAGAATGCCAATTACATCAGAGGTGAAGCAGCAGCTTCGCAAAGACTTTGGAAAGAGCGACAACGACACTGGATCACCTCAGATTCAGATCGCGTGCCTCACTCACCAGATTAACGTTCTGACCGAACACCTGCGGGCGAATAAGAAAGACCATTCATCTCGACGTGGTCTGCTTCGCATGGTCAGTCGCCGTCGCCGGCATCTGGACTATCTGAAGACGACTGCCCCGGATCAGTATCTGGAAATGTTGAGTCGACTCGGGATTCGAAAGTAACAAGTTACGGCGTTGGTTTCCTGAGAAGCCAACGCCTGTTTTGTTGGGCTGCAAAGTTGTTCGGCGCAGTCCTTTATTGTCAGGAGATCTCTGTCGCCGCGATCGGCAGGACCCGGGCCGCACTCTGACAAGAGTCGTTGCGACTGGGTCTGTTCCAGCGGGCTGACCTCTGTCGTGCTCGTCTATGTAGATGAGATCTCATTGTTTGTGGATTTGAATATTTCGTTGTTTGTTTGACTGCTGCCGCAGGTTCGTCGCGGATTGCCGCCACCTGGGGTGACTTCAAATTGTCGGAATTTGCAGGCGTATTGTTTGACGGGTTGGAAGTTCGAAGACGTTGTTGACCCTCAACGCGTATCGGGTGTGGTAGAGAAGATGTCATCGGTTGCAGCAGTCTGTTCTGACTGTTTGCAGCTGGAAGCCTCAGCCACTAACCACAGAAGAACGCGTGATATCGCGGACCGAGTCCGGTCTGCGGCTTGCTGTTTTGATGCCGTGAAGTTACTACACGTGCCGAAAATCTGATTTTGAACCGCGATCAGTGGTCTTTATTCCGGCATGGCCGGGTAAGGATTGATCGTGAAAAAAGTTACTGTTGAATGTGAATTCGGAGGCCGTACGCTCTCACTGACCTCCGGTGAAATGGCCAAGCAGGCCAGTGGCGCCGTAATGATTCAGTACGGTGAAACCAGCGTATTTGTCGCCGCTCAGACTGGTCCGTCCCGACCGGGCACGAACTTCTTTCCGCTGACTGTTGACTACCGCGAGCGTCTGGCGTCGGCCGGCAAGTTCGCCGGCGGATATCTGAAACGCGAAGGGCGTCCGACCACCAAGGAAATCCTGACGTGTCGCCTGACAGACCGTCCACTTCGCCCGCTGTTTCCAAAAGGATACCGCGAAGAAGTCCAGGTCATGTCTAACGTGATGTCCTGCGATGGTGAAAACAACCCGGATGTGCTGAGCATCACCGGGGGAAGTGCCGCATTGCGAATTTCCGGCATGCCGTTCAAGGGCCCCATCGCTGCCGTACGAATCGGTATGATCGACAACGAACTGATCGTGATGCCAACAGTCCAGCAGATGGCAGAAAGCACGCTGGATCTGATTGTCGCCGGCTCAAGCAAGTCGATCCTGATGATTGAAGGCTTTGCCGAACAGCTTCCCGAAAAGGAAATGGGCGACGCCATCATGTTCGCGCATGACTTCATCAAGCAGCTGTGCCAGTTGCAGGAAGATCTCGCCAGCCAACTGGGCGTTGCTCCACCGGAAATCCCGGAACCGGCAGCAAATCCGTTCGAAGAAAAGCTGGCGGATGCCTTCCAGAAGATCAAAGATGCCAAAGCCACTCGCCTGAAACAGGAACGAGACGCAGCGTTGAGTGCTGTGAAAGCCGAATTGCTTGAGCAACACTTCCCGGATGAAGCCGATGAAACTTCCGACGGCCTGACACGCGGCCAGTTCGGTGATGCGTTCTACAAGTTGGAAGCTAAGGCTGTTCGCGCACTGATTCTCAGCGGTACTCGTTTGGATGGTCGTGGTCCAACGGATCTCCGAGGCGTTGACTGTTCCGTTTCGATCCTGCCAAGAGTACACGGTTCAGCACTGTTTACTCGCGGCGAAACGCAATCACTGGCCACGATCACGCTGGGATCGCCTCGCGACAAACAACGCTCCGATGGACTGTTCGGTGAATTCAGTGATCAGTTTATGCTGCACTACTACTTCCCATCGTTTTCTGTTGGCGAATGTCGTCCGATCCGAGGACCAGGTCGTCGTGAGATCGGCCACGGTTGTCTGGCAGAACGATCGCTGGCTTCTGTGATTCCGTCGGATGAAAAGTTTCCGTACACCATTCGAGTGATTTCGGACATTCTGGAATCCAACGGAAGCAGTTCGATGGCATCCGTTTGCAGCGCTACGCTGGGTCTGATGGACGCAGGCGTTCCGATTCTGCAACCGGTCGCAGGCATCTCAATCGGCATCGTTGATGAAGGTGACAAATGGACGTTGTTGACCGACATCATGGGTGACGAAGATCACTTCGGCGACATGGACTTCAAAGTCGCCGGAACAGGTCGAGGTATCACGGGTATTCAGCTGGACCTGAAAAACGAAGGTATCAGTGAAGAGATCATTCGAGCCACGCTGGAACAGGCGTTGAAGGCTCGCAAAGACCTGCTTCGCGAAATGCTGAGTGCCATCCGTCGTCCGCGTGCAAGCGTTTCGGAATCCGCTCCAAAGCTGGTGCAGACGTCCATCAATCCGGAGAAAATCGGTCTTCTGATTGGCCCTGGTGGCAAGACGATTCGAGCTATCCAGGAAGAATCCGGCGCGACGATCGATATCGCGGAAGACGGCAAGGTAACAATTTCTGCGGAAAACGGTGCCGCGGCTGACGCAGCACTGGCTCGCATTGAAGCGCTGACTGAAGAGATTCAGCCGGGCCGGGTTTACACCGGCAAGGTCACATCGGTCAAAGACTTCGGGGCGTTCATCGAAATCGCACCTGGCAAGGACGGACTTTGCCACATCAGCGAACTTTCTGATGGCTTCGTCAAGAACGTCAGCGAAGTCTGCAAGGTTGGCGACATTATGGAAGTCAAGGTGATCGCTGTCGACGACCAGAATCGAGTGAAGCTGTCTCGCAAAGCTGTGCTCGTGGAAGCTGGCGGTAGCGACGATAAGGGCGACACGGAATTTGACGACGACAAAGACTAGTGCTTTGTCAGTGATTATGTGAGGAATTGTGTGCCACTGGCTTTGCCAGTGGCACACTTCAATACCGGGCTGACGCTGCACTCGTCGGCGTTACTAATCTCCGATTTGTCGTTCTGTTTAACGCATCGACCCCCTTCGTCCTCACACGGGGAAAAAGGGGACGTAGACCGCGTGACGCAGCTGTCGTTTGTAACGTGACACGGGCCCGGGCAAGTGACGATTGTCGCCTCGCCCGAAAACGAACGCTGGAACTTCAGGAATTCAGCCACTATGACCTCAGTGCTGAACACCGACGAACGCGAACGCCTGCAGGCTCAGAATACGGAACTGGCAACTCTGGCCGGCGGTCTTGCGCATGAGATCCGAAATCCGCTGTCGACGATTCGGATGAATCTGGAGCTGCTGGCGGAGGATCTGGAGGAAGAGGATTCCGGCCGAGCCCGCAGGATGCTGGATCGCATTGGGAAACTGCAGAATGAGTGTCTGAGTCTGGAAGATGTCCTCAACGAATTTCTGCAGTTTGCCAAGGCTGGTCAACTGGATCTGCAGGAATGCAGTCTTAACGACGAAGTCGATGCGTTTCTGGCGTTCCTCAGCCGTCAGGCCGAAGAACAGGGTGTCGAACTTCGGCCTCACCTGGACGCAAATCTGCCTCAGGTAAAAATTGATCGCGCGTTGATACGACAGGTGTTGTCGAATCTTGCGAGAAATGCCCTGCAGGCAATGTCAGAAGGCGGCACGCTGGAGTTTCTGACGATGGCGCGAGACAACGGAATTGTGCTGCAGGTCATCGATACGGGTGAGGGCATGGACCAGAAAACCGTTTCAAAAATGTTTCAGGCCTTCTTTTCGACTCGTTCAGGCGGAAGTGGGCTGGGATTGCCGACAGTTCGGCGTATCATCGAAGCTCACGGAGGCACGATCGCGTGCGAAAGTGAGCCCGGCCGAGGCACTCGGTTCACAATTCTTCTTCCCACCACCGTCGCACCGTAAGCATTCATTCTCAAAGAAATGGCTGACGACAAGAACGAACCCCCGGACCTCAGGTCAATCCCCGTCCGCGTGCTGGTCGTGGACGACGACGAAAGTCATGCGCAGGCAGTTGCGGAAAGCCTGGAACGGATCAACTGCGAGTGCAAGGTGGCAGGTTCCGGTGAACTCGGCGCCAAGATGATTTCCAGCGAGTCGTGGGACGTCGTTGTGACGGATCTGCAGATGGGGGAAATCGATGGTCTGGAAATCCTGAGTCAGTCCAAAGAAGAACTGCCGGACGCAGAAGTCATTGTGCTCACCGGTCACGGTTCAATCACCTCGGCCGTCACCGCCATGCAGCATGGTGCGTACACCTATCTGACAAAGCCGCTTGATATCGGCGAGTTGAGATCAGCCGTCGAAAAAGCTTCCGCGCGATTACGATTGATTCGACGAAACGCGGAATTGCGGCGATCGCTGGAGGAACGCTTCGGGTTTGAAGGTGTCATCGGCAACAGCGCGCCGATGCATCGCATTATCGAAATCCTGAAGAACGTTTCCCCTACGGACACAACGATTCTGATTCACGGAGAAAACGGTACCGGAAAAGAACTGGTCGCCAAAGCTATTCATCAGAACAGTCCCCGCAAAAGCAAGCCATTCGTTCCCCTGAACATTTCGGCCCTGCCGGACAGCATTCTGGAGAGCGAGCTGTTTGGGCATGAAGAGGGTTCCTTTACCGGGGCGATCGGTCGTCGAATTGGCAAATTCGAACATGCTAACGGCGGCACTTTGTTTCTGGACGAAGTCGGCGAGACACCGATGGACACGCAGGTGAAGCTGCTGCGAGTTCTGGAAGAGCGCAAGATAACTCGCCTGGGCGCCAACGATGAATTGGATATCAACGTTCGGCTGGTAGCCGCAACAAATGCCAATTTGAAGAAGCTGGTCGAAGAAGGTAAGTTCCGCGAAGACCTTTACTATCGCCTGAACGTCGTCAGCATCGAATTGCCTCCGCTGCGAGAACGGCCTGGCGACATTCCATTGCTGATGGAACACTTCCTGAAGGATCTTTCCAAAAGGACGGGCCGCGAGGTCGAAGGGTTTTCCCGGACCGCTCGCCGAGCACTGCTCAGCTATAACTGGCCTGGTAATATCCGCCAGTTACGGAACACCATCGAAAGCATGCTGGTGATGGATACCGACGGGCTGCTGGACGTCGATGGTCTTCCTCCGGAAATCGCACCGCTCGCGACAAACGATGAGGCGTTGGCCGAAGGTGAAGGCGTGTCCGGAGCCGATTCGCTGATCGGTCGCCCAATGGATGAAGTCGAAAAATACTACATTCAGCGAGCTCTCGAATTGACCGACGGCAACCGCGAAGAAAGTGCTCGCCTGCTGGGCATCGGCGAAAGAACGCTGTACCGCAAAATCAAAGAGTACGATCTGCGCAAGTAGCTGACGTTTGATCCACAGACAGCATGTCGCTTGCTGACAGTGAGTATCGACGAAGCCCTGTGATTGGTCTCTTTTCTGTGCGAAGGTAACGCCATGAGTTCTGTGGCTCGATCTGACAACAGAATGACTGCCGCTCAGTATCTCGAGTGGGATCGGCAGCAGACCGTCCGGCACGAATTCTACGACGGTGAAGTGTTCGCCCAGGCGGGCGGGACGCGACAACACAGCCTTATCAGTACAAACACGGCGCGTGTAATTGGCGTGGAACTGACCGGGCATGAGCGTGAAGCTCATGGCAGTGACATGCGAATTCACATCGAAGCAACGGGCTACTATGCGTACCCGGATGTCTCGGTGGTCTGCCCGTCGGTTGAAGGCGAGTCCGAGGATGTTATTTCCAACCCCGTACTGCTGGTAGAAGTTCTGTCACCTTCAACGGCGGACTCTGATCGGGGCGGCAAGTTTGGACACTACCGCCAGATACCATCGCTGAAAGAGTATCTGGTCGTCTGGCAGGACGAACCCCGGGTCGAGCAGCATCAGAAAACAGCCGATGGTCTGTGGTTGTTGCGGGAAGTTGTCGGCATCGATCAGATGTTGAATCTGATCAGCATCGATCGTGCTGTGCCGCTGTCCGAGAGCTATGCGATGGTCTCGATTGTCACTCTCCCTCCGGGAGAGTCGCGAGGAACGAGCGGAGAGGGGATGGGATTGCTGCTCGGCAAAACCGCTGCCTTCCGGCAGGCCGTCTCCTCGCTTAGGCTCGACTGTCCCGGGGGGAGAGTAATTCATCATGGTCGACTTCGCGCGACCAGAGAGAGCTGGAAAACAAGGCCGGCAGCAGGCCGCGCGGTTACGCGATCTTCGCTTCCAGGCCTTCCTTCCCGATCCGTGCACAGTAGTCGCCGAAGGATTCTCCGTCGTTGCGTTCGGACTTATAGACACCCAGCAACGGCGACACCGTGGGCACAATTTCATCCAGCGGGACCATATCCTTGTAGATGAAACACAGTCGAGTGCCTTCCGGGTTGCCGCCCAGAAACAGCGTGTACTTGCCCACCGCTTTACCAACCAGACCGATGTCCGGCGTATAGGGTCGACCACAGCCGTTGGGGCAACCGGTGATGTGGACGGCGATTTTCTGTGATGCCAGCCCGTGTTTGGCCATCTCCACGTCCAACTGATCAATCACGTCCGGAAGAATTCGTTCTGATTCCGTGATGGACAGACCACACGTTGGAAAGGCCGGACAGGCCACGGCGTAGCGTCGAGCCAAAGATAGTTCGTCGGCGTTCTTGATTCCGTGTTCCGCCAGCAAACCGTTGATCTGCTCTTTGTCAGCCGGATCAATGTCACACAGAATCACGCTTTGCAGTGCCGTCAGACGTGTTTCCATCCCAAATTTCGACAGGATCGCTCGCAACCCCAACTTGATCCGTAAGTCACCGTCGTCCTTGATGCGACCGCTTTCGATATTGATGCCCAGGAACAGTTTGCCATCGCCCTGCTCATACCAGCCGATGTGATCTTCGACGCCAGTCACGTCGGTCGCATGCGGCTCGGGCAATGCCTGGCCGAAATACTCTTCCACCTTCTGCTTAAACTTTGGCAGTCCCCAGGATTCGATCAGGTACTTCAGACGAGCGATCTTGCGATCTTCTCGGTTGCCATGATCACGCTGTACTTTGACAATCGCTTCTGCAACGGCAATCACCTGGTCGGGTGTGACAAACGTCAGCTTGTCGGCGATTCGCGGATAGGTTTTTGCAGCCGAAGGCGTCGTTCCCATTCCGCCACCGACAAGCAGGTTGTAACCCGTGATCTTTCCGTCCTCGACCACAGCCAGCAGTCCGAGGTCCTGCGTATAAACGTCGATGCAGTTGTCGGATGGTTCGGCAATGGCCATCTTGAATTTGCGAGGCAGATAGCGTTCGCCGTAGATCGGTTCTTCGACCGGATTGAAATCTGCCACGTTGGTTTTTTCGCCATCTTCGTCTGACAGCCAGATATCAAAGTAGCCGGTCGTTTTGGGTTTGAAATGATCGGCCAGTTCCTGAGACAGGGCCTGCATTTCATCATGAACAGGATTGTTTTTGTACGGCGCCGGGCAGCACATCACATTGCGGTTCACGTCTCCGCACGCGGCAAAGGTCGTCAGCATGGAGTCGTTGATGGCCCGGATCGTTTCTCTCAGATTGCTCTTCAGAACTCCGTGCAGCTGGAAGCCCTGCCGGGTGGTGATTCGTACGCTGCCGTTGCCGAGTTTGTCGCACAAGTCGAGTTCTGCAAGGAACTGCTCGGCCGTTACTCGTCCACCAGGAATCCGCGTACGGACCATGCACGAATAGGCTTTGCCTTTTTTTGTGCCGTCTTCGTTTTTTTCTTTGCGGACGTCTCGATCGTCCTGCATGTAGCTGCCGTGATGTTTCAGCAGCTGTCCTGCGTCTCCGCTGAATTCAGGCTTGTCGTTCAACAGCTCTTCGGGGATGGTGCCACGAAGCTGATGGCTGCCTTCTTTGAGATGTTCCAGCTTACTGAGTTTGACTTCTGCCGTTGACATAAGACTTTTTCCGAGCCATCGAGTTACGATACGTTGCCGCGATTTTCAGGAGAATCGTTGTCCATATTTGAGTATAAGGGGCGGTGAATTTTGTGAACAGTCGTTTTGCTCAGTTTGCGTAATCCAGGAAGTGCCCGTCCATGAGTTTCCGTGACAGAGTCATCCTGTTTATTGCCGAAGGCTTTGGCCTGGGAAGAATCCACTTTGCACCGGGTACCTGGGGCAGTCTGTGGGGGCTTCCGCTGGGCTGGTCGCTGGGCTACTTTCACACGCTCTGGTGGGTTCGATTGGCGGTGGCAGCAACCATGTTTGTGGTCGGAGTGCCGCTCTGCAACCGTGCCGCCCGACTACGAAACACGAAAGATCCCGGCAGCGTGGTCTGGGACGAAATCGCCGCGTTCCCGCTGGTCTATGCATTTGTCCCCCTCGACGGGCCCCACCAGTGGATCGTTCTGATACTGGGCTTCGTCCTGTTCCGAATCTTCGACATCTGGAAACCGCCACCCGTGCGTCAGTGTGACAAGCTAGGCGGCGGTTTTGGCATCATGATCGATGACACCGTCGCCGCATGTTACGCAGCACTGGCCCTGTACCTGGTGTCTCGAGTAATGTGAAATCCTGTGGGTGGCGCATCCCTTCCGTGCGCTCAAATGTGGCGTCGTACTCGCCCGGTTTGTAGAGATGTCCGTAATCCGGCGCCTTGTTCCGAATCATATCGTAAATCCCATTTCGTTGCGGATATCGCCCCGTCAGGAATCCACCACGCCCGGGGGTGCACGCTGGCCACGTTACGAAAAAACTGGTCAGCCGTGTGCCTTCTTCGGCCAGCCGATCCAGGTGGGGTGTAATGATGTCGCCGCCCCGAATACAACCAGGATCGTTGTGTCCCTGGTCATCGCTGACGATCAAAACCACGTTGGGGTGCGTCTCTTCTGCCCATGAAATCACGGGCACCAAAACCGAAGCGACAACCAGCATGAATCTTTGCATCAGGATCGCCGTCGGTTCTTCCACATAGTCGGCGTGGCCCAGCCGCGTCTGGATTTCAAAAAAGTGGCGATTGGCTGAGGACTGCTGATAGTATCCGGGCAGTCTCCGGGATTCAGGCCGCAGGGAAACGCCGTCTGTTGGCAGGTCGGCATCAGGATCAAGCGAAACTGTAAAAAACAGCTTACCACCGGGGAAGTGTTGCATCACGTCAGATCGCCTCCGGAAATTTACAACGAAGGGCCCTGAATGACTTCCAGAATCGACATCGACATAGTGCATGGTGGACTACGGTGGTTTCGATGGCGAGGACTGTTTCTCGTCGTCGTCTTCATGCTTGGATTGACGGCGTTTCTTGGTGGCGCTGAAGTCAGTGAACGCGACGTTCACTCAGCAGATTTCATGACCCGGATCTACTACTCGCTGGGCCTTTTTGTTCTTGGCGGGTTGGACCTGGGAGTGCCGGTGAGGGGGCCCATGTGGGCGCGAGCAATATTATGGTTTGTTTATTTCGCGGCGCCCGCCATCACGACGTCGGCATTGGTTGAGGCTGTTTTACGTGCCATTCGCCCCGATCGACTCCGCCTGAGACACATGCGTCATCATGTCGTGATCGCAGGTTGCGGACGACTCGCCATGCTGTACCTTGAACGACTACGTGAAACTGAGCCGAGAACGCCGGTCCTGGTCATTGACAACCGTGCAGACAATCCGCATGGGCAAACCGCGGTCGAACGCTTCCATGCCAACTTGCTGATTGGTGATCTCTCTACCAAGCCCACCGTTCGTGCACTTCGTCTGGAAACCGCAAAGCGACTGGTTATTCTGACGGGCGACGACTACGTAAATCTGGATACCGCTGCCAACGCCATACGCATAGCGCCACACCTGGCGACAGAGACGTTGATACATATCTCTGATCTTCGATTGCTGCGTGTTGTCGAAGATTCGAAACTGCTGCAGCAGGCAGTCAAATTCAACTCCTATCGGCGCGCTGCGGAGTTCCTTGTCGCCGAAAAACTGTTACCACATTTCCGCAAGACAGAATCCGCAGATATCGTAGTGCTCGCAGGATTCGGCCGGTTTGGACAGAGTGTCCTGGATCAGCTTCAGCAAAGCGCCGAGGGCAAATTTTCCCGGGTCATCATCATCGATCAGGCTGGTGATCTGCAGACGATGGTATTTGCTGAGCAGGTTGGATTCCAAAGCGGGTATGAGTGGCAATTGATCACCGAGAACCTGCAGCATCCCCGGACCTGGCAGCGTGTCGCGGAGGAAATTTCTGACGAAGGGCACGAGCCCGTGTTCATACTCGGTTCGGGTAATGACAGCGTCAACATTCGGACGGCACTATGGCTTTCTCATCGATATGTTCACGCGAAAGTTCTGGCGCGCTGTTTTCGTCATTCGACGTTTGCGGAACAGATTGCAGGTGAGTGTGATTTTGAAGTCGTCAGTACAGGGGATTTGTTGTTGTCCGGCATGCATTCGGAGTGGTTTGGAGAAGGCCGTTGTCGAACTGCCGCTGACTGAGAAGCTGTCCACAGGACGGCTACCCATGGACAGGAGGCTCAATGGGCGGTTGGTGGGCCTGCCTGCGAATTCGATTGATCACATTCAATGTATTTCGCCAGCGGACCATGCGTCGGATAAGTTGTTTCTTTCGGGGAAAGTCAATCAGCGTCAGGCCCAGGAAAATGAACAGGACTCCCTGACCGGGGGTGAATAGCATGATCATGCCACAGATCACCACAAGCAGCCCGAACAGGTTCTTGCAGACGAACACGACAATACCGGCGACTGGGTGATTTGAGCGGAACGTCTGGACTCTGCAGTGGTCGTTGGTGAGATAGTCGGTTGGGATTTTCACGATGAACAGCCATGTCAGAACGATGCTGCCGAAGAACATCAGAACGGAAATCAGGACGATCCATGTTGCCGTCGCATTTGACCGAATTGTCTCGAGAATCGCGTGCACTGCATGGACCGTTCAGGAATAAAAGCACAGTAGCAAAAAAGAACTATTGAACCGGCGTCGACAACAGCCCGGTTCGTTTCGTGCGTCACTTGCTTTAGAGGCTGAGACTCTGAAGTCGGCACTCCCAGGCGGATGGGCTGTGAGACTGGCCGAAACTGTCGAAGGGCCTGCAGAACAGGTTCCGGGAATTCGCGGGGGCAGGTCTCTCTTACGATTATAGGAGCGGGCGGTCAACGATAACCCTCCATAATCGATTGAACCCCTTTGAGTGCTGACAGACGGAATGGTCGCTGCGATCCCGGTCGACCTGTGAAAAACACGGCAGAAACAAGTGACGATGTGGCGGTCGGTCGGTCTGTTGCCGCCTCAGTTGCGACGGCGGTCCACGACATTAGAGCAGTTTACTTATTGTCGTGAACGATACTGGCTCGTGGGAGTAACGAAACTGCTATCGAAAAGCGTTCTTCGCGGCCACAAGTCAGCGTGAAACGCTGTAGTGCTCCAGTCCCCGGCGAAGACTTCCGTTCTCAGGAAAAACCGGGACTCTGAGTGCTGAACGTCCGCCCTGTTTGCATTGCTCGGTCGCCAACCAATATGCTGTAAACGACACACAACGTGTCCCCTTCAATAACTTCTGACACTGACCACAGATCCATGACCGACATCCACAAACTCACTCGCAAACTTCAACGCAAGAACGATTCGAAAATCATCCTGTACGTGGGAGACGGTCTTGGTGGACTGCCACTGGAACCCGGCGGCAAGACGGAGCTGGAGACCGCCAACACTCCGAATCTGGACGCTCTTGCTGCACGAGCATCGCTGGGCATGAGTATCCCGGTTTTGCCGGGGATTGCTCCCGGCAGCGGACCGGGGCATCTGGGTCTGTTTGGCTACGACCCGCTGCAATACGACATCGGTCGCGGAGTGCTGGAAGCCCTGGGGATCGACTTTGAACTCGGTCCGAACGATGTCGCGATTCGTGGCAACTACTGCACGATTGACGGCGATGGCAACATCAGCGACCGTCGAGCCGGACGCATTGCCTGCGAGATCGGAGAGAAGCTGTGCGGAAAACTGGACACGATTGAAATTCCCGGCGTTGAAGTCTTTGTCCACCACGTGAAGGAATACCGACTGGTGATCGTCTTTCGGGCCGCAGGGCTGGGTGGCGATGTTGACGATACCGATCCGCAAAGAACGGGTGTCCCGCCTCTGGCACCAAAGGGCAACGACGACGCGTCGAAGAAAACCGCCGAAGTCTGTACCGAGTTTCTGCGTCAGGCGGCTGAAGTTTTGAAGGACGAAGCGCCCGCCAACCTGCTGACGATGCGAGGCATTGCAAAGATGCCGCCAATTCCAACCTTCGAAGAAGTCTACGGGACCAGAGCTGCTGCGATCGCCGTTTATCCGATGTACCGCGGGCTTGCCCGACTGGTCGGGATGGATATTCTGGATGCCGGTCAGACACTGGATGACCAGATGAAGTGTCTGGAAGAAAACTGGAACAACTACGACTTCTTCTTCGTGCACTTCAAGTACACAGACAGCACGGGCGAAGACGGAAACTTTGATGCCAAGGTGCAGCGCACGGAAGAGCTTGATTCTGCCATTCCCAGGATGACCGCGTTGAAGCCCGATGTTCTGGTTGTGACCGGCGACCACAGCACACCGGCAAAGATGAAAGCACACAGCGGACACGCAGTGCCGACATTACTGGCGTCGGACATCTGCCGGTTCGATGGATCAACTTCGTTCGGCGAAGCCGCCTGTCGCATCGGCGAACTGGGCCAGTTTGAAGCGAAATACCTGATGCTCCAGGTGCTGGCACATGCCGGGCGTCTGGAGAAATACGGGGCATAGTCTCTCTTCGAGGCTTGATTATTGGGGCTGTTCCGTAGCCGAACTCGCCAGAGTTTGGAGGTTTTTCTCTATGTCGTCCAGTGTCTGGCGACCTCGGTTACCCCCAAATCAGGACTTGGCGAAGCAGTAGATTATCGCCGCCAGTTGACAGTTGCGTCACCGAGAATCGGTGACGCAATCGGCCCTGCGATTACTGTTGGCCGTAAATCGGTGGCTTCCAGTCCTTGGGCAAACGTCCCTGCGGGCGCACGCCATGGGCGTCATTGGGAATCGGGTGAGCTGCTGCCGTCTGCAGCGGCAGATCGTCGGGCAGGTGTTTGATCCTGAAATCCCTGTACTGGATTTTCATGGCAGGCCCGACGTGAACCTGCACAGCCAGAACGCCTTCCAGGACTCGGCCGTCTTCGTCCAGGTCAATCAGGTCAGCGGTTTGGTTGCCGTCGATCCAGTGCTGGTGATGATTTCCCCGCACCAGAACACGGAAGTCGTGCCATTCGTCGGCGGCGAATTCCTGCACCGGCATTTGGCCGACAACCCACGGTTGCCCGGCTGTGTCGATGATGACTTTCTCGCCAGTGTGTGACAAAATCCGGCGGCCTCTTTCTTCGTACAGCATGCCGTTGTACTTCGGAGTGTTTGCGACAACGTCGCATTGATAACCCGTTACGGTGTCCAGTCCAAGATCCGGCCGCGACGTGCCACGGTACTGGATGCCACTGTTGCCTCCGGCGGTCACCTTTACCTTGACCCGCAGATCAAAATTGCGGATGGTCGAATCTTTCCACGTGATGAAACGATTCGTCTTCAGCGTACCATCCGTGACGCCCGTCAGAGCTCCGTCCTGCACAGACCAATACGCCGAATCGCCCGTCCAGTGCCGCAACGATTTGCCATCGAAGACACGGACGAAACCATCTGCATCAGGGCGCGTGCCAATCGCGGCAGATGCTTCCGGATGAGGCACGGTGGAAGTTGTGAATTTGGCTCGCAACGGATCCAGCGGCCCGCCGATTTCGTTCACCCGCGAAGTGGTTCGGTCACGCATCGCCTTCAGCGTGTCCGCGTGCCGAGGATCATCCGCCAGGTTGATCAATTCGTCGGGGTCATTCTGCAGGTCGTGAAGAAACTCACGGTTGCCGTGATCAAAGTAACGGACGTATTTGAACTGTTCGTTCCTCAGGCCCTCAAATGCGGGGATGCGATGGCGAACGGCAAAGTGTTCGTGAAACGTTTCTGTCCGCCAATCGGCCGGTTTGCCGCTGGAGACGACCGGCTGCAGGCTGTGTCCCTGATACCGCTCGGGGACTTCGACACCAGCCCAGTCAAGAAACGTCGCCGGTAAGTCAAGATTCAACGCCAGCGCGTCAGTGACCTGGCCGCGCTGAGTTTCGGGGACACGTGGATCGACCACGATCAATGGCACGCGGAGTGATTCCTCATAGTGCGACCACTTGCCCGCCAGACCGCGATTGCCCATGTGATAACCGTTGTCCGCGGAATAGACGATGATTGTATTGTCGGCCAGCCCCGCTTCTTCCAGTGCCGCCATGAATCGGCCGATGGCACCGTCGATGCCGCTGACCATGCGGTAATACGCTCGGATGTTGGTTTGATACCTCTCGTCCGTATTCCAACGCCAGAAGAAACGTTCTCGATTGATGGTCGTTTTCAGGAAGTCCGGCAGCGCATCAAAGATGGCCGGATCGTTTAGCCGGGGTGGGGCGATGTTTACGCTGTCATACAGGCCGTCGACCGCTCGAGGCCACGGAAAAGCTCCAATGCCCGGGCGGCGATCGCTGTCTTCGGCGTGGCACGCATTAAACCACATGTTCAGCGCGAATGGTTTGTCCTTTGGCTGATTCTTTATGAACTCGATCCCGCGATCGACGATCACTTCCGTCTCGTGCCGCAGACTGCCATCGGGTTGTTTTTTGTAGAACGGGTTCCTTCCAATCGCTTCGAATTCGTCAAAATGGTCCTCCTTGCGGTAACCCCTGGGCATTTTTGCATGCCATTTTCCAAAGTAGCCGGTGCGGTAACCGTTCTCATGCAGGATGTCCGAATGCAACTTCTCAACGGCATCGGGTCGTGCCTGATCAGCGTTGGAGGGTGTGCCGTAACTGCGCCCGATCAGTCCCGTCAAAATCGTGGTGCGGCTCACCCAGCAGATCGAATGACTGACGAACGCATTTTTGAATCGCGTGCCACGTGCTGCGAGTGAATCGATATTCGGCGTCTTAACGACGTCGTTACCATAGCAGCCGATCGTGCTGATGGTTTGATCATCGGCAAAGAAGAAGACGATGTTGGGACGCTCGTCGGCGCACAACTTTCCGACCGAAAGCGACAGCAACGGAAGAAGAATCAGGATGGTTTTCATGTGAATGACTTGATTGGTTTTGGTTTCGACGCAACAGACGAACGCCCCCTGGCGGTACGTCAGACACGGACAACGGCGACCCTGTCGCCAAGTGGCAGTCTACTCAACACAAGACGGCATGGCACTCGTCAGCGGTAAAAATGGATCATTCGCGTGCAGGCTGTTCGGCAAGGTACTCACGTACGGCAGCCGCCAGGTTGGCACCGACCGCTCGATAGCCTTCCGTCGTGCTGTTCCTGTAGTTCCAGATCGTCTCTAGGCACAGACTCACTGTGTGCGGATTGCCATTCATGCAGACCCAGTTAGAACTGATCTGCCGCCACAGTGGATGATAGCCGGCCCCGGTCACTTTGGGTTTATTGCTCATCGGGATCAGCGGCTTGATCCTGCTGATTCGCGCGTAGGCAAGGTCGATGAACCGGTTACGCAGACTGATCATTGGCTCTTTCAACATCTCCTGCGGAAGAATGTAGAAGAAGCTGGGATCACCCGGTGCGGGGTTGTGCAGATCCAGAAACACATCCATGCGCCCTTCATCGATCAGATTGCTGACCATTCGCTGAGCTGCCTGGACTTCATTCCAATGAGGATTGGACGACCAGTCCCGGTTGTGGTCGTGGGGCAACGAATTCTTGCCACCGTTGCCAGACGCGGTGTTGTCGACATCCATCACGGGAACGATAAATATTTCAGCGTGCTGTCGCAGCCACGCAGCATCGGGATCATCGCTCACAATCCATTCAGCAAAACCCTGCGCCACCCAGCTTGAACCGCTCTCCCATGCATGTTGCCGAGCCTGTACCCAGACGCCAAAGCGCTGCTCCGCGGTTCGGTCGCCTTCGCTCACATGCAGCATAGGCACGGAGCGACCTTCGCGCGAACGGCAGAGTTCAGTCGCTTCTGCATGCGGCGACGCTTCGCCAATTGCACGCATGAAATTCGCAGCTGTGCCTGGCGTGTACGGCGGTCCCCAGGCGACAAATATTGAAGTGGCGTCGGGCTTGAGTGAATAGATCATCCACTCGGCCTGACGCTGACCATCGTCAGTGTGCCGCCATGTCTCGCCATCGACGGACCAGGTGGCCTGCTTCGGCGTTGCCCATGACGCGGCCAGCGGTTTTTGTTTGCCCACGGTGGCCGTCGATCCTCGCAGTTTCAGCGTGATGGTCTCACCGGGGCTCACCCCATCAATGCGAAAATACCACCAACACGGCCAACCGCGTGCCGGATTTCCGCCCGGCATGAAACTTACGGAACGCGCAACCTGATCAATCGACACATCAGCCACCGATGCACCTTCAAAATCCGACACGACCATCAAACCGGGGGGCCCCGGCTGGCCATAGCGGTTTGGACGTGTGCTGCCTTTGACGTCGTCACCGCCGACAACGGTGAAAGGGATTGCGGCGACGACTGGAATTGAAAGGGTCAGCAGGAGTTTCATACCAGGGCTTCCGTTCAATTTGTCGTGGCACTGCGTTTCGGCCACGGAACTCAGTATGATTTAATTAAGCTGCGTTCGTGGTTGAGGCGTCTCTGGTCGAACAGTACCAATCGAGCTGTCGTGTTACGTATAGTTTGACGCGGGTTTGCCAGGATGCCAGTCAACGCGGTCAGTGTGCCGCCGCTTCCTGAGTGGAGCCCAGAGAAGACAGAAACGTCTTTCGAATTCAGCCCCCCTTTTTTGTTTCGATGTCCGAACAAACAGAATGACCAAACATGGCATCTTGCATCAGATCAATAGTGATAACGACCGCGGCGCTGTGCCTGCTGGTGACGGCATCCACAACGGCCATCAGTGCGGAACCGATTGACGTCGGTAACCGATTGGAACTATTTGTTGACGATCACCTGATCGACAAAACGGAAGGAGACGTCAGTCGGCAGTTGCTTCGCCCCAAACCACAGGAGGTTGTGTTCGAAACCGGTGAGCCGTGGGAAGGAAACACGAGTGGGTATTACACGGTGTTTCAGGACGGCGACACGTACCGCATGATTTATCGAGGCTGGCGGCACGACGAAAAGATGAAGGCGGTTCACAAGGAAGTCACCTGTTACGCCGAAAGCAAAGACGGTATTCACTGGACAAAGCCGAAGCTCGGACTGTTCGAATGGAACGGCTCGAAAGAAAACAACATCGTTTGGCTGGGGCCAGGAACTCACAACTTCACTGCGTTTCGCGACTCAAATCCAGCGGCCCCGGCTGAGGAAAAGTACAAAGCGTTCGGTGGTGTCGGGAGCTTTGGTGGTGGGCTGGTGCCTTTTACATCACCCGACTGCGTGCACTGGGCGCAGAGACAGGAAAAGCCGGTGATTACGAACGGCGCGTTCGATTCGCAGAACCTGGCGTTTTGGGATACCGATCGTGGCGAATACCGAGCCTACTGGCGGTATTTCGGTGACGGAGTCCGTGCCATCCGCACGGCCACATCAACGGACTTCATCCATTGGGAAAACGAAGCGGACCTGGCTTATCCCGAAGGCACGCCGAATGAGCATCTGTACACAAACGCGATTCAGAAGTACTTTCGAGCCCCGCATCTGTTCATCGGTTTCCCCACACGATTTGAACCGAAGAGCCAGCAGGTCGAACCAATTCTGATGACCAGTCGCGACGGAGTCATGTTCCAGCGCTATGCTGATGCCGTGATTCCTCGAACGGCTCCGAAGGACCGCAACCACAATCGCAGTAACTACATGGTCTGGGGCATGTTTCAGCTGCCCGGAAAACCGAACGAAATCTCCATCTACGGCACAGAGAACTATTACGAAAGCACTCCCGGGCGAGTCCGACGATTCGTGTACCGTGTTGATGGATTTGTTGCTTTGCGTGGAGGTGCCGACGGAGGACAGGTGACCACGAAGCCGTTGCGATACAAGGGACAGCAGTTGTTGTTGAATTACGTGGTCAAGCCAGGCGGCGCGTTAACGGTGGAAGTGTTGAACGACGCAGGCGAAGTCATCGGCAAATCAGGAACGCTGAGCGGCAACGCCGTGCATGCAAAGGTTACGTGGGTGCAGAAGCCGGCGTTGGGTAAAGGCACTGTTCAACTGCGTTTCACGATCACGAACGCGGACGTGTATTCGTTGCGTTTCAAATAGGCGGCACCGGTCGCGGCGGACTTGAGCTGCTGCGTGGAACTCAATGGCCCTGATAGCCCGACTCTCCCCAAGGACGAAGTCGACCATGTTGATTCACTCTCCCTCCGGGAGAGTCGAGCCTAAGCGAGGAGAGCTAGGGCATGCCGAAACTAATCAGATTAATGGACAAACAAGAATCCCCTCCCCGCTCGTTCCTCGCGACTCTCCCGGCGGGAGAGTAACATTTCGTAATTCATGTTCACACCGTTTCATTCTCGGCCCCAAACTCCAGTTTGGGAGCACCAGTTGTCGATCCTCCTGACGTCGCGATTACGGATTCACGCCGCATGCGGCGATGACAAACTCCAGCGCCTTCTTTGTGTCCGCATAGTTGGTGCTGTGACCTCCAGTTGGTCGGTGGATGCTGAGCACGTTCGAATTGTGTTTGCGGATGTTGTCGATAAGCCGCAGAACACTTTCGGGGGGCACCACATTGTCCTGACCGCCCGTTGTGGCGGCCAATGGCATCGAAACCTTCTCTGGAAAAAACTCGGCGCTGCGGTTGCGATATTCTTCCGGGACCTGAGCCTTTGATCCGCCGTACGATGCGGCGATGGCGTCCTGAAAGCGATCGTAGTCTACGAGGTTGGCGGTTCCGTTCAGGGAAACGACGCCGTCAATCACGTCCGGGTGCAAGGCGGAAAACGTCAGGGCCCCCGTGCCGCCCATCGACCCGCCGCAAATGATCACTCGCGACACATTGAATTGCTGCTTCAGAGTTCTGATGATCTGCAGCACGTCTGCTTCGGCGGCTGGTCCCATCCATGATGTCTTTGCTCGGTAATCCGGAGAAACCAGCCACATTCCGTTGGCCACGGCGACGTCTCGTGTGGCACGACATTCACCCCGCGTCTGACGAACGAACTGCCAGCGATCCGAACCATGTCCATGCAGCGCAATCAATATCGAAACCGGCTGATCCGGTGAAAACTCCTGCGGCCTCATAACCACGTATTTTTGCTCAGTGCCGTCGTGATCGGCAATGAACGTCCGATCGACAACAATTGCAGCACGTGGAGTCTCGTCTGCGGCAGATACGGAACCAGCAAATAAGACCAGACAACATCCGGCCAATGCAGCGGAAAACGTCGACGGACTGAACCGATTATTCTGAGTCATGGCATTGAACTCCGCAGACAGTGGCATGAAGAACATTCGGCGTTGAACGAAGGGTGACCGGACGATCAATCGCCACTGACCGGCTCCGGCAGCGGAACCTGTTCTGAATGGCCAAGATAGACAAGCAGGTCTCGCACCTGGTGATCGGTGAAATCGCGGAGCATGCCTTCCGGCATCATGGATGTGTTTGACGTGATGAGTTCTTCGACTTCTTTCATCGCCACGCGGATTCGCGCGTCCTGAGTACGGACGACCAGCCAGGTGTCATCCTGCTGCACCATGAATCCACTCAGCAGCCTTCCATCAGTCGTGAGCACCGTTGTCAGCCGATAAGCCCGGTCAATTTCGGCACTGGGATCAATCAAATTGCTGAGGACGTAGTCTGTCTTCTTTCGCCCGGAACCGGTCAGGTCGGGAGCGATTGTTCCTCCCTCACCAAACAGAGTGTGGCACTTGGCACACGTGCGTTCAAACACCAGACGCCCCGCGTTGACGTCCCCGTGGGCCATGTAGTCAGCAGACATGAGCTTTGTGTAGTGAGCAATCTGGTCCGACTTCTTCAGCCGCTGAGCGTCATCTGCCCACAGTGACTGAATCCGTGTTTGCAGCAGGGGAATGTTGAAAGCTCGTAGTTGCTGCAGGGCGAAGGCGGATACGTCGGTACGATTCACTCGACCGTCCTCGATGGCCGTCAACAGTGCCTCGGCAAAACTGCGACGAGTTGCCAGAACACTGATGGCGTCCTGTTTTTCATCATGTGCCAATTTTGCGTACTGGTTCAGCAGCACGTTGGCCGTGGACGGAGCATTGCTGATGACCAGAGCGTGCAGTGCATCGGGCCGCAGAACCGAATCTTCTGCCACAAGCTGGTGCAGCATTTCAACCGGCACGCCATTCTTCACCTGCAGCAGTGCACGCAGTGCTTCACCGCGGCCAGCGGCGGCAGCCGTTTGGTTGAGTACCGTTTCGCGGAGTCGAGTGATGGCGAGTTCATCGCCGAAGATGATGGCCAGCCGAACAGCCACGGACCGCAACAATGGTTGCTTTGCAGACGACACCTGCGGATACAATCTGTTCCACGATTCGGGGGCCGTCTGGTGGCCTCGACCGTCCAGGGCGTCCAGCATACCCTGCAACAGGTCCAGCCGAATCGTCTCATCGTGATTCTGCATCGCCACGTCTACGACGTGCGCGATCGGTGGCGATTCCACGTCCACCGTTCTACGAGCAATGTACCGCCGGACAAGTGGCAACCGCGAAGCCACCGCCAGCTGCAACGCGGCCGTCGTATCAACCGTGACGACGGGTTCGATACCATACCAAATCATAAGCGGCAGGTAGGGATCGGTAGCATCTGCGGCATGAGACACCAATCCTGCGGCGATTGCCAAACGTTGTTCAGTGCTGACGCGTTGCAGCGCGCAAGCGAGTTCGAGTCGTACTTTGGGTGACGTGTCGTGGTGAGACATTTTGATGAACTGGCGGAACACGGACGACGACAGGGAAGAGGGTTCCTGCCGCTGTCGGTCAACCAGAAAGCGAACAGCCCAGCGTCGTACATGCTGACTGTGATGGCTCAGCAATTCCAACAGTTCTGATTCGTTCAGATCGTCGACGACATGCCGCGTCCAGAGTACTCGCAGCTTCAGCAACTCGTCCTCTTCGTCATCAAAGATGTTCCGCAACCGCCGTATGGCAGCTGTCAGGTCAGTGCCCGTCGCTGATCGCTGGTGCAGAATTCTGCGGGCATGGCGAACGAACCACTCGTTCTGATGTAGTTGTAATTCCACCAGTTCGGTATCGCTCAGTTGCCGCAGATCAACGGCGGTGCGCAACGGTTGTCCGAAGACCACTTTGTAGATGCGGCCGCTGCTGCGATGACTGCCGTCGCTGTCGTGACATTCGCCGATGTCGTGCCAGTCAGAAATATAAACACCGCCGTCCGGGCCGTACTTGATCGACATGCCTCGAAACCATGGATCGTTGCCGAACAGAAAATCTTCGCCGTGTCCTCCGACGTATGTCGATTTTGTGGGCACCAGGATGTCGTTGTTTACTCTGTTGCCGTGCAGATTATTCGTGAAGAACGTGCCGCGATATTGCTGTGGCCAGTTGTCGCCCAGGTAGATCATGGCCCCGCAATGAGCATGACCGCCGCCCGCCACTGAGTGAGTGTGGTAATGCGCGGTCGGATCGTTTACGTCGTGGTGCGATGATTGGCTGGCGGCCTTTGATTTTTTGCCGTTGCCCTTGCCACTCGTCGGCGCACGTGAGTCCTGCCATCCGCCGCCACCCCAGTGTAAGTGGTCGGTGATGGATTGAATGCGGCCGTACGCATACGGGTTGTCCTGTTCCGATGCCCGCCGTTCACAATACATGCCCGGTACGATGTGCCACAGATGTGCGAGCACAGTATTGGAGGTGATCAGATCACCGTATTCATTGAAGTCCGCTCCCCACGGATTCACCATGCCTTCGGCCACCTTTTCAAAGATGTGATCCACCGGGTGAAACCGCCAGATCCCGCGCGTGATACTGGTCCGGCCTTCTTCCGGTGTCCCCGGTTTGCCGACGAGCGACTTCGTGGATAGACCGATGGCTCCGTACAGCCAACCGTCCGGACCCCAGTGAAAGTTGTTCACAACGTTGTTACTGGATATCTGAAATCCGTCCAGCATTACGATCGGTTCGGAATCCGGCACGTCGTCGTGGTTGCGGTCCGGCAGAAATGATAGTTCGGGCGTATTGGCGATCCATACGCCACCGTGACCAACCGCCAGGCCGGTCAGAAAGCGACCCTTGTCCCAAAACACGGTTCGCTGATCAAACTGCCCGTCGTGATTTGAATCTTCCAGAATGATGATGCGATCGCTGGTTCCGTCGGTCTTCCATTCGGGGTGCGAGTAGTTTTCAACAACCCACAAACGTCCTCGATCATCAAAATCAAAAGCGATGGGCCGCCTGACATCCGGCTCGCCAGCAAACAGCGTCACGTGAAAGCCGTCCGGTACGGTGATGCGTGCCAGTGATTCCTGTGGCGACAAAGAAACATCGCTGGCCTGCTGCGTGTTCACGACTCCCGGTGGCAGATCGTCAGCAGCGGCCGCCAATCCACAGAGACAAATCAACGCCGAACGATTCAGACTTATCATCAACTGAAGATCCCATCAGGCATTCAATACTAGTGTCGACCACGTCTGGAACGCTCTGAACGCGTCGACATGCTCCGGATTGATGGTAATCCTACTTCAGGGACGGTCGTCCTGCACGCAATTCCGTCGCCTGGTTTCGAGCCGAGTGCGCTCACGGATTGTGGTTTCGGACAGTTGGGTGGCGTGGACTGAGCAAAACAAGGGCAATCCTGATGCGGCAGCAAGCCGTGACCACGCGGGCAATGGCAGGAACGACGGGAGTCCTACTGCTGCATCCACATTAAGCTTACTAATGCTGACGGTAGCGGAAGTCGCCACGACTTTCGGCGTTTCCCCTCATTGGCCGAAACTCTTGGCGAGTTCCGCTACTAGTAAACTCAACATGGACAGACCACTACGTTGTCGTGCCGGCGCTGCGGGGAAGCGGGGCTGCCTGGACAACGGGCACGTATTCACTGCTTGCAAGCAAGCAGCAGCACGGTGCACGCCGTCGTTCAACAGTGCAGTTCATAGAACTGCGAGTCGCCAGGGATTCTATTTGCCCACGGATTTCATCGCGATGGCGAACTTTCCCGCAAAATCAGACTCCGACATCGTGGTGAGCTTGATGCCCGCCTTTTCGAACCACGGTTTCAGACGACGGCTTTGCGCCCATTCGTCTTCCCCGATCTTTCCATCGCCGTTCTTGTCCATGCTGGCAAAATAGCGTTTGGCCGTGGCTGCGTGCTTTTGCACTTCTTCCGCGGAAGGCTTGCTGGCTTTTGCTGAGCCACCCAGGCGGATCGCGGCGGAACCTGTGGACCGCGTGCTGCCGCCGCCACCGACGATTGTGATTCGTTCGCGTTTGTAGGACGTAACTTTGGGTTCGCCGCTGGCCAGGACTTCGTCATAGACCAACAACTCTGACGGAGTCAGTATCCCGTCAAAGTTCAGGTCCATCTGATCAAACTGGCTGAGGGACTCGCGTCGGGCAGTAATCCATTCGTAAAGTCCGATCTGACCGTCGTAGTCGATATCCAGTTCGCTGTACTTGGGCGGCAGGTCCACCGTCATTCGATCTTTCGTGCGAGGCCGGAAGGGACTAAGCACGCCATTCTGGCCGCGGTTACGGGCCTGAGGATCGCCACCACGACCGCCTTCGCCGCCACGGCTGAATTGTTCTCGCATGTTGTTACGAAAGTCGTCCATTGACATGCCCGGTCGAATGGTGATGCCGCGTGATTGCATGAATTGCTTCATCTGATCGGACATCTGATTGATTTCGTTCTGGTCAATGCGACCGTCGCCGTTGCCGTCTAACGTCGGACGACCGCCTCGATCGCCACCACCGGGAGATCCACCGCCAAAGCCGCCACGAGTTCGATCACCGCCACCGGGAGGGCCACCGCCAAAGCCGCCACGGGTTCGATCACCGCCACCGGGTTGTCCGCCGCCAAAGCCGCCTCGAGTACCACCACTACCGGGTTGCCCCCCGCCGAAGCCGCCTCGAGTGGCACCGCCAGAAGGACGACCGCGTTCGCCGCCACCCTGCCCACGATCACCTCTGTCGCCTCCAAACCCGCCGCGACCTCGACCGCCACCATCACGCCGGTCCTGTGAGGGAGCGGCCGGTGCCAGCAGAATTACCACTAATACTACGGCGACAAATGCGAATGATCGTTTCATGTGGCTGCCCAAAGAAAACCAATACGGAACGTATAAGCTATTTACCTGAATGGACTTACGTAAAACACACCAGAGGCAGCCAAGGGCACATCGGCCTCTTGTGTTCGCAATTCAGCGAATGCTGGCTGCAGTTCGTAAACACTTGCAACGTTTTGGAGTATCGGACTGTCTGGAGAAAACAGCAAGAATTTCGGCAGCAAACACGGGGACGAGGGGATTTTGAGAACTACACACCGTCGCGCGATGGTAGATTCTCACACTCGCCAACCGTCACAACCGACAACTTCCACGTAGGTTGCCCAATTCGCTTGCATCGCCCTACTCCTGCCGAAGAATACTCTGAATCTGGGTCGATTCTGTAAACTATACAGACTCTTTGTGCGTTTCCACGGGGTTCCGCCTGTTGGATATTCTTCCTGGACTTCACAAGCCTGCCACAACCTCAAGGTCTACTTGATGGCTATGTTTGATCTCAAAACAACCCACCGCCTGATGATTCTGGGCCTGGTTCTTTCGTTCGGTTCGGAAGCATCGGCGCAGCGTAGTCGGGGTGGTTCAGAAACGGATCTTCTGCGGCGTGAGGAAGTTCACCAGGAACTGGGACTGTCTGAAGAACAGTCGAAGAAACTGCAGGAACTGCAGGCGTCGTCACAGACGACTCGCGATCAGTTTGAGGAGAACCGAAAGAAGCTGGAAGCTGCTGAGACGGATGAAGAAAAGGCAAAAATCCGCGAAGAGTTCGGCCAGGCCATCATCAAGGCCAGAACCGTCTTTCAGGACAACGCCCTGACCATCCTTCAGGATTCTCAGCGCAAGTCACTTCGAGGGTTGTATCTCACGAATGCCGGGCCACGCGGTCTGGCGAACGAAGCTTTAGCAAAAGATTATGGTCTCAGCGAAGAGCAGGTCAAAAAGATCACCGAACTCAGCAGTGCTCAACGTACGGCCTCACGTGCACTGGGCTTTGATGCGTCCGAAGAAGAACGGGACACGTTCAATGAGCAGTGGCGGGCGAAATTTACCTCCGTGCTGACGGCGGATCAAAAGTCTCGGTTTGAAAAGGAATTGTCTCAGGCACCAAAACCACAGGAAGAAGCGGTCGCTGAACGAACCGATGCGGCAGGCGGGAATACGCCACAGGGTGACACACCGCGGGCCCCCATGAATGAGCCTCCTCCCGGAGAGGAGTCCGTCGCCAGTTTCGGTGGCAGCGTTGTGCCTGGCGAAAGGCAGTTGGTTGAAGAATTCACATTCAACTTTCGCTATGCCCCGTGGGATCAGGTGTTGCAGATGTTTGCCGACGGATCCGACCTGACTCTGGACCTGACAACAGTTCCTCCAGGCACATTCAGTCATATCGACGACAACATATATACGTCCAAGCAAGCGCTGGACGTGATGAATGGTTACCTGCTGCGTAAGGGGTATGCCATGGTTCAGAAGGACAATTTCCTGATCGTCCTGAACGGGGACAACGGGATTCCGCCCAGCCTGATTCCCGATGTCGATGCCGATGCATTGTTGAAGATCGGCGACGAACTTGTCGTGGGCGACAACGAACTGGTCAATGTCACCATCGCCGTGGACGAACTGGACGCCGGTCGTGCTGCTCAGGAAGTCGAAGCACTTCTGGGACCAATGGGCAGTCTGATTGCCTTGACGGAATCGAAGATTCTGATCGTCACGGACATCGGAGCCAACCTGCGTCGGATTCACGGTTTGCTGACAGCAGCAATGGCCAAGTCAAAGCCCGATGCTCTGATTTTTACGGCCTACCATCTGCGATACATGGATGCTGAGGAAGCGGAAATCGCGGTGATGACTCAGTTTGGCATGCGACAAAACGTGGCCAACGTCAGCGTCAGTGCGGAAGAACGATCTCGGGCTCAGGCACGCAGTCAGGCGTTTAGCCGTGGTCAGACTCCTGCAACACCTGCAAAGGCAGAACCGGAAATCCAGGTTGCCGCGGATCTGCGGTTAAACAGCCTGCTGGTGACGGGTACGGCCAAGCAACATGAACTGGTAGCGACAATCATTGAAACGCTGGATGTTAATGAAACTCCGAATGGAGATCCGCTGGCGAGAGGACGCAAGGGCACATATCTTGAGGTTTATCAGGTGAAGTCTGCTGATGCCGGCGAAGTCACAAAAACACTGACGGCGATGAATGTCCCCGGTGTCCAGGTTGTGAACGAAGACCGTCGCACCGGACGGATTCACATCATGGCCACCGAACGTCAGCATCAGGAAGTGGCCTCCTTGATTCGTCAACTGGATGGAGGTGGCAGCATCGGTTCTGTGGCTGTGATCCCGTTGGCCCAGATGGATCCGCTTTCTGCGGCCGCAACGCTGCGTTCTCTGTTTCTGGCTGACGGCGCAGACGCCCCGACGATTGAAACCGATCTGTACGGTCGCCGATTAATTGTTCGCGGCAGTATTGAACATATTACGCAAATCAAGCAGGTGCTGGCAGATCTGGGCGAAGATGGCACTGGCATACGACAGCGAACTGATGGTGGCACCGTGCGACGCTTCTCTATGCAGGGCCGCAATCCGGACGACTTCATCAAAATTCTGCAGCAGGCATGGGAGGCTCAGGAAGGGACGAAGATCAACATCGTCATTCCAGAAAACCCGGGACCAATTCGCAGTCGGCGGACCAGCACGGGAGAATTCGGTGAGGAGCCGGAGCCACCTCCTGAAGCTCAACGACAAGGTAACGAACCGGTCGATGCCCCGCTGTCACAGCGAGCGTTTCCGTCGTCACGTAACATGATTTCCGACAGCCGTTGGCGGGCGGCTCGGCCAGCTGCCACCGCATCCAGTCGTGGTGAATCAGAGTTTTCCACCCAACCGGCGGAACGATTTATTCCTGTGAGGTCACCATACCCCACGCAGTCCGATGAACCACGGGCCTCATCGGGCGGCCGGCGGCAGGACCGACAGTCCCGCACCTTTGGTGATGTGGACATCATTGTATACGGCGACGAACTGATTCTGTCATCGCGAGACGAAGCGCAGCTGGATCGTCTGGAAGACCTGCTGGACGAACTGCAGCAGTCGATCCCGTTCAAGCCGGAATGGACGGTCGTGTACCTTGAATCTGCAGATGCGACAGAAGCGGCCGACATGTTGTCGCAGTTTTTTCCCAGCAGCTCCGTGGCATCCAGCAGCAGTGCCATCGGCGGCAGCATGCTCGGGAGTCTGGGCAGCAGCTTTTCTTCTATGGGCAGCAGTCTGATGGACATGACCGGCCTCAGCGGTCTGGGGGTCAGCTCGTCTACGATGAAAATCATTCCGGATCTCCGGACCAACTCACTGTTTATCTCCGGACCTCAGATGATGGTCAAGGACGCTTTGGCCTTTCTGAGAGTTCTTGATTCCAACGACGTGCCGGATTCTCTGAAAGACATGCAACCGCGGGCCATCATGGTGGAACACGCCGATGTCAATGATGTTGCCTCGTTGTTGGGAGATGTTTTCAAGCCATACCTTGAGGCTCAGGGGCAGAACCGTCAGCAGCAACAGAATCCACTGGCGGCCGTGTTTGGTGGCGGTGGTGGACGAGGAGGGGACGACGCCGCGAGTAAGGTTCGTATGACGTTGGGCGTTGATGCTCAGACCAGCACACTTTTGGTCAGCAGCAGTCTGGCATTGTTTGATGAAGTGGAATTTGTGGTTCGCGGACTGGATGACCGTGCAAAATCCGCGAATAGAATGGTTCGTCCGATTCAGCTGAAGAACGCTGATCCGTTATTGATTCAGCAGGTGCTGACAAATCTGCTGCCGCGAGTTTCGGTCAGTGCTTCGTCGACCAGAACGTCGTCCGGAGCGAGTGGTTCCGGAGCGAGCGGTTCCGGAGCCTCCGGCGGCCAGTCGCGTCCCGGCAGCAATCCGCAGCAGGATGCCATCAACAGAGCGATTCAGGAACGGATTCGCGGTGCAGGCGGCGGTGCAGGCGGCGGACGTGGTGGCGGAACGGGTGGCGGTCGAGGAGGATTTGGCGGTGGTGGAGCGTCAGGCGGTCGAGGAGGATTTGGCGGTGGTGGGACGCCAGGCGGCGGACGCGGTGCTGGTGGTGCTGGTGGTGGCCGTCCAGGCGGCCGATAGCATCGGCATGTCTCCACTCTATCGGCGTTGGCTTCGGTCCCGCTGACAGAAACTGCCCTGGCGGGTACGTGAAAATACCGCCGGGAACGACAGACGCGTGTGCATGAAACTGCAAACTTAAGTCAAAACTATGGAACTCGGACAATTATTTGTTGATGAAGGTCTGATCACTTCGGAACAGCTGGGGCTGGCGAAGAGTGAACAGGACGACGATCGCATTGATCAGACTTTGATCAAAATGGGGTTGGTGACCGAAGACGCCGTGCTGCGATTGCTGGCCGATGAATTCGGGATGGAGTACGTCGATCTCAATGACGTCGAAATTGATATTGAACTGCTCAACCAGTTCCCGACATCGGCGATTTATCGCCACTCATTACTGCCACTCTACCGCCAGAATGGACACGTTGTCGTCGCCACAGATGACCCGCTCAATCTGGAGGGAATCGATGAGCTCGGGACTGTCAGCGGTCTGCGTCTGGAACCTGTTCTGACTCGACGCAATGAACTGGGCAACCGTATTCGCGAGCTGCTGGGTGTTGGCGGCGACACGATCAACGAACTGGTTCGCCAACGCAGCGAAGAAGACATTGAACTTCTTGAAGACATTGAGGAGGACTACGGCGAACTGGCCGAAGGAGCTCAGGCACCGTCTGTCATCCGACTGGTGAACGAACTGCTGATCGAAGCCGTCAAAATGCAGGCCAGTGACGTTCACATCGAACCTCAGGAACATGCCCTGCGAGTTCGTTACCGCATCGACGGAATGCTGCGAATTCAGTCTGTGCCGATCGAAATTAACCATTTCTATTCGGCCATCGTGACTCGACTGAAAATCATGTCACATCTGAACATTGCAGAAAAGCGACTGCCGCAGGACGGTCGTATCAAGCTGCGGGTGTCCGGTCGGGAAGTCGACGTACGTGTGTCCATCATTCCCATGACACACGGCGAAGGCGTGGTCATGCGTCTGCTGGACAAGGACAAGATGACCTTTGACCTGAAGAATGTCGGCATGCCGCCGACAATCATCAAACGCTTTCGGGAGCTCATTGCTCTGCCGCATGGAATCATCCTGGTGACAGGTCCCACCGGTAGCGGTAAATCCACAACGCTGTACAGCGCCTTGAATGAAATCAAGAACCCGCATACAAAGATCATCACTGTCGAAGATCCGGTGGAATATCAGATGGACGGGATCAGTCAGATTCAGGTTCACAGCAAGATCGGACTGACCTTCGCCGCCGGACTTCGCAGTATCCTGCGGCACGACCCGGACGTTGTGCTGATTGGAGAAATTCGCGATGGCGAAACCGGTCAGGCAGCCATCCAGGCATCGCTGACGGGGCACGTTGTCTTCAGTACACTGCACACCAACGATGCTCCCAGCGCTTTTACGCGACTGGTGGACATGGGTGTCGAACCGTACCTGGTGGCCAGCACCGTAGAGGGCGTTCTGGCTCAGCGTCTGGTCCGTCGCCTTTGTTCGGACTGCAAACGTAAGGTCGCGACCGATTCACTGGATCTGCCGGCAGACTTTCCCGAAGAACGTCCGGAATTCATCTACGAACCGGTCGGATGCCGGGAATGCAGCGACTCGGGCTACGCAGGTCGAACCGGTGTTTTTGAGCTGCTGACCATAGATCCAGTGCTTAAGGAGATGTGCGCTGAAAACGAGAGTGCGAACAAGATCCGAAAATACGCGATCGCACATGGCATGGCAACGCTGCGAGACAGCGGCTGGGAACGAGTCATGGAAGGCGGAACCAGCGTGGAAGAAGTGGTCAGAATTACTCGCGGGGATATTATCGCCTGATGCGGGACGCGGGACGGCCCGCGAGCCGATGCGAGCTAACGCTCGGAAGGTGTTTGGCCGCTCCCGTTGGTCGCTGTATAAGCGTCTATTGAAACCTTTAAGCCGTCGAAAACCAGTCCTGCAGGAAACTGTCGGTTTGGTCAAGAATAACAATGCCGGATTTCGATTACACCGCCAGAGAACTCTCCGGAAAGCAGGTAACGGGAACGTTAACTGCCGGCAGCGAAAAAGATGCGCTGGTGGCTCTGCAGACGCAGAGTCTGTTTCCAATCAAAGTCGGAATGTCCGAAGCGACACGACGACAGGTTGTCACCGGATCACGACGCGTCCCCGGACGATATCTGACGACGTTCTATAACCAGCTGTCCGACCTGCTGCGTTCCGGTGTTCCACTGCTGCGATCGTTGCAGTTACTGGAAGATCAGACGTCGCATGCAGCATTGCGGTTTGTCGTGCAGGATATCCGTGAGCAGGTAGCCGACGGTACTCGACTGAACGAAGCCATGCGGCGGCACCCCAAGGCGTTCAACAGCCTCACGGCCAGCATGGTCAGGGCGGGTGAAGAGGGTGGTTTTCTGGAAGATGTGCTGGCCCGAGTCGCCGCCTTCAATGACCATCAGGAAGAGCTAAAAGGCAAGGTCACCGGAGCCATGGTGTACCCGCTGTTTTTGATGGGCGTCGGTTCCATCATCATCACGGTGCTGCTGGTCTGGTTCGTACCCGAGTTCGCCCAGATTTTCGGTCGCATGGAGGAGCAGGGGAAACTGCCGTGGGCCACGACGACCTTGATGTCGTTCAGTGAGAGCCTGCAGAAATGGTGGTACGTCATCCTGCCGGCTTTGGTCGGCGGGGTTGCCGGCTTGTTCTACTACGTCTCAGAATCAAAAGAGGCTCAGGACAAAATCGATCAGTGGAAGCTGAAAGCCCCGGGGCTGGGACCCATCGTTCGGAATCTTGCCGTCGCTCGTTTCTGTCGCATGCTGGGGACTTTGCTGGGTAACGGCGTGCCGATTCTGCAGTCGTTGCGGATTGCCAAGGACGCCAGCGGTAACGTAGTGCTGAGCGAAGCGATTGGAAACGCTGCGGACAGCGTTTCCGGCGGTAAATCACTTGCCATTCCGCTGCGTGCCAGCGGGCAGTTTTCAAACGAAATCGTGGAAATGATTTCTATTGGAGAAGAAGCGAACAACCTGGAAAACGTATTGATCGGCATTGCCGACAATCTGGAAAAATACACCAGCCGCAAGATCGACGTAATCGTGCGACTGCTGGAACCCTTCCTGTTATTAATCATGGCGGCCGTTGTGACCTTCGTGATCGCGGCTCTGTTGCTGCCGATTCTGAACATGTCCAGCGTTCGCTGAACATTCAGATCCAGCAGGAAATTCCTACGGATACAATAAGTTACAGTTTTGTTCGAACAGGATACCTGTCATCAGGGGTTAATAGGAGTACTCGTTTGAACGAAGAATTTGATGTGTGCCACTGGCTGTGCCAGTGCTTGGAGGCTCATGAAAACACTGGCGAAGCCAGTGGCACACAACAATTCAATTTATCGCTGACGAGACTCATGACATGTAGCTGGATTCGTGAGAATTCGGTGCGTTTTGAGGGTCCGTCGGAAGTCTCACGACATCGGCTACGACCGTTCTTCGTCACGGCTCAAAGGCAAATCCAAAACCACAATTCCCACACTCACGACCAAAGGGCCCGGAAGGCCCGGCCTAATTGAAAAGGACAACAGAAAATGAAGACAATGAAACGACGCCAACCATCCAGTCGTCGCTCCGGTTTTACGCTGCTTGAGCTGTTGATCGTACTGGCCATTATTGTCGCCATCGCGGCTATGGTGGCGCCCAATCTGCTCAGCAGCCAGCAGGACGCCAACATCATGACCACTCGGACGACAATTAAGACGATCGAAGATGCGTTCAAGCGGAAGGCTGTCAAGAACAACGGTGTCTTTGACATACAAGGCGGATCGGCGGACATTCAGGCGTTGACTGAGCAATGGGAAGACAGTCTTGGGCAGCAACAGCAGCCGCTGCTGGAAGAACTTCCAATGGACGCATGGAACCACGAGTTTCAGGTTTCCTACGATTCCGGCGACCTGAAACCAAAGATCTGGTCGTTTGGTCCGGACGGTGAAGACGGCAACGGAAGTCATTCAACTGACGACGTCAGCAACCTGCGACGTGACATAGAGTAGTGCAGCGTCAGCCGAGGATTGATCTGTGCCACTGGCTCCGCCAGTGCTTTATGGCTGACGAAAACACTGGCACCCAACCGGTCATTCAAACACTGTCTTGCCGAACAAATAAGAGTCCCGATCTCTCGCAGAGACCGGGACTCTTCAAATGAACCGTAACGGCCATGAAACGATTCCATCATTCCCATCAGACACGCCACCCAGGTGGCTTTTCGCTGATGGAATTGATGATCGTGCTTGCGATTCTGGCCATGATCTCAGCCATGGCAGCACCGCAACTGATGTCGATGATTCGTGAGAGTACCGTCTTTGAAGCGGCCGACCGAGTGCGTGAGACTTTGGGACAGACCAGGCAGTTTGCGGTCGACACAGGCATTGACTACGAGTTTCGGTATGAACTCAACGGTCCGGCCATGGTCGTTCTTCCGTCCGAAAGCGAATTGAATCTCGACGATTCCGGCAGCAGAAGTACAACAACTGAAGAATATGTGCGTCTGTTGGATGTGCTGTCTGACGACATGCGTTTGAGAGCCGACGACGGCGTCGACGAACTGTCAGAAACTCTCGACCCCGAACGGTTCGGATCACTCGGCGGCAGTGAACTGGCGCGAAAAACCTGGTCCCGACCGATCATGTTTCGTTTTGACGGGATGGCCGACGATTTCGTATTTAGGGTGTCCGACAAAGAAGGACTCACCTCAAAAATCGCATTGCGCGGCATCACCGGAACTGCTCGCACGTCGCAGGTTTATCAGGAGGAAGACTGATGAAGCTGTCCACAGGCAAGTCTTCTGAACGCAGAACACGTGGGTTGTCTTCTGCTGCCGGCGTGAACAACGCCGGCCGTTCAGGGATCACGCTGCTGGAAGTGCTGCTGGCCACTGCGATCTTCATGGGGTCATTGACCGCTATTCTGCAGGTGATGCGTGTGGGCCATGATTCTCGGCTGAGCGCGAAACTGGATTCGGAAGCCGCCCTGCGGTGTGAGAGCCTGATGGGCGAACTCGTTTCCGGAATCAGCCCACTGACGTCGGAATCCAACCAGCCGTTTACAGACAGTGAAAACTGGCGGTATTCGGTCACCGTGGAAGAAGGCCCGGGGGAAAGTCTGTTGCTGATCAGCGTCCGAGTGGAACACGTGATTGCCGAGCAATTGCCCAATTCGGCGTTCCTGCTGGTCCGTCTGATGCGAGATCCGCAGCTGTTTCTGGACGCAGCCATGGCGGCTGAAGAAGCGGAGGCCGAAGAATGAATTCGTGTAGACGAAATCGAACCGATTATTCGTTTAACCGCGTGCCCATCGGGCCGCGCGGCAGCGAGGTTCCTGTATCCCGCACACACGGCTTCACTCTGCTGGAAGTTCTGCTGGCCACCGGACTGACCACACTGTTGATGGCCGCTCTGTACACGGCGATGTCCGTGTACTGGACGACCGCGACAGAAAGTTATGACGAAATCGAACGAGCTCAGATCGCCAGAGCCGTGCTGCGTCAGATGGCTCGTGACATTCAGTCGTGTACTTTTGTCGAAGAGGAATTGAGTACGTCCGAAGAAGACGACGACCAGACGGACGATGTCGATGCCGATACGGCGATGGCGAGCTACACCAACGGCCTATTTGGTTCCGACTCCGATCTGGTGTTGTACATCAGCCGTCCGGATCGTGATCAGGATTACATCAGTGCTCAGGAGTTGATGTTGCCCACAGATCGCAGCAGCGACGCATTGGTCGTGCGATACCTGATGGCACGGGAAGGTGGCAGCAGCCTGGGCGGAGAATTCGCAGCTTCGAACGCCACGCTATCCGGGCCGTCGGAAGGGCTGGCTCGTATGCAGGGCGATCTTATCGGACTCAGCACGGCCATCAATCAGGGCGACATGGGAATGCAGCTGGCGGCCACCGCACTGCTGGCCCCGGAAGTGGCGGCGTTGAAGTTCGAATACTTTGACGGAGTCGATTACCTGACGGAATGGGACAGTACGGCTCAGAATGCAATGCCGCTGGCGATCATCATTGAATTGACACTGACAGTCGTTCAGGATGAAAATGACGACCGCAATCTCGCGGAAACCGTGGGAGCACTGCAGGATACCGTGCACCGACTGGTTGTGCCGCTTCCTGTCTGCACGCCATACGTTGGGGAGACCGCGTTATGAAACGAAACGCTGCAACTTACGACTCCGCAACGGAATACCAGCCACGCCGTGGCTTCGTACTGGCGGTCGTCACCATCGCCATCGTGCTGCTGTCGCTGGCGGCTTACAACTATTCGGGCACAATGCTGGTGGAACACGAAGCGGCCGCCATGGGTGGTCGCGATGTCACAGCTCGCACCGCTGCGGAATCCGCCATTGAATATGCGGCGACCCGCATTCTGGAACGCGATTACGACGACACCGTCGATTTGTATAACGATCCGGACGTCTTTCGAGGGCAGTTGCTGCGGGATTCCTCGGTCGATCGGGGACGTGTTCGTTACACGATCATCGCACCGGACGAATCCAACTCGTCAGCGGGAGGTATTCGTTTCGGTCTGGGCAACGAGAACGCCAAGTTCAACATCAACCGACTGCTGGAACTGGACACACTGGAACAGTTGCTGCCGGAAGAAGAACGGCTGGGCCTGGTATATATGGCAACGTCCAGTATTCCGAATATGACAGATGATATCATCGACGCCATTCTGGACTGGCTGGATACTGATGAAGATCGCCGCCCCGGCGGTGCGGAATCCAACGAATACGAAGGACTCAGCGTTCCCTATCCCTGCAAGAACGGCCCGATGGATTCCATTGACGAGTTGCTGAAGGTCCAGGGAGTCACGCCGGATCTGTTTTATGGAGAGGACGCGAACCACAACGGAATACTGGACGCCAACGAGAACGACGGCGAACAAACGCTCCCCTTTGACAATGCCGATGGCATTCTGGACCTGGGCTGGAAAGATTACCTCACTGCTCGCAGTCGTGAACGAAACACAACGCCTGATGGGGAAGAAAAAATCAACATCAATATGGGCGAAATGACCGAACTGTACGATGCCATAGAAGAGGAGTTCGGAGCAGAAGCCGCCAGCTATATCGTCGCGATACGTCTGGCGGGGACCGAATACATGACGCCCGGTACTCCAGCCGCGGAATCCGGAATTCAGGACCAGATCTCGCGAAACGACATTGATCTGACCGTTGTGTCCACGTATCAGTTCACTTCGATTTACCAACTGATCGGTGGCCCTTCCAATGCAACCAAAATGCTCACCGGCGTGGATCAGTCCTTTGAAAGCCCGTGGCCGGAAGACAGCAGCGTGTTGCTGAACGTATTCCCCGACCTGGAGAAAATGCTGACCACCACAGACGACGCTTACGTCGAGGGCCGGATCAACATCAACCAGGCTCGTCTGGAAGTCCTGACGGTGCTGCCGGGGTTGGGTTTCGATATTCCTGCAGATCTGCCGGATTCGATTCTCGGGGCGAGACCACCCATTGATCTGCAGAGTTCCTCGTCTAATATGACGGCACGCCACAACACGGCGGCGTGGATACTGGCAGAAGGACTCGTCGATCTGGAAACTCTCCGCACCATCGGCCCGTACATCACGACTGGTGGCGACGTTTATCGTTTTCAGGCCATCGGTCACTTCGACGCTGGCGGCCCCAGCACGCGTCTTGAAGCCATGATTGATGCCACGGAATACCCGCCTCGCATTATGTCCGTTCGTGACCTGACGTCGCTGGGACGCGGCTACCACCCCAGCATCCTCACACCCACAGATTCCGACCGGTAACTTCCAGACAATCGTCGCAAAGCGGCATCGGGATAACCAAAATCGAACGACCATTCAGAAATCAACGGCCCGCTTCCGAGAGGCGCTCCAAAGATGCATGTAAAGCGGGCGTTTTTTGTTGGCACAAGCCGCCGGGACGCTGAATTCAATCGACATAACTCCAGACCAGATATTGCGTTTGGTTCACACCGACACCACGATGGCGTTTCCGGTGTTTAATAGGCACATTCGCCCGCCGTTCAGGAAATAGATCATGGCTGAAACCCTTGTCATAGAATGGGACCGCGACCGCTTGATCGCTGCTGTTGGTTCGACTTCCGGATCATCCGTGCAGGTTCGCGCGTCGGTCGCCATTGACCGTGAAGACGGCAAATTCACGGCCATCGAACTCGGCGAAATGCTGAAGACAGCACTTGAGTCTGCCGCAGTCACTGCGACAGAAGCAATTGTTGTGTTTCCGCGCCACCAAGTGACGTTTAATCGCGTTGAACTGCCGAATCTTTCCGACGACGAAATTCCCGACATGGTGCGTATGCAGGCGGCCACACGGCTGACTGTGCCCGTGGAATCCGTCGGTCTGGACTTTGTGCCTCTGCCCGTCAGTGCAGGTGCCCAGACACGCGAAGTATTACTGGTGACGCTGCCGCAGAAACACGTCGACGATGTTCGTAAAGCTCTGACCGTTGCCGGTCTGGAAGTGTCTGGTATTCGCGTCAGCTCGTTCGGCATCGCTGCCGCTGTTGTGCACGCAGGTCTGCTTTCGAAGAAGGTCGACAACCAGGCCGTGGAGGCTGTCATTTCGCTGGGATCCGATTCCATCGAAATGATCTTCATGACCGGGCACAACGTTGCTTTCTCGCACAGCGGTGCGTCATGGTCGTCGCTGGACGGAGTCGAACAGGCGGTGAGGGCAGAAGTGTCACGTGCTCGCCTGGCAGCCGCTGAAGACATCGGCAAATATGCGGTCCATCGTCTGACGGTGATTGGCAGTCCCGACGTCTCAGCCAGGGTACCCGATTCGATCACGAAACGACTGAACGACGCAGAAATTGTTCGTATCGATCCCGCAGGCACTCTGTTCAACGGCAACCTGGCAGAAGGGTTGGTACCGTCCGACTTGCTGGCTGCTATTGGTGCGATTGCCAATTCGCAGAAAGCGTCGGTCGCTGCGGTCGACCTGGTGAACCCCAGGCAGACTCCGGAAAAGAAAGACTATCGTCGGCTCAAAACCATTCTGATCGCCGGCATCGCAACATTGCTGCTGGTCGGCGGCTGGAAATGGCGAACCGATAAGGTCAGTGCACTGAATAAGGAAGCCACCGCCCTGGCCGGTGAAGCCGATGACATGAAGGATGCCTACAAGCTGGGTAAGAACGACCTTCTGCTGGACGAACGTCTGACGGAATGGACGGATCGAGACATCAGCTGGCTGGATGAACTAAAAAAGATTCAGCAGATCATGGGCAGTACAGAACGTGTCTTCATCAGGCAGTTCAAATTCAGCCTGCGGAAGGGAGACTACATCGCTTCTTTCGATGCCGAAGGCTACGCCAAATCACCCCGCGATGTCGAAGACCTGATGCGAGTACTTACGGATGCCGGCTACGAAGTGGCGGCGACTCCGATTCAACAGAATCCACGCGATCCCAACTATCCCACGGAACTGATTCTGGAAGTCAGCATTCCAACGCCAAAAAAAGAACTGGCGAAGAAGCAGAAGAAAGCCTGAGGCAGATAGAATGGACGATAAACAACGTACAAAAGTACTCGCGATGGTCCTTGCAGGAGTGCTTGGACTCGGCGTACTTCGGCCTTTGGTCGACGACGTCATCATGGGACCGGTCCGCGATGCTCAACGCAACCTGGACAACGCCACCACCGAATACGAGCGGGAAGAGCTGAAGCAGATGCAGCTGTTGGTGGCGAAAGAACACATCAGCCAGGGCCGTGCTGCCAGTCTGCCGCCACGAATCTCCGATGCGCAGTGGTTGTATCAGATCTGGATCACCAACCTTGCGAAACAATGTAAATTTTCTCAATTGGATGTGAACCCTGGCAGGACGGACAATCGTCGCAACCAATACCTGACAGTCAACGTGGATGTGGAGGCAGAAACGGATCTTGAAGGGCTCAGCCGGTTTCTGTACCTGTTCGAACAGGCCGGTCTGATGCATCGCATTGCGAACCTGGAAATCCAGAGCACCGGTTCCCAGGGGAACCCGCGCATGGAAATTCTGCTTACTGCAGAGGGTATGAGTGTCGCTGGCTGCCCGGACAGCAACGACGTTTTTGTCCGAGCAAAACTGCCGCAACCCCTGTCTGCGACCGACACGGAACTAACGGTCACCTCTGCTAAGGGATTCCCCACGAAGGCACCGTTCCTTGCTCAGGTTGGCAAGGAAATGGTGAAGGTCACTGCCATCGATAGTGAGAACAACGGAAAATGGACCGTCGAACGCGGGCAGGAGGGAACCATTGCTGCGCCCCATACTGTTGAAGAGAGCGTGCAACTGTTTCCCGTCGCTTTCGGACGGCGCAACGTGAGTTTTTCTGATTACGATAACTTTCTGAATTCGTCACCGTTTGCCAAGCCGACTCCGCCGCGAGTTTACAAACCGCGAATCGCGTCCGTCCTCGACAAGACGATTGCTCCCGGCGAGTCCGTGAAAATGACGGCACGTGCAGAAGACATTAATGAAGACATCGGTGTGCCGGTGTTTGCTCTGGAAGATGCTGTCGATGGTATGGCGATCAATGCTGAATCGGGTGAGCTGGAATGGACGACAGGCGAAGACATCGAACCGAAGAAGTACGAAGGCACTGTCATACTGACGCAGAAAAACAACGAAGATCTGCGAGTGGAAAAAACGATTACGATCACTGTCAAGCTGCCGAATGACGCGCCTGAGATCACTCTGCCTGCTGACGCCATCGCCGTGCTGGGGCGTGACTTCATTCTAACCGTCGCTGCTCAGGACGATGGGCCGATGGCCAATCTGAAATACTCACTTGAAGGTGACGATAATCCGGAAGGTATGGTCTTTGGCGAAGACGGCAATATCCTGAAGTGGACCGCGCCGCGCACGTTCACGCCCGGCGAGTACCCGATCAAGGTGAAGGTCACCGACGGTGGCGAACCGGCCATGTCCGCTGTCGGAACGTTGACACTGAAAGTCATGGACGACATCGCCGCATTGACACGATTCACCGGTGCTGTTGGCCGGGACGGCCAGCTTGTCGCATTTTTCTGGAATCAGGCGGAAAACAAGAAGCCGGAATTGCGGGTCGGAGACTGGATCGAGGCGGCAGACATTGACGCCGAACTTATCGAGATCGCAAAACGTCATATTCGGATGAAAGATGCCGCAGGTATCTGGCAATTGAAGCTCGGCCAGAATCTGAGGGAGCGAGTGCTGATAGAACCTGCTGCAAAGCCCGCCGCCACACCTGCTGCAACTGACGTTGTCAAGAAACCAGTAGATGCGAAAACGCTGGTCGTAGCAGATGACGCCCCGGCCGTGAATACGCCGACCGCTGGTGATGAAAAGCCGGCAGCCGAGAAGACGGCAGCCGACAAAGCCGCTGACTATGACAAAGATCCACCCAGCTCTTCAGAAGAATAGTCGGCCACGGGCGCAATCATTAATGGCTGTAAAGTCGCAGAGTGTGGCCGGGGCTGGAACGAGGTACGAGTGAACCCTCGGGTGGCCCTGTTGCTTGCAACAAGCCACGTAGGCCGCGACCGAGCGAAACGCTGTTCCGGCACCAAGCGTTTCATCGGGGTCGCCCCGCATAACGTAAATTGGTTGCCTCCGATAGGCTCCATAAAGGACTTTCACCTTCAATCTCTCAATCATGCCCAGCGCACGCAGCGTCGCTGCGCTCCTGGATCCGGCCTACCTTCCGCGGCACTCCGTTTGCCACCCACTCAAACGGTGCCACCCTGCCACCTTTCGTCTGATCGGTGATGCCATCTCGGTGGATCTGGCATACAATGCCATTCTGGATCAATCACCTGCGGACGCCCGAACTGGACGACTGGTCAGAAAATCCGGTGCCGATTAATCGGGGCAGCGGTACCAGCAGACGCAGACCCTCCCTGTTCCTTCCTTCCGAATCTGACGACCCGCATTTCCCGGACGGCGTCCGGCACTGTTCGCCAGCTGTTTTGAACAATGCATAGACTCTTTGTCATCGTCGGTCTCATTTTTGTCTGCGATTCCAATTCGTTCGCAGATGAGTCGCCCGACATTCGTTATTCACGAGACGTCCTGCCGATTCTTTCTGAGAATTGTTACTTCTGTCACGGGCCTGACGAAGCACAGCGTCAGGCAGATCTGCGGCTCGATACAGAGACCGGCACGGCCAACGCAATCGGGCGTGATTCCCTGATTGACAGCGTCTTACTGCAGCGAATTTTCTCCACCGACCCTGACGAAATGATGCCGCCCCCGGATTCCAATCGCAGTCTGTCAACGCCCGAAAAAGAAAATCTGAAACGCTGGGTGATCAGTGGAGCGCCGTGGGGTCGACACTGGTCGTTTGAACCACTGGTGGCCCCGGTTGTTCCGAAAGCAGTCATGGCCCGGCAGCTTGTTCGCAATCCGATTGATGCCTTTGTGCAGTCGACCCTGGCCGAAAGGAAACTGCGTCCATCCATCGAAGCTGCACGCCATACGCTGCTGCGACGAGTGACGCTGGATTTGACAGGTCTGCCGCCGACGATGGAGGCCATCGAGGCGTTTACTGCTGACAAATCGTCGGACGCCTATGAGAAGTTGGTCGATCACTTACTAAGTTCCGACGCCTACGGCGAACGCATGGCGTGGGAATGGCTGGACGCAGCACGTTACGCCGACAGCAACGGCTATCAGGGCGACCGCGAACGTACGATGTGGCCGTGGCGCGACTGGGTCGTGACGGCATTCAACAACAACATCCCGTTTGACCAGTTTACGACATTGCAATTGGCCGGTGATTTGTTGCCCGACGCCACCCCTGAACAGACACTGGCAACCGGTTTCTGTCGCAACCACATGATCAACGGCGAAGGCGGCCGCATTGCGGAAGAGAATCGAGTCGACTACGTCATGGATATGGCCGAAACGATGAGCACCGTCTGGCTCGGCCTGACGCTCAATTGCTGCCGGTGTCATGATCACAAGTATGACCCGCTGACTCAGCAGGAATATTACCAGTTTTTTGCGTTCTTCAACCAGACTCCGGTGTCCGGCAGCGGCGGTGACCCGCAGACTGCTCCCGTTCTCGCCGCCCCGACGGCTGACCAACAGAGTCGCCAGACGGACCTGCAGAAGCAATTGGGAGAGACCACCAGAACCCTGGCCGACAGGGAGGAAAAACTTCAGCCCCGCCAGACCGAGTGGGAAAAAGAACTGCTGGCGAACAGTCAGCCGAAAAAGGTCGCGCCGCAATCTGCATCAGGCAGGGAAACGCTGGTGGCGGACCTGCATGTCGATCCTTCGCGTCGTACCAATAAACAAAACGATCGAATTCGCACGGCGTTTTTACAGCACGATGGGGAATATGCAAAACTCAGCAAGCGCAAAGAATCGTTGATGGCGCAAGCTGCCGCCGTCAGGAAAGCCACACCCAAAGTTATGGTCATGGCGGACCAGGACCAGTGGCGGCCGACGTATGTACTCAACCGAGGTCTGTACAACGACGTCACGAAGCGTGAGGTCACGGCGCTGACACCCCGCAGTCTTCCCTCCATGACTTCGGGCGGCAAACACAGGAATCGCCTGGACCTGGCCCGTTGGTTGCTTTCCGACGAACATCCATTGACGGCCCGGGTAACGGTCAACCGTTTCTGGCAGCAACTGTTCGGTATCGGTTTGGTCAAAACGACCGAAGATTTCGGAGTGCAGGCAGAGTATCCCGTGCACAAGGATCTGCTGGACTGGCTGGCGGCCGATTTTCGTGACAACGGCTGGGACGTGAAACGGCTGATCAGAACCATCGTCACCAGCCACACGTACCGGCAGTCATCCGTAATTCGCCCTTCGGCAATCGCCGGTGTCGACGGCGTTCTTTTGAATCTTTCCGAGGTCGACCCGGAGAACCGTCTGTTGGCCCGGTTTGCACGATATCGCATGCCGGCATGGATGCTGCGCGATCAGGCTCTCGCAGTGTCCGGACTGCTGAATGACCAGACAGGTGGTCCTCCTGTGAACACATATCAGCCCGCTGGCGTCTGGGAAGAGGCAACCTTCGGCAAGAAGACGTATCAACAGGACACAGGAACGAAACTCTATCGACGCAGCCTGTACATTTTCTGGCGACGCATCATCGCGCCGACCATGTTTTTTGACAATGCTTCACGGCAATACTGTACAGTCAAAACGGCGCGGACCAACACGCCACTGCACGCCCTGCTGACGCAGAACGAGACAGCCTATGTGGAGGCCGCTCGAACTCTGGCCCGGAAACTCCTGACCAACGAGCAGCTGGATGGCGACACACCACGCATCGGACACGCATTCATGCGCGTTCTGACGCGTCGACCCACCGAGGCCGAACTTCATGTGATCACCGCTGGGCTGAATCGCAGTCGAGCCGAATACCGCGATGACAGGGAGGCTGCTGTTGACCTGCTGTCCGTCGGCGAATCATCACGCCATGAAGAACTTGACCCGGTTGAACACGCAGCATGGGCCTCTGTGTGTCTGATGTTGCTGAATCTGGATGAAACGCTCAGCCGCGAGTAACAACCGAGCTGCCGCTCGCGTGCCATCACGCCACGATCCAATGTCAGGGAAATCCTGCTGCGACCGGCGAACGTCTCGATTTATAGCGTCATCCGGTAGGGATAACACGTAGTTGGTGGCCGAAAGGAATCTATTCCGGTTCGTCATTTAATTGAAATCCAGGCTATGTTTCAGAACCCAGGCAAGTACCGGCACGCCCGCCTCGATGAGGGGTGTAACAAAATATTCTGCTGTCCGGGGCCGGACGTCTGGAAACAAGCTGATGACGAAACGCAGGCGATCACTAACCAGACTGCCTTCGCTGCCAACTATCGCAGTGGAGATACTCAGGGTCTTTAGTGATCCCGACGTCCCCGTCAAGAAGGTCGCTGATCTCGTTCAGGCTGACCCGGCAATTGCCAGCAAGCTTCTCAAAGCCGCCAATTCCAGTCGTTTCGGTTTGCGCCGCGAAATCGCTGACCTGCGGCAGGCGATCGTGCTGTTGGGCAAGGCGAAAGTCACACCACTGGTCCTGAGTTTCTCACTCTCAGCCGACTCGCTGGAGTCCGAAGAAGCCGCAAAACACTTCAGACACTTCTGGCTTCGCTCATTTGTTCAGGCATCAGCTGGTGAAGTGGTTGGATCACTCTTTAGCGCAAGTGTCGAGGCCGAATGTTTCACAACCAATCTGCTGGCCGGTATCGGTCAGCTTGGTCTGCTGAACCAGGGCGCTGACAAATACATCGATGTTATCAAGCAGTCTCAGCAAGGCAGTCAGTCACTTGCCGATCTCGAACGAGAGGTCTACGGATCCACTCATCATGAAATTTCAGTAGAAATGCTGGAACGTTCCGGACTGCCGCGACGCTGCATTGCTGCGATCAATTCGCTGGTGCCCGATTCGGCTGACCGGCAACTGGACGACGAGACTCAGCAATTGACAGATGTGACGGGTGTCGCGGATGCATTCGCACGGTATCTATGCGACACAGACACCGGCGTTGCCCTGATTGTACTTCAGGAACGACTGGAGAAACTAAACGCCGACGCAATGGATGTCGAACAACTGACGACCAGAGTCCGAGCGAAGCTGGACGATTCTGCCAGCTTGTTTGACATCGATCCGTCGGCACTCCCGGATTCGGACCAGCTGCTTGAGGACGCGTTGGATCAGCTGACTGAATTCACCGATATGATTCGGGTCGATACCTGCGCCGTACCGACCGAACTGGTTGCGGAGAATGGACGGCTCAAGACGCAGGTTGAACACCTGGTCAGGCAAACCACCACAGACGCCCTGACTGGCATCGCCAATCGTGCTTTCTTTGATCGGCGACTGACCGAAATGGTCTTCCAGTGCCTGCGCAACAGCGTCCAAATGGGTGTCGCGGTCATTGACATTGATCACTTCAAAAAAGTGAACGACACGCATGGCCATCAGGCCGGTGATCAAATTCTGAAGCAGGTTTCTCAGGCACTTGAAAGTGTGACACGCTCCGATGAAACGCTGGCTCGATATGGGGGAGAAGAATTCGCCGTCCTGCTGGAAGACATTGCAACGGACGGGATGGCCATCGTCGGCGAGCGATTGCGAGCGACCATTGAGGAACTCGACATCAGCTTTGAAGGCACTGAGATCCCCATTACCGTCAGTGTTGGGGTTTGCTGCGGTGTCCCGACAAATAGCGAGTTCGGCTTGAAGTTATTCTCCAGGGCAGACAACGCCTTGTATCAGGCAAAGCAAAGCGGAAGAAACCGGGCGGTCGTTGACTCTTCACTCAGCTCCGCATCTGTGAGGGTTTCCCGAAGGGTGCGTCACGCGGAAACGGCCCCATTGCCTGAAGAACCGGCCATCACGTGAGCACTTCACCCGACCAGGGAAACGAATAATGCGTTGGTCGGCCGACGGCGTACTGCATCAACCCGGCGAGGGTGGTTGAAGCCATTCCACAGATAAAAAAATGAGGGATTCCGTACCCAATTACCGATTTTCCAGGCTACGTTGAAAATTGCCCTTGGCCAGTTCAATCTGTTGCCCCGTATGTCGTTGACGTCCCCCTCAGGACTGCGGGAACCTGTTAGACAAATCTCGGAGACTGTGGTGTCCGGGAATAGGGGACTAATCGTGAATACGTTACCGGACAGTCTTGTTTCTATCGACGAAACTTCTGCCGAGTACTCTGTATGTCTGCAGACGAAAGCCGGGAAGGTCTACGTTGCCGAGTTTCGGACGTTGCAGGAAGCGAAACACATCGCCCAACACGCCTGCCAGCGCGGCGACGCCACAGTGAAGGTGCGTCATGACGGCCACGATGTGCAAATTCTGCGTCAGCCGGATTGTGCGTCCGAGTAATTCAACCGGCGGATCGTATTACTGAGTCGCCCTTTGTCTTCCGCTACTCTTTCCCCATCAACACAAAATGTGTGAGGGAAAAACGTTTCCGTATGACGTTGAGCGCCGCTCGCACTGACTGACAGCCTCTGCTACAGCGTGTGACGCTGACTTGTGGCCGCGGCGAACGTCTCTGCACTTACGAGAGTCGCCTTCCCACGAGCCCCACGGCCCACATCATTTTGAAAACTGCTCTACGCGTCGTCAAATGCTTTGGTGATCTCGGTGATGGCCTTCTTGCCGTCGCCGAACAGCATCAGGGTGTTGTCGGCAGCGAACAGCGGATTGGCGATCCCGGCAAACCCGGGACTCAGGCTGCGTTTGATGACGATCACCGTCCGTGCTTTGTCGACGTCGATGATCGGCATGCCCGCGATCGGGCTGTTGGGGTCGGTACGTGCGAGCGGATTGACGACGTCGTTGGCTCCCAGAACAATGGCCACGTCGACCTGATCCATCGTGGAATTGACTTCGTCCATTTCCTTAAGACGTTCGTAGTCAATGTCCGCTTCGGCCAGCAGCACGTTCATGTGCCCGGGCATCCGCCCCGCCACCGGATGAATGCCAAACTGTACGTCCACGTCCCGATTCAGCAGCAGATTCGTAAGATCACGGACCGCATGCTGTGCCTGGGCTACGGCCATTCCATAGCCGGGAACAATCAGCACGTTCTGAGAAACCTCAAGCATCATCGCAACCTCATCGGCCGACGTTGACCTGACGCTGGTGTAGACTTCTTCGTCTGACAGAGAAGTTCCCCCGGACTGCATCGTTCCGAACAGAACGGCCCCCAGCGAACGATTCATCGCTTTGCACATGATGCGAGTCAAAATGAGTCCTGATGCGCCAACCAAGGCTCCGGCAATGATCAGCAGATTGTTGTTCAGCACGAATCCCGTCGCAGACGCAGCAAGTCCGGAATACGAGTTCAGCAGGGCAATCACGACCGGCATGTCCGCTCCGCCGATCGAAATCACCAGCAGAATCCCCAGCCCGGTTGCCACACAGGCCATCACCCAATACCACGCCTGAGCGTGTTCCGGTTGTGTCACCAGCATCCAGCCGAGGCCGATCGCCCCGACTGCAAGGAACAGGTTCAGCAGCTTTTGACCGGGAAACGACACGTCCTTGACGAACTTGAGTTCCTGAAGTTTCGCAAAGGCAACCAGACTGCCGGACAGAGTGACGGCACCGATCAGTCCCGATGCGGCAGTGGCCGTCAGCACATCGGTAAAGCAGGCACCCGAAGCAACACGCGCTGAAAACTCTTTGCCCGCCAGATACGCACCAGCAACCAGTACGGACGCCCCCCCTCCAAGACCGTTGAACAGAGCCACCAGTTGCGGCATCGCCGTCATTTCAATCTTCAGAGCCAGTATGGTGCCCACAAACGAGCCGATGCCAACGGCGATCAGCAGTCCGGTCACACCGACGATGTCCTGATGCCGCAAGGTTGCGGCTACGGCAATCAGCATCGCCAGGGCGCTCAGCAGGTTGCCGCGTACTGCGGTACGTGGTTTGGTCAGCCCCTTCAATCCGATGATGAACAGGCTGGCAGCAAGTAGATAACTAAGGTCGATCAGATCTGGACTCACGAGACTTGGTTCCGATTATGAAAGTGGGACCGGCAGAGAATCAGAGGGCATGCAGCGGAACTACTTTTTCGTCCTGAACATTGCGAGCATGCGGTTCGTCACGACAAAGCCCCCGACCACGTTCATCGTGGCAAACACGATGGCCGAAAAACCAAGTATGGTGGCCCACGGTCCGTTGTCGGCACCGGTCGCCAGAACGGCCCCCACCAGAGTGATTCCGGAGATCGCGTTCGATCCGGACATCAGCGGCGTGTGCAGCGTCGGCGGGATCTTCGTGATGATCTCGATGCCCAGAAAAACAGCCAGTACGAAGACCGTCAGCAACAAAATTAGATGAGCCGCACCTCCGCTTTGCGGAACAGCCTCAGTGACGGCCGAGACGACTTTCGCGAGGGTTTCCACCGTGCCGTCGACTTCCGCGACAGTTTCCTGCACCGCAAGAATTGAAAATAGCATGAGAGTCTTTCGGAAAAACGACGATCCGTTGTGCTTGATGTGAACATGCCGAGGACTTCCCGTCCTGGAACACGATGACTAGGGAGCTGCCGAATCGCCTGCGACGACATTTTCGTCAGCCGATTCTTCCTTCGCAGTCACAGTCGGCTTGCCACTGTCTATGGATTCGGCTGCAGAATCGGCTGGCGGTTCCAGCGGTTCCATGTTGAGTAACTCACGAACGCGACCGTTGACGATGACTTTTCCCCGAGTCAGCAGCGTATCACGGATGATCTCATCTTCTGTATCAATGTTGAGCTGCCCGTCTTTGATCATCAGCTGCAGAAAGGTGACCACATTTTTGCTGAACATCTCGCTGGCATGAACCGGTACGTCAGACGGCATATTGCACGGTCCGAGTACCGCGACACCGTTGTGGTCAATCGTTTCGCCAGGTCTCGTGACTTCACAGTTGCCACCTCGTTCTGCCGCCAGATCGACGACCACCGACCCTGGAGCCATCGCTTCGACCATTTCCGTCGTCACCAGAATCGGGGCCTTCCTGCCTGGAATTGCAGCCGTCGTGATGACGACGTCGCAGTCGGCGATGACTTTCTTCATGGCTTCGCGCTGGCGGCGATAGAAATCTTCATCCATTTGTTTCGCGTAACCGCCCTGAGTCTCCGACTGCCCGGCTTCCAGATCGAGTTCCACGAACTTTCCGCCCAGACTTTCGACCTGTTCACGTACGGTCGGACGAATGTCGTAACCATAGACAACCGCTCCCAGACGCTTTGCTGTCGCGATCGCCTGCAGACCGGCAACCCCCGCACCGATCACCAGCACACGCGCGGGCTTAAGCGTTCCTGCCGCTGTCATCATCAGCGGAAACATTCGCGGAGCTGCCGTGGCGGCCAGCAGCACCGCTCTGTAACCGGCCACTGTCGCCATCGACGACAGAATGTCCATGCTCTGGGCTCGTGTAATCCGTGGCACCAGTTCCAACGAGAACGCCGTGACGCCCTGTTCGGCGACCGGAGCAACACTGTCGGGAAAAGACAGTGGATCGCAGCTGGCGATCAGCACCTGTCCATCGTGCAGCAAAGACACGTCGTCCGTTGCAACGCCATCATTCGCGCCCAGTGCTCTGACCTGCAGCACGATATCGGCCTGTTTCAGCAGTTCAGCCCGATCACTGTCGATTTCGGCTCCCCTGTCAAGATACAGCTGATCAGGAAATCCGGCCGCCATTCCGGCGTTCGTTTCCAGCCGCACTTTCAGCCCGCCTTTGGTCAATACCGGCACCATTGCGGGTACCAACGCGACTCGCTGCTCCTCAGGATCCGCTTCCCTGGGAACGGCTACGACCAACTCAGAAACACTATTCGACATCAAGCACCCCTTCCGGTGCGGAGAATTCGGGAATCAATATTTTATAATGAACTAAGAATCATAGAGCATCGTACGACAGCAATACAGCGACCTGAATTACGATTCAGCCCGCTGTAATCCGCCATGGTCCGCCCGTTTCCTGAAATCAGCCACTGGCAACCCAGTTCATGCAATCCGTTGATTCGGAATTCGTCGGCCAGACGTGTGCGTCGGGTTCCGATGTCAACTTTGCGGCTGTGAACGTCAGTTCATTCGTGGCCTTGATGGATTTTGTCGGGTAGAATCAGGAGGCACGAAACCCATAGATTGCCGCTATACGTACCCACCTGCACAGTTTTGGAATTCCGAACATGGCTCGATTTTCCGGAATCATCCCTCCTGTTGTCACTCCTTTGACGCGACCGGATCAACTGGACGGTGATGCCGTCCGTCGCATCGTGGAACACCTGCTGACTGGCGGTGTAAACGGTTTGTTTGTTTTGGGGACGACAGGCGAGGGGCCGTCATTGACGTACCAGATTCGCTATGAAATGGTAGAAGTCGCCTGCGAAGCTGCTGCTGGTCGCGTGCCTGTGCTTGTTGGTGTCACGGATACGTCGCTGGCAGAGTCTCTGCTTCTTGCGGAACACGCCGCAACAAGCGGAGCAGCGGCGATCGTGGCGGCAGCTCCGTACTATTATGCCACCAGTCAGAACGCGGTTGCGGACTGGTTTCGACAACTGGCGGACTCGTCGCCGCTTCCATTGATGCTTTATAACATGCCTGGCTGTGTGGAAATCCATCTGGCGCTGGACACCGTGGTCGAACTCTCTGCTCATCAGAATATCGTGGGCGTGAAAGACAGCAGCGGCGACGTTGATTACTTTCAACAGCTGTGCCGGACGTTTTCTGATAATCCTGACTTCGCCGTTTTCATGGGGCCGGAAGAACTCATTCCGGAAGCCGTTGCGGCAGGAGCGGATGGTGGCGTTTGTGGCGGAGGCAACCTGCTGCCGCGCACGTATGTTGATCTGTTCGAAGCATCAAAACGCGGTGATGATTCGGAAATTCGGCGGCTCAGGAATGTTGTCGAACAGGTCTTCGAACACATTTACCGCGATCCGGCGGGTGAAATGAATCTGATTCCTGCTCTGAAGCTGGCCATGCGACTGCGGGGCATCTGTTCCTCGTGCATTGCCCCACCATTGCCGCCATTGACGCCCGAACACACAACTCAGGTCACCAGTGAACTGGCAACCGTGCTGAATATCGCTGGCGTCGAATCCACAACGTCTGTCGGAACGGCGTAAGTTCGCAATTCAGAGACAACTGGGCGCCAACAGAAAACGTTGCAGCCTTGCCCATCGCGTGACACGTCGAACAGGTTGGTCCGAACCTTGAACGATGTGCGATCGCAGTTTTCCTCCGCAGTCTGATCGGTAGAATCCGCCCAGAGTGAACCGAGACCGGCAGATTTTGCGTGCATGGGGGGCAAGTTGCCCAACAGCCTGATCTGAGCAATCGTCAGAGTCGACCAAGATACATGTATTCTGACAATCGTGCGTTGAAGCCACATTCCATGCTTCTGCGCCGACAAAAATCACACGATCAATGAAGAAGGTGTATCATGCGACGAGTCCTGACAACAGCCGTAGCGCTAATCATTGCCTTTTCGGTAACGGCTGGTTCCGAAGCCGAAGCCGGAAAACGCCGAGCTTCCAGGAAGGCCTCACGAGCGACGGTTCAGTCAAGTTCGAATGGCGGCTTCCTTTCCAACATGATGGAACTTGAGCGTCGCAAGAACGCATGGTTGCGAGCCAGATTCACTCGTGGCTAAAGCCGTCCGGATACGTCTGCTCTGGTGAGCGGCACGGCGCCAGCCGCCGGTTATTGGCAGTGTATACACCCGCGCCTTGCGGCTCACTGTTTCAGGTATCCGGACACACTGGCAGAGCCAGTGGCACACATCACTTCAGGGCAAACTCAGTCGGACATGCAGGGGTAGCCTGTTCTGAGTTCGCAGGAAATATTGTCGTTGTTCGCTCGGCACACCATGGTGTCGCGGAGCGTTCAACGGCAATCGGCCGCCATACAAGCTGGAAGCGCCAGCGAGTGGGTCACGTGCACTCGATAAACACTCTTGTTTGCGCTGCGAGCCTGGATCAGAATCGGCAAGTCCTTATGAGTGCTCACCAACAGAACACTCGAATTCGCTGCGGCCATCTTGTTAGCAGTACAGCCCGCGTGCGTCACGCGGCTCTACGCGCAGCGACACCGCCTGTTGTGAATTTCAGCGCCGTGACTGACGACGCGGCCTCACTCAGTACGGTGGCCACCCGAACCAATTGCTCGTCGGTCAGTTCAGAAAAGATCGGCAGCGACAGAACTTCATCTGCTGCACGGTTGCTTTCAGGAAAGTCCTCGGGGCTGTAACCAAGATAGTCGAAGCATTTCTGCATGTGCAGCGGGATCGGATAGTAGACTGCACAACCGACGCCTTCGCCACGCATATACTCCATGACCGAATCACGCATGCCGCCGCGAATTCGCAGCGTGTACTGATTAAAGACGTGACGCTGGTCAGCGGCTGTCACAGGCGGGTCAATGGAACTCAGCAGATTCAGGCCGCGGAGCAGTTCAGAATAGCGTCTGGCATTCTGACGCCTTCCCTCTGACCAGTCTTCAAGATGACGTAGTTTCACTCGCAGAATGGCCGCCTGCAGTGCGTCCAGCCGACTGTTGAAGCCGACTTCCACATGATTGTAGCCGCCAACGTCGCCATGCACGCGCAACCGTTTCAGCCGCGTGGCTAATTCGGCATCGTCGGTCGTGATCATGCCACCGTCGCCTGCTCCGCCAAGGTTTTTGGTGGGGAAGAAGCTGAAGCAGCCCACAGTCCCCAGCACTCCGGCACGGCGGCCGCGGTATTCCGCACCGATCGCCTGGCAGGCGTCTTCAATCAGCGGAATGTTGTTGCGAACAGATAGTCGCCATAGTGTTTCCATGTCTGCACATTGTCCAAAAATGTGGACCGGCATAATGGCCTTCGTGTTCTCATCAATCGCATCCTCAACCTGCTGTGGATCCAGGTTGTAAGTCACCGGATCGATGTCCACAAACTTTGGTCGCGCCCCAACTCGGTGAATCGCACCCGCTGTCGCAAAGAAGGTGAACGGACTTGTGATGACGTCGTCACCAGGGCCAATTCCAAGCCCCATCAGCGACAATACCAGGGCATCAGTGCCGGATGCACATCCGATGGCAAAGCGCGCATCGCAGTAATCGGCAATTTCTGCCTCTAACTGGTCAACTTCTTCACCAAGAACGAAGTGCTGCGTTTCAAAAACCTGATCGACGGCCGCACGTACCTCTCCTTTGATGGTCTGGTGTTGAGCAACCAGATCGATAAAAGGCACGGGTTCCGGGGCTGTTAATTTGGTGGGATCATTAAAGGCGGGCATCGAGCGACTCCATTCGCTGCTGAACGCCGTCCGAAGACGGCAGATCTCGGGCAGACTAGGCCAAAGATTCGGGGCTGTCAAGATGTTCACAACGGCTGAGAATCTCAGTAAATCGTTGTTGAGCAAAGAGTTATCATTCTTTCGAGGGCTGAGATCCTCCTGCTCATAGCTTGTTATCGTCCCGCCGGTCGTATCAACCACAACGGTCAAAAGGATTTTTTCATCAACTTTGAGGGTGACACGGTATCCGCGGGTGGCCCTGTTGCTGCCAACAAGGGTTAAACAGCAACAGGAGGTCCGTCACGCTCTCCAACTGCAGATCGGCATCCGATTGATAAATCGCAGCCTCGTGTGCCTCCGGTGCGAGCAAACGGTGCCATCCCTGGGGTGAAACCACAGTCCGTGACTTGCACCCTCCAATTTCTGAATGATGCCATGACGGAGGACACCCGCCAAACGTGTCGCTAACCTTTGCTCTGGTCCGGATTTTCTGAATTCCATTCCTTCGCTTCCAAAGTCACACGCCCATGCGCCCATGGATTCTTTCTGAAACGAACTACACTCACGTTAAGGACTGCGAATACAGCGTCGCCGTCCTGCCAATGGGGGCCACTGAGCCACACAATCTGCATCTGCCATATGGAACGGATACGTTTCAGGCCGACGCAATCGGTTCGCGAGTCTGCGAAGCCGCCTGGAATCGTGGCGCCAGGGTGGTGATGCTGCCGGCCATTCCGTATGGCACAGAGACGAATCAGGCAAAATGTCGGCTGTCGATGAACGTTAATCCATCGACGCTGGCCTGCGTCATCAGCGACCTTGTGGATTCTCTGAATGGACACGGCATTCACAAACTGATGATCCTGAACAGCCACGGCGGCAACGAATTTAAGCCATTGCTCAGAGAACTGCACGGCAAGACACCGGTGCAGATATTTCTATGTGACTGGTTTCGAGGCATCACTGCAGATGTTCAAAAGGAGATCTTCGACGACGCCGGTGACCACGCTGGTGAAATGGAGACGGCTCTGGGGCTGGCATTCTTTAACGACTGTGTCCTGAAGAATGACGATGGTTCCGTCGTGGCCGATGACGGAGCCGTCAACGCGACTCGCTTTGACGCCATCAACAATGGCTGGGTCAGCATTACCCGCGCGTGGCATCTGCTGACAACGAATACCGGTTCCGGCAATCCTCATCCGGCAACGGCAGAAAAAGGAGAGCGTTTGATGCAGGTGATCGTTGACCGCCTGTCCGCGTTCCTTGTGGAACTGGCAGAATCCCCGATCGACGAACGCTTTCCGTTTTAGGCGTGGGGAAGAGAACCGACTGGTGAATGCGACGGCTCAACCCATTACTTTGCACTAACCGTGATCCACAAATTGCTTCCGAACGTTCCCTGACCGCTCTCATTGAGGTTCATCAATCATGAAGACGACGTGCGCGTTGCTGCTGTTTTGTTTGACTCATTCCGTCGTCTTTGCACAGAACGTGAATGACTGGACGGAAGCGAATCTGGATTCACTGGTGCAGTTGTACTTTCACTTTCATCAGCATCCGGAACTGTCGTACGAAGAAAAGGAAACGTCGGCACGGATTGCACTGGAGTGGAAAACCGCCGGGTTTGAGGTCACGTCGAACGTGGGAGGTTTCGGCGTTGTCGCATTGCTGAGGAACGGCGACGGACCAACGGTGATGTTACGAACGGACCTGGATGCTTTGCCGGTGACTGAGAACACCGGACGGGAGTATGCGTCGACGGTCGTCGTCAACAACTCCGATGGCAGCAGAACCGGCGTCATGCATGCCTGCGGGCACGATATTCACATGACCAACCTTGTCGGTGTGGCACGTTATCTGGCGTCACACAGGGACCGGTGGCAGGGGACTCTGATCCTGATCGGGCAACCGGCCGAGGAACGAGTCGGTGGTGCCAGGGCGATGCTGAAAGACGGACTGTTCGAACGATTTCCCAGACCGGATATGGCCATCGCTCTGCATGTGGCGGGTGACATGCAGGCTGGAAAAGTCGGCTATCGCAGCGGCTACGCACTGGCCAACGTTGACAGCGTGGACATCACGATGAAGGGGCGTGGCGGTCACGGATCAGCGCCGCACACAACCATCGACCCGGTCCTGCTGGCGGCAGAACTTGTCGTGTCGCTGCAGACAATTGTCAGTCGTGAGATCAAGCCGCTGGAGCCGGCGGTCGTGACAGTTGGCTCCATCCACGGCGGAACCAAGCACAATATCATCGGGGACGAATGCAAACTGCAACTGACGGTCCGCAGCTACGCGGACGATGTGCGAAAACAATTACTGGAAGCGATTGAACGTAAGGCCAGGGCGGTGGCGATGGGCTCACGTGCCCCGGCACCGATTGTCACCGTATCAGAAGGAACACCGTCGCTGTACAACGACGACGATCTTGCCGCGCGTGTGGGCTCTGTGCTGGAACGAACACTGGGTAAGAAGAATGTGGAACACGTTGAGCCGGTCATGGGAGCCGAAGACTTCAGTCTGTACGGCAAGGCTGGCGTGCCGATCCTGATGTATCGCCTTGGCAGTGTCAGCGAACGACGTCTGGAACAATACAAGGCCACCGGGCGGACGCCACCGTCTCTGCATTCGCCGATTTACTATCCGGACTATGAACTCACCCTGCGCACGGGCATTGCCACGATGGTGGAAACAGTGCTTGAGCTGATGAAGAAGTAAGTGTCGACCGCCAATGTGCCGGGTCGAGAGACGCATGCACGGGGGAGAACACCCGTGGAAGGGGTCGGAATACAAGCTATAAGCGCCAGCGAGTGGGTCTGGTGCGATTTAGAAACTCACTTGCTTGCTTACCCGCTTATCAAGACGGAAAAACCACATGAGACTCAACCGCAGAGCCGGTGGTTTACCATGAACAATTACTCCACGGACCAGTCCTGCAGCGCTTTCACGTAGGGTTTCGGCTGGGCGGCGAGAGCTTCCAGAGCATCGACGACGGCCAGACAGCCGGGCAATGTCGTCACACACGGAACACCGTGCGTCACGGATGCGGCTCGAATTCGCCCTTCGTCCGTGCGTGCTCCTTTACCGCTGGGTGTGTTGAAGATGAAGTGGATCTCCTGATTGGCCATCAGGTCCAGCAGGTTGGGTCGTCCTTCCTGCAGCTTCTTCACGGTGTTCACGTCAAGTCCGGCATCGTTTAAGACTCGTGCCGTGCCCGACGTGCAGACGATGCTGAAACCCAGTGCCAACAGACGACGAGCCGGTTCGATCATCTTCTTTTTGTACGACGAGGCAATACTAATGAACACGTTGCCGGTGCTGGGAAGATTCGCACCAGCGGCCGTTTGAGCCTTGGCGAACGCCATCGGAAACTCGTCGTCGATACCCATCACTTCTCCGGTCGAACGCATCTCCGGTCCCAGCACGATATCCACACCAAAGAAACGGTTGAACGGAAATACGCTTTCTTTGACCGACGTGTATTTCGGTACGATCTCCGACGTGACACCCTGATCTTTCAAAGACACTCCCGTCATCGCCTTGGCTGCGATCTTCGCCAACGATCGGCCTGTGGCTTTGGATACGAATGGTGATGTGCGGCTGGCTCGTGGATTGACTTCCAGAACGTAAACGGCGTGGCCATCGTCTTCGGCTTTGACGGCGAACTGAATATTCATCAGCCCGCAAACCTTCAGCTCCCTTGCCAGAGCGTGAGTGGCCGTACGGATCTCCTCCAGTACCTCACTGGACAGTGAATGTGGCGGCAGGGCACAGGCCGAATCGCCGGAATGCACACCAGCTTCTTCGATGTGTTCCATGACACCGCCCACCACAGTGTCTGTCCCGTCCGACACTGCGTCGACATCCACTTCGATCGCATCTTCCAGAAACTTGTCAATCAGGACCGGTTTGTTCGGTGATACGTCGACCGCTTCGGTCATGTACCGTACCAGTGACGTCTGGTCGTAACAGATTTCCATGGCGCGGCCACCCAGCACGTAGCTGGGGCGGACCAACACCGGATAGCCGACTCGGTCAGCCGCTGCTCGAGCCGCTTCTGTGGTGGTGGCGATTCCGTTCGGTGGCTGGCGGAGCTTCAGTTTCTAAAGAATCGCCTGGAAGCGTTCACGGTCTTCCGCGGCGTCAATCATGTCCGGCGACGTGCCGATAATGTTCGCTCCGGCGGCTTCCAGACCGCGGGCAAGATTCAGAGGTGTCTGGCCACCAAACTGCACGATGATTCCGTCAGGCTGCATGCGGTCGCAGATGTTCAGTACGTCTTCTATCGTCAGCGGTTCAAAGAACAGAAAATCCGACGTGTCGTAGTCGGTGGAAACTGTTTCCGGGTTGGAATTGACCATGATGCTCTCGATGCCCAGCTCTTCCAGAGCGAAGGCCGCCTGACAGCAGCAGTAGTCAAACTCAATCCCCTGCCCTATGCGGTTTGGTCCGCCGCCCAGAATCATGATCCGTTTTTTGCCGGATTCCTTTGCCGGAGTTTCGTCTTCCTGTTCGTAGGTGGAATAGTAGTAAGGCGTGTACGCTTCGAACTCGGCCGCACAGGTGTCGACCTGTTTGAACGTGGCTTCGATGCCCAGTTCTTTGCGATGTTTTCGCACCTCAACCTGCGACGTGTCCCACCAGAAAGCCAGCTGCGCGTCAGAGAATCCATTTTCCTTGGCCCTGCGAATCAGCTCCGGCGATGCATCGCCCAGCCGAGTGAATTCACGGATTTCGTTTTCCAGTTCCACCAGTTGCTGCAGATTTCTCAGGAACCACGGATCAATATCCGTCGTCTCATGAATGTCTTCGATCGACTTACCGGATTTGAGCGCATATCGCAGGTAGAAAATGCGGTGTTCATTCGGCACCGACAACTTGTTGAGAATCTCCTCTTCGCTGGGCCGGCGATCCGTGTCCCACAAATCCTTCTTGCCTCCGCCGAGCCCGAAATGGCCAATCTCCAGCCCGCGCAGAGCCTTTTGCAGAGACTCGCGGAACGTGCGGCCAATCGCCATGGTTTCGCCCACAGACTTCATCTGCACGGTCAGGGTCGGATCGGCTTCGGGAAATTTCTCGAAGGTCCAGCGAGGGATCTTGGTAACGACATAGTCAATCGTTGGTTCAAAACACGCCAGCGTTTCACGAGTAATATCGTTTTTGATTTCGTCCAGCCGATAACCGACGGCCAGTTTCGCCGCAATTTTAGCGATCGGAAATCCCGTCGCCTTTGACGCCAGCGCACTGGATCGGCTGACGCGCGGGTTCATTTCGATGATCACCATCCGGCCGTCGTCCGGATTGATGGCGAACTGCACATTCGAACCACCGGTTTCGACACCGATCTCACGCATGCAGGCCAGCGTTGCGTCCCGCATTCGCTGGTACTCTTTGTCGGACAGCGTCTGCGCTGGAGCAACCGTAATGGAATCGCCCGTGTGGACACCCATCGGGTCGAAGTTTTCAATCGAGCAGATGATGACAGCGTTGTCAGCGCAGTCACGCATCACTTCCATCTCGTACTCCTTCCAGCCGAGGATGGATTCTTCCAGAAGCAGTTCGCTGATGGGCGACAGAGTCAGCCCCTGACGCACAAGGTTTTCAAGTTCTTCGATGTTGTAGGCGATACCGCCGCCTGTGCCGCCGAGCGTAAAGCTGGCGCGGATAATGATCGGCAGACCGATTTCTTTGACTGCATCCCTGGCGTCTTCCAGATTGTGAACAATGAAACTCCGGGGAAGTTCCAATCCGATTTTTGTCATCGCTTCCTTGAAGGCTTCGCGTTCCTCTGCCTTCCTGATGACGTCCTCCTGAGCTCCAATCATCTCGCAGTTGTATTTTTTCAGCACGCCTTCGCGAGCAAGATCCATCGCGGTATTCAAACCGGTCTGCCCGCCCAGTGTCGGCAACAAGGCGCACGGACGCTCTTTTTCGATGATTTTTTCGACGTACTGCCACGTGATCGGTTCGATGTAAGTGCGGTCAGCGGTGTCCGGGTCCGTCATGATGGTGGCCGGATTGGAATTGACCAGCACGACCTCATACCCTTCTTCACGAAGAGCCTTGCAGGCCTGAGTTCCCGAATAATCGAATTCGCATGCCTGTCCGATCACGATAGGACCGGAACCGATAATCAGAATTTTCTTAATGTCGTCTCGACGTGGCACTTGGTGAAGCCTTAGGGGTGTACTCGCAACTTGTGATCGACGTCACGTAAGAACACAATCCATCGGGTCTGTCCGACGCTTATTCAGTTCCGAAATTTGTGACGTTTGCCTCGTTCCACCACACCGCAAGCGCGCAGAGTGACCGCTGACGGCGTTCCGGGGATCTTTCCCAACGGCAGCGAGTGACTTTGCAGGCAGGCAGCAACGGCAAAGCGCGCAAAATTTCGAGAAGGTTAGCAGTAAATCCGGGCCGTTCAAGAAGATCGGCCTCCTTGCAGCGGAATTGCAGCCGCAAGACCGTCGTTTCTTCTATCGAAGAGCTTTTTTCTCTACAGTGGCCTACAGTCGCAGTCTGTTCAGATCAGAAATGATCAGTCAATCGACTGCCAGAACACACACATTTGATACGGTGCACACATTCCTGCAAAGACCGGGATTGTTCCGCAGGAACGAGTTGGCGTTGACAGCGTCGGAAAACGCACGAAAGAAGCACGTTGCCTCAGAAAATCATCATTGACGCAGATCCCGGCATTGGCGACGCCCTGGCGGTTCTCACCGCTTTGGTGGACCCGTCGCTGGAGGTGATCGGTCTGACAGCGACGGCAGGTTCCGTCTCCGGGCAGCAGGCCACACGAAACCTGAAGTTTCTGACCGACCTGATCGATCCCGTCAAATATCCCAGGATCGGACAGTCTGAACTGCCGATGGCGGCTGCCCGTCTGTCGTCCCATTCGGTGCCCACTCGACACAGTTTTTTTGGCAGCCACGGACTGGGCGATGTCACAGTCGACATACCGGACCTTCACAATCGTCGCGAATCGGCAAAACTGATTGTGGATCTTGTTCGAGAATTCCCGCACGAGGTGAAGCTGTTGACGCTGGGGCCACTCACCAACCTGGCGGCCGCCTGTGACCTGGATCCGGAATTACCTGAACTGCTGGATGCGATTGTGTCGCTGGGCGGAGTCAACAACGCCTGCGGCGACGTCACTGCTGTCGCCGAGTTTAATATCTGGTGCGACCCGGAATCGGCTGCGGCCGTTTTTCGATTGCCGGCGATCAAGACGCTGATCCCGCTGGACATCAGTGGAACGCCGGTTCTGACGTTTGAAGACGTTGATATGCTGTCGCAGTTGACAGAAGACACCATGAACGGCGCTGTGTTGTCGTCGATGCTGCAATATGCCATTCGAGCGAATCGCCAGGAACTGGCATTCGAAGGCATCCCGTTGCACGGCGTTGTGGCTCTGGCCGTGGCCGCAAAAGCGGAATCGTTTTCTGTGGAAGCGCTGCATGGCGAAGTGGAAACCAGCGGACAGCTGACTCGCGGCATGACGGTCATCGACCGGCGACAGGTTGTGACCGGGCAGTCGAATCTGGACCTCGTGTCATCGATTGATGAACACGGTGTGGTCGATTATTTTTCCCGCAGTTTCCGCCGCGCGGCTCGGTAGGGTATGAACACACGGCCCGTCATCTGCAGCTTCGAAAGCCGGCGAGCCACGGAAATGCGATCATTGATCGAGCGTTTCGACGGCCATGCGATGGTCGCACCTTCGATGCAGGAGGTGCCGATTGAAGAAAACGCCAGGGCTCTTGATGCGATTCAGAAAGTGACCTCCGGGGCTGTTTCGCACATGGTTCTGCTGACCGGAGTCGGCACAGAAGCGATGCTGAATGTGGCAGCGTCTCAGGATCTGAAAGAAGGCCTGTTGCAGTCGATGGGGCGAATGCCGTTGCTGGTTCGTGGCCCCAAGCCTGCGGCCGTGCTAAGCCGTTACGGCCTGAAGTTCACGGTCAAAGCGCCGGAACCGAACACCTGGAGAGAGTTGCTGACCGCCATCGATCAGGCGAAGATTGAACTGAACGATCAAAACGTTGCCGTTCAGGAATACGGCATACCAAACCCGGAACTCTGTAATGGCCTGGAATCGCGCGGTGCCACGATCCTGCCAATTCCTGTTTATCGCTGGGCGTTGCCGGATGATGTCGAACCTCTGCGCCAGGCTATCCGGCAGACAATCGATGGTGAAATTAACGCCTTACTGTTTACGAGTGCTCAGCAGGTCCGCCACGTTCTGCAGATCGCCGAACAGATGGGCCATCGCGACGAATGGTTGAGTTTCGCCAACAGGGCTGTTGTTGGTTCCATCGGCCCGACTTGCACCCAGACGCTCCGCGAAGAAGGCCTTGCCGTCAGCGTCGAAGCCAGCCCACCCAAAATGGGACCGCTGGTACGAGTCGTGATGCAGCACATCGCAGACGCCTGATGTGGAAATGACGTCACACGGAACGGGACGTCAGCCAGATGCAAAAAAACGGCCGCAAGGAATGCTTCCTCGCGGCCGTTTGTAACTCAGACATTTCGGGTACTGCGACGGTGGAGACGCAGCGAGTCAGGCGAGAACCGAGTCACGCTTGGCGTGCACTCTTTAGTGGTCCGGGCCTACGCAAATAATTTGAGACTTCCGTCGGGGTAATCCGAAATGTCTGATGTCTTTGCTGAAGAGTCGTTCTGTCTCTTCAGTGATTGTCTTCACTAATATAATAATCGGCAGTCGGATGTGGAGGCTGCACGTTTTTGTCGTGGGGCGTCGGGTGTGATCGGTGATCCGCAGTTGATTTTTAGCGGGGTGGAGGAAAACGGGGC
>JAPYTO010000004.1:27815-78411 GCA_029941865.1 Fuerstiella sp. | reverse complement strand
ATCTCCAAGGTAAGCACCCCGACAAGTATGGTTAGCTCTGACGCTTACTGCGGCGTGCTGGTTGATTGGACGACCACATCGCCTTCAGCGATCAGCAATCAGCCTTTGGCGTGCAGCTTCGGGCAGGTCGGAACAGTCGGAAGTCAACATCGAGGATGTGATTCCAATCTCTCACGAATTCAAGAGAATGCGGCGCCTCTGCAGCGCGCTTGTTCAGTGTTTCCGTTGCTCGATTATTACCCGATTCAAGTCTGTTGTCCTCCATCGTTTGTTCGCGTCAGCGCTTTCCTGTGCGAAGGAAATCTTTACGATGGTCAAATTCCTCCTGGCAATTTCAAGGGGAAAAAGGCTCCGGACGGATGACGCACTTAAGCGATCCTGCGCCACCGTCATTCTCGTTGCTTGCGCTGTCACCATATTCGTTCACGTGGTCCGAATGCGCTGGTGACGTCTTGATCGTTGCCCCGTCCACAGTCATCATGGGACAACACCGAGATTGGAGGCGACGACTCTACGGCGAGCTGCAGGCTGGGAGTTGCGGTTCGGTTATCGTTTTTTGAAGTGTGATGCGGCGCAGGTCCTGAATCATTGCAGTGAGCCAGTTATGGACGATCCGAAATCCGGCGACGATGAGTTTGTAAAACTGTTTGCCGAACGGGAACGTATGGAGGGACCGGAATTGCACGCTGACACGGAGTCTACTGATGCCGGTCTCGATGCCACGCAACTGTTTCCGAATGCTCTTGCTGCCCGGCAGGAACAGGATGTTGCCCTCGCGGCTTTGCTGCTGAACGAGGAGATCCTGAACGAGCAGCAACTTGCGCAGGCGCTCGCGGACTGGACGATTCACGGCACCGAGTCGCTGGGCGAGCACCTGGTGTGTGCCGAATTGATCTCTGAGGCCGAATGCGAGCGATTGGAGAAGAAAACTGAGGGGCAACTGAATCGAATTACGACCGGTCTTGATGCAACCGTGGTGGCAGACTCGAACGTCAGTGACCAGACTTTCCTTTCGCTGGAACAAATCGATTCCAGTGGCCGAGTCGCAACGTTGCTGGGCATGAGTTCCAACCCGGCTGCGACCGGAGAGCCTCAGACGCGTCGGTTCAGTGAAGATTATACGCTGATCAGAAAGCTGGGTCAGGGGGGACTCGGCACCGTGTGGCTCGCGCGCGACAACAGTCTGAAACGATTCGTGGCGCTCAAGGAGGTCAACGAAGCGATGCAGGGAAATTCAGCCACGGTCAGTCGCTTCAGTCACGAGGCAATCGTGACGGGGCGGCTGGAACATCCGTCCATTGTGCCGATCCATCAGTTTGCCAAAGACACCGAAACCGGCCAGACATTTTACACAATGCGGTTTCTGGGCAAACAGACAATGCAGGATGCGATTGCCGAGTATCACGAACGGCGTGAGGCCGGCGATCACGATCCCATGTTGCTGCACCATTTGCTGACGGCGTTTGTCAGCGTATGTCAGGCCATTGCCTACGCGCACTCAAGGAACGTCGTGCACCGCGATCTGAAACCGGAAAACGTAGCTCTGGACGGCTACGGCCAGGTGATCGTGCTGGACTGAGGCCTTGCAAAAACAATTGGTGAGTCGGATCTGCAGAGTGAAATCATTGGGGACATGTCGGTTGACGAGAGTCAGGCACACAAAACAGTGGCCGGGCAGGTCATGGGGACACCGATGTACATGGCCCCTGAGCAGGCTGCCGGGCGTGTGGATGAAATCGACGAACGCACGGACGTGTATGGATTAGGGGCCATACTGTTCGAAATTCTGACCGGCGACCCGCCTCACGCACGCAGTCACCGATCGATTAGTTCTCGCAGCAGAGTCGCAGAACTGCTGACAGCCATCATGAACGACCCGACTCCATCCGCCAGGGAAGTGAATCCGGATGTTGCTCCGGAACTGAGTGCTGTTTGCGCGAAAGCTCTCGCGCGAAAGCGGTTTGCTCGTTACTCATCAGCATCTGACCTCGCTGAAGACGTACAACGCTGAAGACGTACAACGCTGGACGGTCGGCGAATCGGTTTCGGCATGGCAGGAACCCTGGAGCAAGCGCATGCAGCGGTGGGTTAAGCAGCACCGCCTCCTTTCTCAGGCTGTCGCCGCGCTGACGACGGTGCTGCTGGTTGCGTCCGTGACGGTGGGACTGGTGATGCACCAGAATCGTCTGGCCGAACAGGACGCGCGTTTTGACGCGATTCGAGCCGAGGGCCGCGAACTGGAAATTCGCCTGAAGTCCCGTTCGCTGACACTAAACAAGAACGTCCGTTTCATGGCGACTCTGCCTCCGGTCCAGGGAATCATTGACGCCCGCAGTGAAGAACAGACGACGGATGAAGAAAGTGTCTGGCGCGAACGGTTGTCAACAATCTTCCGGGGCCTGCTGATCGCGCACCCGGATTATCTGTCCATTTCGTTCGCGTCGGTCACCGATGCAGCACAGGAGATCGTGCGCGTCGAACGACATAGTGCGGAAGGCAGCTTTGTGCGCGTGGTGCCGGAAACGCGTTTGGGTGAATACGAGAAACGCAGCAATCTTGAAGCGGTTCTCAGTCTGAAACCGGGCGACGTCTACATGGTTGACAGCAGTTCGGTGGAACAGGAGGGCGTCACCAGCGAAGTTGCCGAATTCACTCTGCTGGCAGCCACGCCGATTTACGATGAAACGTCAGGCCAGGTATTTGGAGTCGTCTCCATCGAATCAAACATGGAACAGATCCTCGAATACCTGCTCGAATCCACGGCCAATGCAGCCTCGAACGTCTATGTGACCGACGGCAGCGGAACGGTTCTGATGCATCATTCACACGATCGCGGCCTGCAAACGGCGTTGGCCGGCCGATCCATCAGTTCGCTGATTCCCGCCCTGAGTCACTTCTTTGTCGCGGACCAGATCTCCGACACGATGACGGACGATGTTCACTTTCATGCCGTTAAGGTCCGGCTGGAATCACGCCGCTCATCAACGGTTATCGGTCTTGTCCTGACATTCGCCGAATGACACTGTCGACACTCAGCTGCATGCAACTGACTGCCTGGAAACCATCAATGACCCCCGATCGTCATGCGTTGGACACTGCCCGCAGCTCCTGATCGGCGGCAGCCGTCTGCGCCGCTGTCGACGGATTCATGTTGAACAGAATGCGTCCCCCGCTGCCCCAACGACCGTTCCGCAGGTGAAACATGGCGCTGCCATCGCGAATCATAGAGACCGCTTCCACGTCTTCCATGTCGCCACCTTCAATCGCTTCAAAAGAGACGTTGACGCCGCAGAACATCGTGAACAGATTCTGCGTGGTGTCTTCCACCAGCGCGAAGGTTGTCAACCACTCGCAGCTCTTCCAACGCAATCCGCGCGGCTTTCCTGTCGCCGCAGCCTGAGCAAAAAACTGCTTCTGCAATTCCTGCTGTTGGCGCTGAAAACTCCGCAAAACCTGCTGGCTGCTGTGCCCTGAAGATCCCCAGGACAGCAGCCTTCTGATGATTCCAAACACAGTTTCTTCCTCGATTCACGGGCGGCAGAGATTACGCACGCCTCTCCTGGGCAGTTTATTTATTGTCGTAGACGTTACCGGCTCGTGGCAGTAACGAAACCGCTAGCGAATAGCGTTCTTCGCGGCCACAAGTCAGCGTGAAACGCTGTAATCGGCAAAGTTCATCTGGTTTTACCAAAGTACGCAGATGATTCGATCCGATAGTTTCCACGAATCAGAGTAATTGCTGGAACCTTTTTTCTAAGACTCACACATACGACCTGCCGAAGTTGTAGGACAGAGACATTGCACAGAATCCGCAGTGCGAAGTAATTCTGCACAATACGCAGCGGGACAGACCCACGCGGGTGGCCCCGTCACTGGAGACCGAAATGAAAACATTTGCTGCAAACTCGCTGGCCGCTCTTTCCGTTCTGGCCATGTCGCTTCCCGTCCAGGCTTTCGCTGACACGGAAACTACCAAAACCGCCCCCAGCGTGACGGACGTCGCCCTCTCTGCGACAGGAGAACTGCACGGCCAGGTCGTTCAGTCTTCGGGACGTCCCGTGAGTAATGCTGCCGTTCAGGTCTCACACAGGGGCACCGTCATTGCAGAAGTTAAAACGGACGTCAAAGGACGTTATGCCGTGAAAGGGCTACGAAGTGGCCTGCATGTGGTCAAAACCTCACAGGGGCAGCACGTGTGCCGATTCTGGACGGGGCAAACGGCTCCAGCGGCAGCAAAGAAGAGCCTTGTCATGTCGGTCGACTCTCAGGTGGTCCGTGGGCAATTTGGGGCCTCTGGATTTGGAGCAGCGATGGGTGCGGGAACGATGGCCGGAGCGATCGCAGGTACCACATTTACCACAGTTGGCCAGAAGACCTATAACCTGGATCCCGGTACACCACCACCAGCCAGTCCCTAGTGCGTGTAGCACGCTTCAAAAACCATTGCCTGCCTTGCAGCAGAACGTTTTTGACAGAGCGAAAAACAGACAGAGACCCGGTCTTTCAAAAAGACCGGGTCTCTTTTCGTTGGTAATCGGGGAGTTTCAGCGACGGAACTTCGTCCGGACAGCCGTCTGGCCTGTCATGCAGGACTTGAATTCAAAGACGTATTGAACGGACATGCCGCTAATGGCATGTCCGTTTCTTCGTTTCCTGAACACCCTGCGGACGTCCGTTTGGCGAATCACCTGGCAAGTCCGCAAAACTGTTGAAACCAGATTGATCCTTACGACCCTTAAGAGCCGATAAACCGGAGTAACCGGCATACTTGAACACAGAGACAGGCGCGCGCCACGGTACTCCTTGCCTCAGGAGGACCACTCTTTCAGCCAGCGATTGGAAATCGGCTGAGAGATCTCTGCGATCAAACAATAGTTGTCGGTGACAGGGGGAGGCAAAGCAGAAGCCTGCTTTTCGTGAAGGATCACCACGGTGAGACGTCATGGTATTCTGGCGATCATGTTGGCTGGCGTTGCCGCCGGCGGAACATGGTTACTTAATCAAAATTACCGACTCGACGCTTCTGAAGAACCAGCGCGGTCATTTCGTGAAGCCCTTCAGGGACAGTCTGCATCAGACGCTCCGGTGGAGGACGAAAACGGGATTCGGCTCAATTTCTTCGAAGCTTCGTGGGATCGCGTGCTGCAGAATGTTGCCGAACAGGGCAAGTTCATTCTGGTCATGGACAAGATTCCTCATGGGAGCTTTGCGCGGCGAGACCGTGCACGCTATAAACCGGAATCCGTTGTTCGCATTCTGAACGCGGAACTGGAGAGTCAGGGGTTTCGACTGATCACGCAGGGCGACTACTTGATCGTGCTGAAACTGGATCAGGCCCGAACACGTTACTCCCGACCATCCGTTCAACCGGCCGAACCAGGAATTCAGACACCCCGTGCGTCGCAGACGCCGGATGTCGGGCCGCGGCAGAAATCTCCGTTGTCCGCGGCCAGTGCTCGAAACAACAACGCGTCACCGCCGATTGCATGGGCCTCTCAGTCACGGCCGGCAGCACAGCAGGAATCTGAACAACCGGCGGCGAAACCATTCGCCGACAGTATTTCGCCTCAGAAACCACAGCCGGAGGTCGCGGCAAAAACTCCGCAGGTCGACGAAGGACCACTGACATCCAGTCGGGTAGTGATTCACAATGCCAAGGCCGCCGACGTGGCTCGCTCTGTGTATCTGGTGTTTGAAACACGTGCCGAGTTGATCAGAAACGGACTCGAAGGGCTGCCCACGTTTGTGGTCAAATCGGCTGGACCCGCTGACCCCAACGCCACAACACTTTTTCAGATCGCAATCGATCAGAAAAATAATGAGCTGCTGATTGAAGCGTCCAAAACGCGAGTCAAACACATTGTCCGTCTTGTCGCTGAGCTGGATAAGCCCCGGGAAGATGATTCTGAAACGGTCAAGATACTGCCGAATAAGGGGGTGACTGACGCCACCGCCAAAGATTTGAACGAGCAGATTCACCGCATGGTGGCAATGCGGGTTCAGGCAGCACAGACAAACCCACAGGCCTACGACTCCGGTCCCGGAGCTGAAGAGCAAGGCGATGAAGGGTCGTTGAATCTGCGCGGTGAAGTCAATGTACAGGCGATGCAGGATCTGGGCATCCTGATCATCAAAGGTAACGAAGCAGACGTCCGGAAAGTCGAAGCCATTATCAAGCAGCTCGAAGAGCTGAGTGTTGGTTCGCTGCCGGACGTGCATCTTCAGCCCTTGCAGCACATCAACTCAGAAGCACTGGCCGAACTGCTATCATCGGTCTATGAACAATTGGCCGCACAGCGGCAACGCGACAACGGTTCGCGGGACATTGCGGCTTTCTTTCCTGTGGTGCAGCCGAACGCAATTTTGATCGTCACGCCGCAAATCGAGTTGGATTCCATTCTTGAACTGGCGGAGAAGCTGGATCGTCAGCTGGATCCGAATTCACAATTCAAGGTCTTCAGTCTGCGATACGCGATTGCGTCACAGGTCGCGGAGGCGCTGGAAACGTTCTATGACGAGCGAGACGGATTGGGCACACGAGTCAGGATTGTGGCTGACATACGAACCAATGCCGTGATCGTTCAGGGACAACCCAACGACCTGGAAGAGGTCGCAAAGCTGGTGGAACGTTTTGACCAGGACAAGCCGGGCGCCGTACATCGCGTGGTCGTTGTGGAATTGCAGCACGCGACAGCAGAAGAACTCGCCGATTTGATCAACACGGCGATCCAGAGCGTCAGCAGTCCGCCGCAGCAGACAACAACGGCTGGTGGTGGGTTTGGTGCCGGCAATCAGGGAGCACAGGAGCTTCGCGACGGCAAGTCTGTTGCCTTGGAATTCCTGTCGAGCAATGGAGCTGGCCGTGAGCTGCTGCGATCGGGAATTCTTGTTGATGTTCGAATCAACCCGGACCCGCGATCGAACAGCTTGATCGTGTCGGCTCCCGAAGCCAGCATGCCGCTGCTGAGAGCGTTGATCGAAAATCTTGACCGACCACCGTCTGCCATCGCTGAGATCAAGGTCTTTGCACTGAAGAATGCGGATGCGTCGCAGTCGGTGGAATTGCTGACCTCGATGTTCGAGAACCAGAACCAGGAAGACCAGCTGGGAATTCAGATTTCCGGAGCAGAAGATGCGACCAGCAGTCTGATCCCTCTGACATTCTCGGCTGACGTGCGGACAAACACACTTCTGGCCGTGGGCGGAGCGGAAGCCCTGTCCGTTGTGGAAGCCATTCTACTGCGTCTGGACACGACGGACTCACGACAGCGAACCACGGAAGTGATCAAACTGGAGAATGCTCCGGCCAGCATTGTTGCTGTGGCCCTGAACGACTTTCTGCAACAGCAGCAAAGTCTTCAGGACGGTTCGGAGGATCTGATCAGCAACATCGAACGCATTCGTCAGGAAGTGATCGTTGCGCCGGACGACAACAGCAACTCGCTGATCGTCAGTGCGTCACCGGAATACTACAGCCAGATCGTAAGAATCGTAAATGAGCTGGATGCAAGGCCGCCGCAGGTGATCATTCAGGCACTGATTGTTGAGGTGGCTCTGGACAATACCGATGAATTCGGGATTGAACTGGGCTTTCAGGATCCGCAGCTGTTTACGAGAAGTATTCTTCAGACCGCTGAGGATATAGTCTCAATCACCAATATCAGCCAGAACGCGACTGGGCAGCAGCTCCAGGAAACGGTCATACAGTCCATTAATCCGACACCCGGATTCAGCTTCAATAATACGGACAACGCGCTCGGCAACAATACGGGGGCTCCTGGAGTCAATCCGGGTATTGTGGGTGCACAGAGCCTTAGCAATTTCTCGCTGGGACGTGAAAATGGCGACCTTGGATTTGGTGGATTCGTCTTCGCCGCCCAATCGGACGCGGTCAACGTTCTTGTCCGAGCCCTCGCCGCCAGGCGAACGGTTCACGTCCTCAGTCGTCCTCAGATTCGCACGACGGACAATAATCTGGCCAGCATTCAGGTTGGTCAGCAAGTGCCTGTCGTCGACGGCGTGGACGTAAACCTAAACATTGTTTCACCGATTATCACACAGCAGGACGTGGGCATTATTCTGGAAGTTACACCTCGGGTGACTCCGGGCGGCATCATCAACATGGAAGTCTATGCCGAAAAAAGTAAGCTCTCTGGCGGTGGCGTGCCGGTCTTCACAGACGTGACCAGCGGCAACGTGATCGAATCGGTCATTATTGACACGGCGATTGCTGACACCGTTGTGGCCGTACCCAACGGACAGACCATCGTGATTGGCGGAATGATTACGAAAACTGACGAGACACTGGAACGCAAGGTCCCGTGGTTGGGTGATATTCCCCTCCTTGGCTCGCTGTTTCGCTATGACGGGACGAATACGGTTCGTACGGAACTGCTGATCTTCCTGACGCCACGGATCATCTACAATGATATCGACTCAGAATTGATCAAGCAGGTGGAAGCCGAACGAATTCACTTCATCGAATCCGAAGCGGAAGAGATTCACGGACCGCTGTACAGTGTCCCACCATCTGACATGGATCCGTATATGCTGCCGCCCATTGATGAGTTCAATGGTGCACAGCAGAACGACAACCCTGGTGACGCTGTTCCAATCATCGAACCGATTTTGCCAGCCGCTGACGAACCTGTGATCCCTCCTCAGACGAGGACGCCATCGATCAAGCCAACATCGACCGTTTCGCGGAGCAGGTTTTCGTCGATGGAGTTCGATGGCGACAAGAGAAGTCGTACGATCATTCCAACAAGCGGCGAGCAACTCAGCCGTGAAAAACAGGAAACGGTATCTTCAGAGAAGACCGCTGATGAAGAATCTGAAGCGGACGGTAAGAAAACTGACAATGCCGCGACGGCCTTGTTCAAGCGACTCATTGGCAGGGGTGGAGAAAAGTAGGACCAGCCCGGCCGGAGGCACTCACGGATTACGTTTTCAGCGTGTCGGGTGGCCAGGGCTGGACTGAGCTTGCGAAGGAAGCCCCGGGGATTTTCTCGTCACTCGTTCGCACACCGGTCCCCTTCTCAAAACTCATAACCGTGCACGACTGCACCCGACATGTCAACTTACGGGATCGAGGAAACAGGGATACGGCCATGATCAAATCACGCTCTACCGGATCACCGATAGTTTCGCCCGCCATGGTCCGCCGCAACACGATGGCAATGCTGACCATTGCTGCCGCAATCACCGCCTCGGCGACCGGGTGTTCATCGTTTCTGCATACTTCGGCGGCGATCATCAAGTCACCCGTGTCGTTCGTCAGTGCCATCAGAGCGGAAAAACGAGTCGTAAAGATTTTGTGTCTGTGGGAACCCGCTGAGGGCCAGGGACTGGACGGCAGGCCAAGCCGTGGTTTCGCTGGCCAGATTCTGATGTTTGGACACGGAAGCCCGTCGCCAATTCCGGTGCATGGAACCGTTAGTATTTACGAGTACGTGAACTTTGATCCCGAAGATGTAGACCCTCAACCCATTCACAAGTTCACGTTTGACGATGGGGGTTGGAATGCTCACCGGACAGAAAGTACTCTTGGCGAATCATACAACGTCTTCCTGCCATACGTTGTGAAGAACAACGGACATGCGACCTGTGCCCTGCGGGTTGAGTACACTTCGCCGGATGGACGCGTGATGTCGTCGCCATACACCGAAGTCACATTGACCGCAAAAACATCCAATCGACCTCTGTCTGCACTCCGCCGAAACATCCTGAGTGACTCGGCGGCACGTTCGAGCGACCGCGATCGCAAATGCGCCCGCCGGAACTCTGTCGCCGACCTGGAATACGAAGTACCAACGATTGACAGCACTACGATTGCATTGCCGCGAGCTGCACTTCGGTAGTGGTCCGGAGACATCGTCAAACGGCCGGCGACGGCTGTCCGAGCGAAGAGGCGACTGCCTCGACTTCCTGCGAATCTTCGCCTGCTGGCAATCGCGAGGCGACCGGCGTCTGCGGGGGCGTGTTGATCGGTACCGCGAATTCTTCGTGGACTGCAGCCAGCACTGACTCCAGATGGCTCAGACGGTCCTCAATGTCGTTGTGGTGGTCTCTCCAGTGGTACTGATTTGCCAGCTGCTCCGCGACCACGTCGTCGCGAATCAGCATTCGCTGGAAGTAGAACATCAATACGGTGCACAGGTAACGTCGTCCCATTTCTCCGATGCGGAGGTTGGACGCTCCCCAGGTTCGGCCGTACCAGCTGATCGGAATCTGGGCAATGTTGTAATTGCGGATCAGTGCACTCAATGAAAGTTCCAGTGTGATATTGAAGTGGCTGGAACGAAACGGTCCGCAGTCACGAATCACTGTGGTCCGGTACGCCTTAGGCGATGCCCAGCTAAGCGTGGGCGTCATCACAGCGGACTCAACGTCGCATTTGCAACCTAGCTTACGCTCGCTGGTCTGGCAAACAGCGAGGCTGCAGGACGGGCAGTGGCACGCGTCATTCACTCGCTAAATCCGTTAGTTTCGGCAGGACCGGAGCAACCCGATTGGGTGCGTGGCCAGGCGTGTCGTGCCGTCACCGCGTTTCTGTTGTGCCCGCCAACGAAAAAAGCCCGGCATTTGTAAATGCCGGGCTTTGTGTTTTGATTTGAACGTGCGTGTTACTTTTCAGCAGCGTCCCACCACCAACTGTCTCGTTGCTGGCCGATTGGTGTCGCTGTGTCAGAACGAGTGGCAAGTTCCTCAACAGACTGCAGGCGATCCTTGTCGCTGATCAGATCTGCAAGGTCCACTCGCACGCCTCCAGCTACCTGCACCACAACGCTGCGACCATCAAAGACTCGAAACTCCGCAGCTGTCATCAACTCCTGAGGCACTTCGACGGTCTGAGTTCGATAGTTGCCATTGGCGGCAAATGATTCCGGAATCCAGCCGGCTCGCAGTCCGAGTCCCCGCGAATGAATCAGAGCTGACACCATGGCCAGGTCAAATATGTTTTCGAGATCTGCGAACACGGGATCCTGAGCCGCCAGTTCCGGCAAATGTTTCGTAAACAGATCCGCGAATTTTGTGTTCGCACGGCTGGCCTTGCCGGTGCCTGTGCGGTCGCCGTTCTCAGCGACCATCTGATTCTCAGACAAGCACTGAACAGAATTTCCGGCGAATTCGAAAGACTTGCCGTCGGGCGACATGCTGATGGCATCGTAGCCCACAGCCATCCACCACCGCAGGGCATCCATGGACGACGATCCGCGTCGTTCGGAACGAGTCAGCAGATCGAAGTAGCTTTTCATTCCCTGCGGCCCCTGGCGTTTTCCAATCCCAATCTCCTTCATGCGATAGTCGGCTTCGACGATTACGGACGCCACACGTGAATTCTGTGGAACGCCGCGAACGAACACGTTTTGCAGGCCCAGCGTCTGTTCAACCTGCTGTGTAAATGCTGCAGCCGTCTGTGCGTTTAGTTTTCGCTGATTTTTCTTTACGAAGTCCTGAACCGCACCGACCTGGCCTTTTTTCGGATCGATCGTACACAGGAAGTAGCCCGGTCCCGCCTGGCCGAACGTGCGAGTCAAAGTGACAAGGTCGTCCAGGTTCAATGTTGGACGTTGGGTGGTGGAGCTGATGGCTCGTCCGTCGGCGTCAACCGTCCAGTCTCCCGCCGGACCAGCGATGACCACGTCTCCGGTTTCCGGAAAAACGAACAGGTAGTCAATACGGCTGATGCCCGCCAGGTTGCGAAATTCACTCGTAACAGGCAGTCCCTGTTCTTCCAGTTTCTGAACATGTCGTTCCAATCGCGGAATCGAAACCATGCGAAGTTTCGCAGCCTTACGAATGTCCTTGTTTCGGTTGGCATTCCTTGCGAATTCGGCCGCCTGCAACAACCGCGAGTCATTCGACATCAAAGTCCTGAGGGCTGCGAATGCTGGCCCGCCAACAAACACACCCTGCTGAGAAATGGACATGGCACCACCTTCGCCGTCCACGGTCATCCACCGTGCCGGAGGAGAGGTTTGTTCCATAATAAGCGTCATGGTTTCCTGGAAGTTGGCGAACGGGCTGCCCCCGGCGGCGTTCGCTGCTGCAGACTTAGCGAGTTTGCGGGCGCGTGCTGCCGTCTGACGGTCTCCCGTCAGCTCCGACGCTTCCATGATGTTGCTGACAGCAACATCAAAGTCACCTCTTTCCGCCGCAATTCGCGCTTCCATCTTCAGCTGCGCCGCTTTTTGATGAATTCCGGGATCTGCCGATTTGTCCGAAGCGGAAGCGGCTGCAAAACACAAACAAGTCACTGCCGTAAACAGCTGAACAGACTTTCGCAGCATGGGAGACGCCTTTGCTGGATGAGAAACCAATGTTTGACCACAAGATGGGTGGAGAACGGATCAGCGCGTACAAAATCCTGAACGGCGCGAGAGACCGACCTGTTGTCTAGCATCGTCGTGCCGGCGGATGGCGTCAAGAATATTCCGGCAATTCCCTGACATACAAGTCGTTTGGAATGCTGTGAATCTTTCGGCCCTGCTGGTCACCCGGGTGATTCCGGTTAGGCTATTGCGAATTATCGCATGGTCTCCGCAGCCCCCCGTGTCGGCGGAATGACGACTCCCAGGCGACCCTACGGTACAAGTGATCGCGGACGAATGTTTTTGCTGCCTGCCGTGAAAAATGTCGCGCCGCTGTATACCCTGTCTCGGGGCATTGGTCTCTACACAAATACGAAAACGGATTTTACCCTCCTTCCGGGAGGGTCGAGCCTAAGCGAGGGGAGGGATTACCGGGCATTTTCGCCTACTTGTTGTCGCGCGATTGCAGCAACCGCCCTCCCCGCTCGTTCCTCGCGACCCTCCCAGCGGGAGGGTAAAGATGTGTAGATGCCCTGTCCCGGGGAGGCGTGAGAGCCGCACGGCGTTAGATGTCGTTTTTCCTGCGCCGGTGACCAACTGTACCGGTGCCTGATCTGAACCAGGTGAGACTCACGAATGCCTGAACTTCCCGAAGTAGAGACCATGGTTCGAGGTCTGAGGCCCGAAATCGAAGGGCGGACTATTCTTGACCTTGAGTTCTGTGCGTGTACACGCCGTCCGGTCCAGGTGTCGCCTTCGCCGGGCAGGTTTCGTAAACAGGTTGCCGGTCAGAAGATCCGGAGCGTGTGGCGGCTGGCAAAACGTGTCGTCGTTGAATTAGCAGACGCCCGGTTTATCGTTATCGAACCGCGCATGACCGGTTTGATGCTGGTGTCCCAGCCTCCGACGACCGAACATCGACGGCTGTGCTGGCACATGGCCCCGAAGCGGAGAAAATGCAGCTCGTTCGAATTCTGGGACCGTCGCGGTCTGGGCACGGTGCGGCTGCTGGACAGTGACCAGATGGCAGAACTACAGGAAACGCTGGGGCCCGACGCACTGAGCATGTCGACCGATGACTGGAAGCAGCAACTTAGTCGGACCAGTCGGCCCATCAAAGTCGCGATGCTGGAGCAGAAGCTGATCGCGGGAATCGGCAATCTGTATGCCAGCGAAATTCTGCACGAAGCGAGCGTTTCACCAAAGCGATCTTCTCAGCGTCTGACGAAGAAACAACTGTCGGCAATTCAGGCCGCCACGAAACGAATCCTGCAGGAAGCCATTCAGTATGAAGGCTCAACACTGGGCGACGGCACCTATCGAAACGCACTGAACAAAGACGGTGGCTATCAGAACAAGCACCAAGTCTATCAGAAGGAAGGCGAACCGTGTCGAAAATGCCGTGTTGGAGTCATCAGGAGAATCGTTCAGGCTCAGCGATCGACGTTCTACTGTTCAAAATGCCAGCGTTGAGCATGCCGTGCGGCCACACGTTGCCGGGCTCTTTCTGATGCAGGCACACAAGTGTATTTCACTAGCAAACCAGACCCACTCGCTGGCGATTCGAGCTTGTATTGCGGCCACCTTTAGAGGCGTTCCTCATACCTCTGTCTGGTTGGTCCTCCGTGAACTTCGCTACCAGAGATTTTCAATTTCACCACTGCCCGCGTGTACCAGACGTCCCGGGCCTGTACCGTCCGGCCCGCCTCGTAACATTCGCAGCCACACGCGATGCCCGTTGATCGAACCCTGAAACGAGATGTGCTGGGCCAGTTCGTCGTCGTCGGCAACAGAATCGGACTGCCAGTGCACCGTCGGCTTGTCATCAAACAGATCCATCACGGAACTGATGTTGAATTGCACGGGCGGGTTCACTTCCGTGCCGTCCATCGGCCCTCCGACCACTTCCGTCGACGAGACAAATGCGGAGATTTCCCATTCTGCGGTCGCCGGATTCCGGTAGAAGTGACAGCCAATGGGTGCATGGCAGTCGTAATCAACAACGGCACACGTGACGTCGTCAATCAGTTGCTGAAGCCATTCTGGCGGATGGTCTTGTGGCCCCATCTGCGGTCTCATGAGCGGGTTCCTGAATACAAATCACTCAAAGAAATCGGAGAGGCTCGGACTTCAATCGTTCGTGACGCCGATTTCGCAGCGAGAGCCTGCTTCCCCGACAGGTACCAAGCAATTGTCGCGCCGGATGGATAAACCCAGCATTCCTGGAATCGAATTCGGATTATGACGGAGCGTTGCATAAAGGAGACGTTTATGTTGTTAATCCGCAACGTTACAAATTGTTCAATCCTGCTGACACTTGACTGCGGCGGCTGGCCAGGAGCGACCTAATGCCGCTGTACCCGTCTTTTCTTCAATTTCGTAGTGATCGTCCACGTTACATGACTCACACACTCTGCCCTCAACAGAATCCTGCGCTGTATCGCCTGGTTGCGATTGCACTGGTCATTTGCGGCGTGGGCAGCCCGGCGACGGCTGCCGAAGTGCCGATTCGTCAGCGTGCGGTGGATGTGCTGATTCTGCAGAATGGGACTCGTCTTCTGGGCGCGTCGCTGCCGTCAGAAGACGACCGGACGGTTTCAATTCTGGTGAGGGGCAAGTGGCTGCAGCAAAATGTTCCGGAACTCTATGTTCGGCTGATTACTGCGAAGAAGGCCAGCATCGCGCTGAACCCCGTCATTCCGCTGCTGACGGCTCATATTGAATCGCTGGAGGCGGCTGGCGTTCGAGACATTGAACGCGTCGGATTTCTGAGGGAGCGACTGCAGAATCTGAAACACAGCGCGGTCGGCGACGTGACGCCCGACGTCATCATCGTCGAAATATCGGACAAACTGGTGCGCCGGAAACTGCTGCAAAAGCCAAGGATCCGTGAACTCGCAGGACTCGGAATTCTGAATGCGTTAGCTGATGTGGAAACGTCGAGTCAAGCCGACGTGCAGGCCGCCTTGCAGGACATTCCCGCGACGGAATTGATCCGATCACTGCCGACTGAACACACTGAGGATGCCGAGAACAGATTCGGTCGAATACTGCTGCAGACAGACCGCATCTTCGGCACGACGTGTCGGCTGATTCTTCACGCGAATCGCTACATTTCAGAGCAGGACGCGAACGCGAACCCGGAAACGTTGGCGCTGGAATTGCTGGCCGGGCAGGTACAGTCACAACTCAGCGCGCTTTTGAATGGGGACGTCACAGCATCAGCTGGCAAATTGAAGCCAGGGCAGAATGCGCCGGCTCACGGGCAATTACTCCCACCGCAGGCTGCCATCATCGCCGCAGCTCAGCAGGCCGACGTGGTGGAAGTCAGCGAAATGAAACTGCATGCGGCATCCGGCAGTGCCAGCGTAACGATCGACCTGTATTACAAGAACCCAGGCGAAGTGGGCTGGAGATTCGTCGGTCGCGTGACGGGCGCAGCGACGCCTCAGGATATTTCTGCTGACCAGCAGCAAAACATAGCCAACGATCCTCGAGTCAAACAGATTACTCAGCTGTTTGGCAGTCTGGGTGCCGGGGCGAACGATCTGACGAAGGCGATATCGGTCGGCGCTGCGGTTGAAGTTGCTCAGAAGAGGGCCAAAGAGAGTCTGCAGGCGTTTGGTGGGTTGGCGGGGGTTGCTTCGGCCAATCGGCTTTCCGTGCAGCGAGGCACCTTGACAGAACTGCCGTAGGGGCTTTGTTAAAGCCAAAAAACAGGGTTGAATCATTCGCTGGAAAGGGGGGGCTGACCCCCTTTTCCTCGCTCGTTCTGTTCCAGGAGGTGACACCATGTGAGCCTGGTGCTGCATCCACATTAAGTTTACTAACGCTGACGGTAGCGGAAGTCGCCAGGACTTTCAGCGTTTCCCCTCGTTTGCCGAAACTCCTGGCGAGTTCCGCTACTAGTAAACTCAACATGGGCAGACCACTGGCCGTGCCGGATGCTCGCTTTTCAAGAAAAGGCCGTCTTCTTTTCACCCTGCCAATTGGTGATCACTGCGGACTCCAGTACGATCACTGCAATGCCAGCCATTGTTGTTGAGAATCTGGGTCGTACCTACCAAGTGTACCGCAAACGCGAAGGACTGCTGGCTTCCCTGCGCGGTCTGTTTCACCGTGAGTATCGTGAAGTCCAAGCCGTGAAAAACGTCAGCTTCACCATTGAAGAAGGCGAAATGCTGGCGTTTCTCGGCCCGAATGGTGCCGGCAAGACGACCACGCTAAAGCTGCTGTCCGGACTGATCGTGCCGACATCGGGTACCGCGACGGTCCTGGGTCATGTGCCGTGGAAACGAGAAAACGCGTACCGTCGCCGGTTTTCGCTGGTCACCGGGCATAAGGAACAACTGTGGTGGGATCTGCCGGCTCAGGAATCATTCCGACTGCACAAAGAAATCTACCGTATCAGTACGGAAGACTACAATTCACGTCTCACTGAGCTGACTGAACTGCTGGGCGTCACGGAATTGATGAGCCAGCCGGTGCGCGAACTGTCGCTGGGCGAACGCATGCGAATGGAGCTGATCGCTGCCCTGCTGCACCGACCGGACGTATTGTTTCTGGACGAACCGACCATCGGACTGGACGTCATCAGTCAAAGAAAAGTTCAACAATTCCTGCTGAAGTACCAGAAGGATCAGGGAATTACGGTGATCCTGACCAGCCATTACATGAAAGACGTGGAAGCGTTATGCGATCGAGCGATTGTGATCAACAAGGGGGCCGTGATCCACGACGGGGCACTCGCGGAAATCGTTGATCGTTTCAGTCAGCATAAAATCATCGAACTTCATTTTGCCAGCGACAGCACACCGAACGGTATCGACCGCTACGGTGTCGTATTGGAAGATCGGCCTCCGATGCTGCGGCTCCAGGTGGAAAAGCAGAAGGTGTCAGCCGTGTTGTCACAGGTTTTGGCGGAGTACAGCATCGAAGACGTCAGCGTCTCTGAGCGACCGCTGGAAGACGTGATCGCCGAATTGTTTACGGCTGAGGAATATTAGTTTTTCGATGACAGCCTCCACCTCTTATACCTTCAAAGAAAACGCCATCGCCACCGTGCGCGTCAAGTGGCTGATTCTGAAGACGGCGATGGAGGAGCGGCTGGTTTATCGAGGCGATTTCGCATTTGCCACTCTGGTCCGTTTTCTGCCGATCATCACTCAGATATTTCTGTGGAATGCCATCTTCGCCGGCCACAACGATGGCGAGCTGAACGGTTACACGTACGCCAATATGGTGGCGTACTATTTGTTGGTGATGGTCGCCCGAGCGTTTTCCAGCATGCCCGGTCTGGCCAACGGGATTGCTCTGTCCGTGCGGGATGGATCTGTACGCAAATATCTGATCCAGCCGGTGGACATGCTTGACTATCTGTTCTGGCACCGTATCGCCCACAAACTTGTGTATTACGCCGTGGCGATCGGCCCGTTCTTGCTTGTGTTCTGGCTGTGTCGAGACTACCTGCCCGACTGGCCGGAACCAAAGGTGACCGTCGCCTGGATCTGTTCGCTGCTGATGGCATTTCTGGCCGGGTTTCTGATCGAATCTCTGATTGGCCTCATATCGTTCTGGTTCCTGGAAGTCAGTTCGCTGATCTTCATTTACATGATGATGAACTACTTTCTTTCCGGCCACATGATCCCGCTGGAATGGATTTCTGAATGGATCCCGTGGGTCAACTATCTTCCGTTCAAATACCTCGCCTACTTTCCTGCGGCGATTCTGCTGGGCCGAATTCCACCCGACACGCTGGTCATCGAATTGACGATTCAGGCCGGCTGGATCGTGATTCTGCTGGTTGCCAACCGGGTGGCGTTCCATTACGGCGTCCGCAGGTACGGAGCGTTTGGTGGCTGACTCACAAACAGAAAATACGCCACAGGTGGATAACTCCACTGCCCCGTTTCGCGATCCGCCAGGCAACATTACTGTTGCCGTGGCTGCTCCAACGAAGGCGCCGGCCACAACCCACTTGAACGCTGGCACGCTGGAACGAACCACGGACCCGGTCTTCATCTTCTCGTATCTGGCCAACCTGACGGTCGTGACGGCGAACGCAGCGACGTTTGTCTTTGCCGATTGGGTCGCGTGGCTGGCGGCTAACGGATCCGGAGCGACTCAATACCACGAGGAATTGCCCGGGCGAATCATTCAGTATGGCATCATTGCGGCGATTTGCGTGCGAATCTTTCTGGGCCAGTCGATTGACCGATTCGGCGTGCGAAGAGTCTGGCTGTTCATGAGTGCTCTGAACTTCTGCGGACTGTTTATTTTTGCATCGTTGACGCAGCTTTCACCAATGGTGTATGCCGGACGAATTCTGTTTGCCGTCGGGCTGGCAGGCATGTTCACGTGTGGAACGTTCCACATTCAATCCTGCGTCACCGAACGTCGCCGCACAGAATTTATTGCGCTATTCGGCAGCAGCGGTTTTATCGGAATGATTCTGGGACCACAGCTTTCGGAATATCTGCGGTCACTGTGCGGCGACAACCCGGACGTTTTTTTCCCCCAGGTATTTCAGGCGACTGTCGTGCTGATTGCTGCTTATATTGTTTTTCTGATCATGGCGACGCGCGGCCTGCCCCGCCCCGAAAAACATCCGGCCCGGCCGTCGCTGATCCGGCTGACGCGTGATTACTGGCCAGGATTGGTCGTGCTTGTGGCGGTTGCGATGGGCATCGTGTTCACCGTCCCGTCACTGTACCTGGTACGTTTCACAAAACACGAACACTTTGGCGGGATCGCGACGTACTGGACGACATACGCGATCATGGCATTCGCATTCCGTCTTCGCACAGCAGCGCTCAGTCAGCGAGTCGGCCGATATCGGCTTATTTTCTGCGGTCTGGTATTCCAGGGACTCGGCCTGTGGGCCCTGATTCCTGTGTCAGAATCGTGGCACCTGTTGTTTTCTGCATCCTTGTGCGGCTTTGGCCACGCCTTGTTGTTTCCGTCCATCGTCTCGCTGGGGTCCGGCACCTTTCCTGCTCGTTATCGAGGCAGCGGCACCAACCTGACATTGGGCTGTCTGGATCTGGGTGTCGGACTCTCTGCACCGTTACTCGGTAAGATCATCGACCTGCCGACATTTGACGGAGTCGGATTTCGTCAGATGTTTTTCGTTGCAGGATGCATGCCGCTGATCGTGGCCACGATTTGGTTTCTGGTGAAACGCCACCAGGTCGACAGCGAGACGCAGGTTCCTCAAACCACCGAGGTTGCCGTTTAACGCGTGCCTTGATGCTGCCGGTTTTTTTCAATCCGGACATGACACGCGGTTCGTTGAAGTTCCACGGACGCGCCCTATAATCACGCCTCGTTCGATCTGCCGGTTTGTTGATCCCACGCTTGAAGGAGCGGGGCTTTGGACGCACTTTGCCGAATTTGTTGTATTCCCGCTGAGCTCCTCGCGAAGGTTCCCGGACTGGGTCCGATCATCCGGATGTGCTGCACCTCCGTCGGCCAGAAAGTCCTGATGGCATTGACCGGTCTGGCCCTCTGCGGGTTTCTGGTCACGCATCTCAGCGGAAATTTGCTGTTGTTCGCAGGCGAAGAACAGTTTAACGCGTACGCAGAAAAACTGCACAGCATGGGGCCACTGCTTAAGATGGCAGAAGTCGGCCTGCTGACCATATTCCTCGCTCACCTGGGGCTTGCCATTTCAACGACAGCCATGAGTCGCCGAGCCAGACTCAAGCAGTACGCTGAGAAAGAGTCCAAACAGGAGGCCTTTGCAATTCCAAACGGCGGAGCTTCCAGTTGGATGCTGCTGACGGGATTGGGCATCGGAGCTTTTGTGCTGCTGCATCTTGTGGACTTGCGGTTCGAGCTGCGACCTGATTTGGATTATTCGTCGGCAACTCAGGATGGCACGGACAAAGCATATGCGACGGTTCATCTGGTGCTGTCCAGCCCTGTCAGCTTTGTGGCATACGGTGTCGCCCTGATTCTGTTGGGAATCCATCTCTCACATGGAATTCGCAGTGCGTTGCAGTCGCTTGGAGTATCTCATCCAAGGTGGGACAAACTGATCGAAATCGGCAGCATGCTCTTTGCCTGGGCAATTGCTCTGGGATTCCTTTGTGTACTTGGTTGGGTCGCCTTGACCGGCTGAATTATTGCAGCCACTTTGTAACTCCGTTCAGATCCGGCAGACTGATCCGGAACAAAAAGAAATCACCTGAGGTTCTCTGATGGTCCGCGTTGCAAGTGAAACGTTGAATTCGCGAGTACCCGAAGGTCCTGTGGACCAGATCTGGGACAAACATCGCTTCAATATGAAGCTGGTCAATCCGGCCAACAAGCGCAAATTCAGTGTCATTGTTGTGGGCACTGGTCTGGCCGGCGGTTCAGCGGCCGCTTCGCTGGCCGAACTCGGATACGAAGTCAAATCGTTCTGCTTTCAGGACAGTCCACGTCGAGCCCACAGTATTGCCGCTCAGGGCGGGATCAACGCAGCGAAGAACTATCCCAACGACGGTGACAGCATCTGGCGGTTGTTCTACGACACGGTCAAAGGTGGCGACTACCGAGCGCGTGAAGCCAACGTTTACCGTTTGGCTCAGGTCAGCAACAACATCATCGACCAGTGTGTGGCCCAGGGAGTTCCCTTCGCACGCGAATACGGGGGGACCCTGTCCAATCGATCCTTCGGCGGAGCTCAGGTTTCGCGAACGTTTTACTCGCGGGGACAGACCGGACAGCAACTGCTGCTGGGAGCCTACCAGGCAATGATGCGACAGGTGCAACTGGGTAAGGTGCAGCTGTACGCTCGACGTGAAATGCTGGAACTGATCGTCGTTGACGGTGTTGCACGTGGTATTATCGTTCGTAATCTGCTGACGGGGCAGCTGGAAACTCACACCGCCGACGCTGTTGTCATGTGCACCGGCGGCTACGGCAACGTTTATTATCTTTCTACAAACGCCAAGGGCTGCAACGTCACGGCTGCGTGGCGCTGTCACAAACGCGGTGCCTACTTCGCCAACCCGTGTTACACCCAGATTCATCCCACGTGTATTCCGGTCAGCGGTGACTATCAGTCCAAGCTGACGCTGATGAGTGAGAGTCTGCGCAACGACGGTCGTGTCTGGGTTCCTAAGAATAAGGGTGACTCGCGTGCGCCGGCAGAGATTCCGGAGGAGGACCGCGACTACTATCTGGAACGTCGTTATCCGTCGTTCGGCAACCTCGTGCCTCGTGATGTTGCTTCGCGAGCGGCCAAAGAACGTTGCGATGCCGGCTTTGGTGTCGGTGATACGAACCTTGCTGTGTATCTGGACTTCCGTGACGCCATCAATCGAGTCGGCGAAGATGCGATCCGCAAGAAATATGGCAACCTGTTCCATATGTATCACAAGATCACGGCGGAAGATCCCTACAAGGTGCCGATGAAGATCTTTCCGGCCGTTCACTACACGATGGGCGGACTGTGGGTCGATTACCATTTGATGAGCAACCTGCCCGGTCTGTTTGTGCTGGGTGAAGCCAACTTTTCTGATCACGGCGCTAACCGTCTGGGAGCCAGTGCTTTGATGCAGGGTCTGTCAGACGGCTACTTTGTCCTGCCCTACACCATTGGCGACCATCTGGCGACGTCTCAGTTACCGACTGTCCCTGAAGACCACCCGGCCTGCGTTGAAGCGCTGGCGTCCGCGAAGAGCCGCATTGATCAGCTGCTGTCCGTTCAGGGGACACGTACGGTCGACAGCTTCCATCGGGACCTTGGGCAGATCATGTGGGACAACTGTGGTATGGCACGGAACAAAGCCGGACTGGAATCCGCTGTGGGGCAGATTCAGGAGCTTCGTGATCAGTTCTGGCAGAATGTTCGCGTTCTCGGAAGCGGCGAATCATTCAATCAGAGTCTTGAGAAAGCCGGTCGAGTGGCGGACTTCCTGGAATTTGGCGAACTGCTGGCCACGGATGCTCTGCACCGTGAGGAATCGTGTGGTGGTCACTTCCGTGAAGAACATCAGACCGATGAGGGCGAAGCCAAACGCAATGACGAAGATTTCAACTATGTTGCCGCGTGGGAATACCACGGCGTCGGCGAAGACTCAACGCTTCATAAAGAACCGTTGACCTTCGACAACGTCCCTCCCGCAACGAGGAGCTATAAATAATGAGCAGTGAAACACTCAATCTGACACTGCGTGTGTGGCGACAGAACGATCCGGATACGCCCGGACGTTTCGAACACTATCAGCTGAACGGCGTCAGCACACATATGTCGTTCCTCGAAATGCTGGACGTTCTCAACGAGCAGTTGATCGAATCCGGTGAGGAACCCGTTGCCTTCGATCACGACTGTCGGGAAGGAATCTGCGGAACCTGCAGCCTGATGATCAATGGCAAGGCGCACGGGCCGGACAAAGCAACAACGACTTGTCAGTTGCATATGCGTCGCTTCAATGATGGCGACACCGTCACGATTGAACCATGGCGAGCCACTGCGTTCCCCGTTGTGCGAGACCTTGTTGTGGATCGTTCGGCGTTCGACCGAATCATTTCCGTTGGCGGCTACGTGTCTGTCAACACCGGAAACGCACCTGACGGTAACGCCATTCCGATCGCCGGAAGTCAACAGGAAGTGGCGATGGACGCCGCGGCCTGCATCGGTTGTGGTGCCTGTGTTGCTGCGTGCAAAAATGCGTCGGCCATGCTGTTCGTGGCGGCCAAGGTCTCGCAGTTGGCCATTCTGCCACAGGGGCAGCTGGAACGCTCGGAACGAGTGGTCAGCATGGTCACACAGATGGATGACGAGGGTTTCGGTTCCTGTACCAATACCTCAGAATGCGAAGCCGCCTGTCCCGCCGAGATCTCTGTGAGCAACATCGCTCGACTGAATCGGGAATACCTGCGAGCATCGTTGTGCGGTCGCGACTGACGGCTGGCCGCAGTGCTTTCTAACTTAGGCAGCTGGTCGCTGGTCGTCCTCTGTTGCAGGACGTTGGTGTTGGGACGGTTCCACTGAGGTGCAGTCAGCAATGTTCTGACCGCGAAACGGCAACATGCGCACCACCCAATCGATCAGCGGGTCGACCAGGGCAGACACACGATCGGAGACCATGCTTAGCAAAGGTGTTCCTGCCGCAAAGGCAAGTGTAATCAGAGTCACAAACGCTCCGCCCACAAGATCGTCGCTTAGCGCATGAGCTCCACCGACCAGTCGTGGCAGCATCAAGAAGACAGTGAGCAGAAGGACCAGCGGAGTCCAGCGGTTGCGTGTCGATATCAACGTGAATCCGGCCCACAGCATTGTCACGGCCGCATGGTCGCCCGGAAAACTTTTGGGTGAGCAGTCCTTCGTCTGCAGGTGTGGGTAGAGTTCACTCAATCGCACGCATGGTTCGTAAACCAGCGATGGACCTGGACGGCTCCAGTCAAAGAAAAGCACAACTCCGTGAAACCCCCCGCGGACCGCCAGCAGACAGAGCAGCAGCACGGCAAACCTGACAGTGCCCGCCGGGATTTCGGCTTTCGGAAACGTGACGCCTGGCGTCCACAGGAATGACGTCATGAGAATCAGGACCACGACGTCGAAGAAACGAATGTTCATATACGCCCACATGGCCGTCCAGCCGGGCACGTCCTGCAGCGAATTCAGCGAACCGTTCAACAATCGAAATGTTGCTTCATCCAATTCGTTCCACACGGTCCGACTCGCCGGATACAGCCAACTGCCAAGCAAGGCTGTCGCCAGTAGGGAAAGGGAAAGAACCATCCGTGGTCGAAACAATTGTGCGTCCTCCTTTTTCATGATGGCATCAACCGGCGTTCTTCTCAGCCGATTTTGGTTTTTTCTTTTTCTGCAGCTTCCCGCTAAGCAGCTCCTCGACAATTTTCGCCAGAACGGCCGGGTCACGTACGTCCATGACGTGTTGAATACGGGATTCCGGCAGCCCCATACGATTCATGATCTGTTCTGCGGTATCCCACATCTTTTCCTGTTTTTTGCCCGTGGCCAGATACAGATTTGTCACCAGTTCACTTAGACGCTGATCGTCGATGGCGTCGCGGTTGTCGTAGTACCGCTTAATGACCTTCTGTTGGTGCGGCGAATAATTTCGATTTGACATGTCGATTGCTTGATCCTGGAAGCGGTCAGCGGCCGACCTGCAAAGTCGGTCTCGTGGCACCGCACGAATGGTTTGAGTCTGTTTGCGTTGATGGGGACACTTAGAGTCTGTCACGTGTGCTAACGATAACAGCAAATGCACCCTGCGCTAACCGAAGACTGTCCCTGTGGAACCCTTCACGCGGCTCTGCGTGCCAACCGTGGTGGCATTGCATTTTCAATACGTTCGGCGATCGACTGTTTTTCTGCCTCTGCCGTTTTTATGAGTTCCAACTGCTCGTTTGCCATCCTGTCCCAGCGAGAGATCGATGGAAACCGGATCGTCGTTGTCGCGGCTGTGTCACGGTTCTTCCAAAACCAGCTGCGAATTCGCCGTGTCACCCCAGTTCCAAAATCCAGCAACTCCAGGGGAATACTGGCTGCTTTGATCGCAGCGATCTCAAGTCGCGAATCACGCCCACCGTAGATGGGAAAAAATCGAGACATTCGAGCGACCGCATCGCGGATCAGGAATGTGGAAAGCCGAGGATGTGACGAATACATCTGTATCGGAAAGGCCAGATTCCCGATCACCGGCAAAGTTCCGATTAACAGAGCTTCACCGTACGCCGTCCCCTTGCGCACGTTGCCAATCATGCGAATCAACGTGATCAACGTCCGCAGGATCGGCGACACAATGACCGGCAGCAAATACAGGAAACTTCCAGTGGCAGCAAAAGCCGCGAATCCTCCAACCTTCAGTGGCATCAACACCGGGGTTGCAAGTTTGATACTCAGATGCATGCCAAAACAGCGAGCATATTCATCCAGTTCCTGAGACTCACAGGACTGCAGCAGTGCCGCATGTTCCTCGGGAAAAAGACGGCCGGACTGTTCCCATTCCCGAATTGCTGAACGAATCTGCAATTGGCCGAACGCTCGCTGAAATCGACTGGATACGATCAGCAGAAACAGTCGCACCATCTGATGACGGCGGTGTGCAGCGTCAGAGAACCAACGATGGGCAGCCGCAGGCAATACTCTTGACATCAGCCAGTTGGTTTGAAAACGCAGACCCGGCCCGGCAAAGAGACGCCCGTCGGCAATTCGACCTTCCGCCGAAAACTCTTTTGTTTTTCGCTCACAAAAGTCTGCTACAGCTGTGCGACGAACATTGGCGTTCGTGACCAATTTGTGGACGCGTCCGCGATACGTTTTGTTTCCACTGTACCGTTGCGTAAATCGCCCCAATGGTCCGGGGATGCATCCGCACCAGTACGTTAGTCGAGTGAACAGACGGGAACTGCTTCGAAACCGCTCGTTCGTCGGGTTGTCAGTGATCTCGTTCCTGTGCCAGATGTCCAGACATCGCTTGCGGTAGATCGTTTGAAAGCTCGCACCGAAAAATGGCAATCGCTGCCTCGCGACCGCAATTTCAGCCAGCTTCCAGTTGGCTGAGTGTTGTACGAGCCGTTCTACATCGGACTCCAATTGCTCGGATCCGTCGTCACCCAGAGTTGCCTGGATGCGTACATGATGGGTTTCGAGATAGGTGTGCAGCGTCGTTGCGTCGAGGTCGTCGAACAGGGGCAATGACCTCAAACGCAGTCCGGCGGCGACGTAGTGCGATACCAACATCGCGGGAATGCCCGATTCCAGATCAACGATGACGTAGCCTTCGTCAGTACGCAAAAGGTTGGCCGTCGAAACCACGGCCGCTTTACTAACCTGCCACCCGGAACCGACTAATCCGGACTCACGCAGCAATGATTCCAGACGTGACATCAGGTCCAGCAGTTCGTCGATCTCTTCCGCCGATTGCTTCTGGTCCGCTGACGATGTCCACGGCAGCAGGTTTCGCAACATGCGGAAGTTGGCGGCTCCTGGGCGAATGCCACGCCCCTGAATCAATTCGCTGCCCAGAGCGTACGCCGAAGACTCCGCATCCCAACGAGCGTAGAGCGGTTGGGCAACTCGGGTCTCCGGCATGAAAACCTGTATCAGAGCGCCGGCGACGCGGCGACGGTAAAAGCACGCAAGGATCGCGTCCTCGGAAACCTGATACCCAAACGAAGCCTGAAACGCGCAGCGATAGATGAATCGTGTCAGCAAGCCGGGACGGAAGATTTTCTCCACGCACAGATGATGATCGCCCGCAGAATCGGTTGCCTTCACCAGTACCGCGCGCGCGGCGCGGCCGCTTCCCAGAGTCAAAACAGATTCAACCTGTTTGGGACGCCACGATCCGTCCGCGGACAATAGTCCGAGGTGGTTTTCAGGTGGGCTGGTTTCGAGCCGAATCGTTCCTTCGACCGAACTCGATAATTGCTGCATCAGGGGCCTCGCGACCGAAATTGTCCCGGCCAACGGCTGCAGAAGTTGACTCCCGACTTCGTGGACAACAGCCATGTGGCAGAAATTACCGGAACACAGTTGTATCGACAACATCAGTCGCGCCGGTAAAACCCTACCCGAAGCACCGATAGCGTCGACGCAGCCACCCCATCCTGGTGCATGGGTGTTTATATGGGGCTTGTGGGATATTTGCGTTGACCGGGAGGAGGCAGGGACAGCCCGGTGCAAAAGATCTTCCGTCTGTGTTTCGGCAATCGTACAAACACAGCGCCGAACACTACTGGCTGCGTCCCCTTTGTGTTTTCCTACGGTCGTCGCCGTAAGTTATCCGCCTGTGCGTCGGAGTCGCGTTCAGATGCACCGAAGCTGTTCGGCGTATGATAATCGTCAGTCTTGCGGCCGCGTCGATCCGCCGAAGCACCGTTCGATTTTGACCTGGCCAATTCGCGCGTGGTGTAATCATCCGCCAGCAGCAGGTTCAGAATCGCGTCTCCGTATGCTTCTCTAACTTTATTCTTTTTCGATGACGCGGGAATCGCGATCGTCACGATTTCGCAGGTTTTCGAGGTCGACAGAAACTGTTCGAGTGTACCGTCGGCGGATTCACCGGGAAGCTCCACAAAGCCAAACCCCAGCCAGGTCGCAACATCTCGTGCTGCATCCGCAGCGCCGGAACTCGAAGCCACAACGCCTCGATCTCCGCTGAACGATCGAATATGGATCACACGTTGTGGTTGAAACTCCTGCACGGTCGCGAGAATGAAACGGACTTCCGGTTCAGTGTTCTGAAATTCGTTGTCTGCAACCGTGCTGGTCGGAAATCTACGATTGAGATAAACGCCGTTGCCGTTCTCTCGGCGCGACATTGCCATGCCGTCCGGATTTGAGTTCCTCACAACCAGAGAATGCACTCCACCGAGGATAAGTCTGTTCTGGTGCAGGTATTCCGCCAGCTGTTCAGTCAATGAAATTGCTACCGGGTCGTGTCCGGCCAGACTACCCAGAACCAGTGTGCGATAACCGGTTTGACCGATCGTAATCCCTTCGATGTCGCGGCCATCGGCGCTGGTTGCCAGAGGCTCCCACCGGAACGCTGTCGTCTCAACGATCGGCCGTAACCGATCGGAGTCACCAGAGCTGGTGAGGGAATCAAAGGCCGGAGCCATGCCCGGAGACAGCGCCGTTACGCCGGTCGACTCCGGGGAACCCGAAAATCTGGGAATGCTGGTACAACCACAGCTTCCGGCGGCGCAGACTGATGCCATGAGAATCAGTCGTAAAGGCGAACCACCAATGCTGCGAATGTGAGGGGGAATCCACATCGCAAAACTCCAATGCCAGCTTGCGACTGCATCCATGTTGGTCGGCAACCAGCAGCTATGTGATGTCGCCACTGCACGGAACTTCCGTCCCGGAATGAGTGGCCACAGTTCTTGTCTTCATCTCGTTCGAAATGAAGTGTTACTCGTCAATACCAAGGTGATAGCACAACTGTTCGAATCGTTCCTGAAACTCATCGCTGGAAGAATGGACGTGCTCGGCTTCAGTGATGAATCGTATTTCTTCGCGACACGCAACCCGATTGTCGTCCAGTGCCAGTTCGTACTCCGAATTGTCATGGCCGTAAACGAATAGCAATTTATGTTCGTCGAGCTGGACTTCCATTGGCTTGCGCGGATTCAAAACCGCGATGCCGCAGCATCCGTCGTCAAGCAGCAGATCTTCAAAGTCAAGAAGAATACTCTGCAGGACCGGCAGGTCGATCTGTTCACGGTAGAGATCTGTGTGCTGGCCGTTGTTTTTGTCGTGACTGGTTTCCAGAACGACGTCAACGGACTCACCCAGCGGGTCCAACAGGGAAAGAAATGTGTCGAACAACCGCTCTCGGCTCACGGAACTCATCAGCACTGGAATACGTGCGCCGGACTCTGCGTCGACATACCATTCGTGCCGGTATCCCGTTTCCGGAATGACTTCCAGGTTGTACGATGGCCGGACTGCATCCGTCAGCGTGAACTCGCCATAGCGAGCAACACTCATATGTTCTTCCAGCTGGTTTTCGGAAAGACTCCGGAAGCTGCTGACACCGTGCGGTGTGTCGCCGTCGCGGTAGCTCGTTTTCAAGAACTTCTTCAGGAATCCCATTAGACTTTTTCTCGATGAAAACTTGTTGTGGTTGAATCAAGTTGAGCGACCAACGGGAGCAGATTCTCTGTTGCACGCGGTCGCTCACATCGTCCGAGGGCCAGCCTCATCAGATTCTCATACCAGTGGCTGACGTTATTGTCAGACACCAGCACACGTCCCCGGTGGGGATACATGCTGCTCGGTGCAAACCTAGCATCCAATCCGCGCGGGATGAGAATCATTTGCAACGTTCCCGGAAATCCTGCCATTCCGGTTCAGCGCAGACACGAACGTGCGGTCCTGCGAAACTATTCCGGCGCATTGGTACAGCGGCATAATCCGAGGAATCTGTACATCCGGCAAAGACCACCGGAATCATCGCCTGAAAACTGTCCCAGCTAACGGAAACGTACTTCCATGCCTCTGCTGTTCCCATCCTCTGTCGGCAGCATGACATGGCAAACCAACGAACACGTCGGGCGTTGCGTGACAATCGTACGAATCATGGCCGTCGTGTTGTTTCTTCTGGTCAGCCTGAATGATTCTGAGGCCATTGAAAACGAGACAGGCCTGGTGGACACACTGGACCATTGGTTCATCATCAGGTTCGACGGCAAACCTGTTGGGTATGAACACGTACAGTCTCGTCAAATGAACCATGCCGGAGAGGTGACAAGACTCTGTCAGCGAAAAACGCAGTTGAATCTCAAACGATTGGGACAGAATCTGACACTCCGAGCATCGCTGCAGACCAGACAAACAACGGATGGACGTTTGCTGAGTTTCAATCTGCAGCGTGTTGACGGGGCCGGAGCCCGTATGGAACGCAGTGGCGAACTGAGGCGTGACAGTTCCGTCTTCCACATTGAGGAAAAAATCAACGCCACACGGAGGGAGTTTGATCTTCGCGTACCGGACAATGTCCGATCACCGATCTTCAGCGAGTGGTTGCCGGAGGTCATGCAGAGTTCACGTGACCGGATCGTCGTGCCCGTGTTGTTTCCGGAATCAGCGTCGGTCGCGGACATCACTGCCACTCACGGACAGATGCGAAACCTTCGTATCGGTAACGACAACCCCGTCCCGACACGAAGAATCCGTTTTTATCCCCGCTCAGCCCCAACGAAGTCGACCACGTTTTACGTTTCAGATGTTGCAGGTGATCCCCGCGGAGAATCGGCCAGCACGCGGCGACCGACGTTGGCGAATCAGGACCGTTCTGCCGCATTCGCACCGCTTGCGGTCGTCCTGCGGCAGGAAAAATCAATTCTTGGAGGAACGCTGACCATCGATGCGGCGTCGGCGTCCGAGGCTCTGAGTGCTGCGTCTGAGAAGTCACTGGATCTGACCGTCAGAAGCCTTGTCCCGGTCAATCGTCTGTTTTCGAATAACCACCGTACTCAACTGGTTCTGGATTTAAGTGTTGTGAGTGGCTTTCTGCCACAGATTCCGGAGACGATATTTCAAAAAGTTCAACTCCTGAACGATTCCACAGCGCGCATCACGCTGCTTCCATCAATCGTCGAACGGCAACGCACTCTGCGGACGTCAAACGTAATATTGCCGTCACAATCAGCCACACACTGGATGCCGCTGCAGGATGCAACGCTGCAGAAAATGGCGCTCATTGCTTCCGCCGGCCAGACCGATCCACGCGAAGTCTGTCGACGGCTGGAATCCTTTGTGCATTCAAAGATGCAGCATTCTGCGTTTTCCACTTCGCTGATTCCTGCTGACGAGGTTGCTCGTGCATTACGAGGTGACTGTACGGAACATGCCGTGCTGCTGGCAGCCCTGATGCGTATCAAAGGAATCCCGTCAAGGATTGTGTCCGGACTGGTCCACACCAACCAGCAACTCGGTTTCACCGGCCACACGTGGGTCGAAGCACTCATCGGCAGTGAATGGATTCCATTCGATTCGACCATCGGCTCAGTGAAATCGAATGTGACGCACCTGAAACTTGCGGATTCAGAAATGCCCGATGAAATGAGCAGCGGCATTGTTCTGTTTCTGCCCGTCCTTGACCTGGCCGGCCGCGCCGAGGTCAGAGTCATTTCTGATCGGTAGAGCGCGCTTCACCGAAGTGCTGCGACTTCGGCCACCGTTCAGCTGCGAAACTGCTCGCCGGAGCTGCGACACGACAGACGCGTCCATGCTGCATCAACCGATGATGCCGTGAGCGACGTTGCCGTGGACGTCGGTGAGGCGGAAGTCGCGTCCGGCGTAACGGTAAGTCAGCTTTGTGTGATCAAGGCCCAGCAAATGCAGAGTTGTGGCGTGCAGATCGTGTGTGTGGAATTTGTTTTCCACGGCCGTGATGCCAAACTCGTCCGTCGCTCCGTATCTCATGCCACCTGTCACGCCGCCGCCCGCCATCCACACGGAAAAGCCGGTTGAGTTATGGTCGCGGCCATCAGCTTTTTTTGCCGCAGGAGTACGACCGAATTCGCCGCCCCAGATAATCAACGTGTCCTTCAGCATACCTCGCTGTTTCAGATCGGCGATCAGTCCGGCGATCGGTTTGTCCGTGGCACCGCAGTTACTGGTCAATCGAGCCTTCAAGCCCTTGTGCTGATCCCAGCCTTCATGAGTCAGTTCAATATAACGCACGCCCGCTTCAGCGAAGCGACGAGCCATCAGGCACATCTGGCCAAAGTCGTCGGTCTGTTTCTGACCGATTCCGTACTGCTTCATCGTCTGCTGCGTTTCGTCGCTTAAGTCCATTAGCTTTGGCACGGCGGCCTGCATTCTGAACGCCAATTCATAGGATTCGATCACTCCTTCCATTTGTGAGTTGGGTTCGTGCCGCCGCAGCAGATCGCGGTTGGCTTCCTGCAGCAGATCCATCTGCTTTCGTTGCGTTACGACATCAAAGCGAGGATTCGAAATGTTGCCGATCTTCGCGTCCTGAATTGACTGTCCGCTGCTGCCCATCGGCGTTCCCTGATAGACGGCTGGCAGAAACGCGCTACCGTAATTCTGAGCGCCTCCCAGTCGTGACGGTGGTTTGAGAGTGACAAATCCAGGCAGGTCCTGGTTTTCCGTTCCCAGTCCATACAACACCCATGAACCGACAGACGGTCGGACAAACTGGAATTGACCAGTATGCAGCTGCACCAGTGCCTGTGGATGGTTAGGCAGCGTCGTGTGAGCTCCGTTGATCAGACAAAGATCGTCAGCGTGTTTTGCCAGGTTCGGGTACAGGTCGGAAATCGGCAACCCGCTTTCGCCATGCTGTTGGAACTTCCACGGGGACGGCATCAATTTGCGACCGTTCTGACTGGCAGCCCCTTCAATGTCTCCCGGTGCCTCGCCTGCATGCTCTTTCAGCGCGGGCTTGTCATCGAACGTGTCAACATGAGACGGCCCGCCGCGCATGCACAGAAAGATGACTCGCTTTGCAGTTGCGGCAAAGTGAGTTTCCTTCGGCGCCAGCGGAGCTACCGCCGTGGCCGCACGCGCCGCTTCGGTTGCCAGTCCGGCGAACGCCAGATATCCGAAACCGCAGGAGGCCGATTGAAGTGCCAGTCGTCTGGAACATGGAATCATATTGTCACCCGATCGTGGAAAACCTGACTCTCCGGAGATACTGCGCTCACATTATTCCAGATAACGAAATTCGGCCGACGCCAGCATGACCTGACAGAATCCGGCCCACGCCATGTGTCTTGCGTCCTGTTGCGTCCGTTGGTCATCGGCGATAGCTTCGCACGTGGTATCGATGAACGTCAGTGAGCGTGCAATTTCCTGACTGGTCGCCGAACGTCCCAGCGCCAGCCAATAGCCCAGATCGATTCGATCTGTATCATCGTCGCGTTCCGTCAGCAATCGATCTGCCATTTCTCGTGATTGTTCAACGACAAACGGGCTGTTCATCATGTACAGCGCCTGAGTCGGTATGGTCGTGACGTCACGAGAACCTGCGATAATGCTGGGTTCAGGGAAGTCGAAAATCCGCAGCATTTCAGGCACGACACCCCGGACGATAGGAAGATAGACGCTGCGTTTGGTGTGATCGACGGCAAACAATCCCGTCTTCAGAGTCCGTCCGATGTCACCATTTCCGACTTTGCTCACGACGGACTTTTCGGCTGGTGACAGGTCCAGCGTCCCACTGACGGCCAGCACGGCATCTCGAAGCGCTTCGGCTTCCAGCCGACGAGGACTCATACGCCACAGCAAGCGATTCTCCGGATCAACATCCATGGCAACATCGTGGGGAAAACTTGCCTGACGATAAGTACGACTGGTGACGACGAGTCGGATCAGTGACTTCACGGACCAGTCGTCTGCCGTCAGTCTGTTCGCCAGATAGTCAAGCAGCTTCGGGTGCGATGGGCGGTCACCGTTCGCTCCGAAGTTGTTGACCGTCCGCACAATCCCGTTCCCGAACAGATGTTGCCAGATTCGATTCGCCGCGACCCGAGCGGTCAGCGGGTTCTCGGGCTGAGTGAGCCACTGGGCCAATTCTTCGCGGCCACTTCTGTCCCCGGCGATTTTCGGAGCATCAGCCAGCGTCGCAATCGTCAGAAACCCGCGCGGCACGGACTGCGCTCGTTCATTGGCTTCGCCGCGAATACGAATTTCTGTGTCCACAGGACGTGCGCCGTCACGGACGCCCATGACAAGGTTTTCATCATTCCGTGTCGACGGGGCTGCCTGCTGTCGTGCCGCCTTCAATTGTTTTTGAATGCGCGCGATCACGGTCTTCGTCTGTTGGATCTGCTTTTTGGTCGACTTCTGCTGATCGGCACGGGCCAGTTTTTTCTGCTGAGCCTTCAACTGACTGGTCAGTTTTCTCATCGTATTCTTGGGTTTTTTGTTGCCGCCGCTGACGTTTACCGGCACGACTTCGTTGTCACGCAGCGCGAGAAGTCTGCCGGACTGACGATTCCCGTTGCCTCCGCTCGTTCCGTAAAACGTGTCCGTGCTGCGAAAAATTCCGGCCAGCTGATAGTACTCAGCCTGCGGAATCGGATCGAACTTGTGGTCGTGGCAGCGAGCACAACTGGCCGTCAGCCCAAGGAAGGCGCGGGACACGACATCGATCTGTTCGTCCACAATATCCATCGCGAACTTTTCCTTATCACGTTCGTTCAGTGACTTTGGGCCCAGAGCCAGCAATCCAGTGGCGACATGATTGACGTTGCGTTCGTCCTGGTCGCTGGCATTCAGCAGGTCACCCGCGACCTGTTCGGCGATGAACCGGTCAAATGGCTTGTCTGAATTGAAGGCTTCGATGACGTAATCCCGATATCGCCACGCTTCCGGGTACGTGTAGTTGCGCTCCATGCCGGTGGATTCCGCATAACGAACAACGTCCAGCCAGTGACGACCCCAGCGTTCTCCGAATTGGTCGGAATCCAGCAGTCGATCGACAATTTGTTGAAACGCTTTGTCTGACGGATCTTTGACAAATTCTGTTACCTGTTCCGGCGTTGGCGGCAGTCCGATCAGATCGAAATATAATCGGCGGACCAGCGTGCCGGGTCTGGCGTCGGCAGATGGCGCCAGCCCGTTTGCTGCCAGCTTCGCCAGCACGAATCGATCAATGTCGGTCGCGGCCCGGCGTTTGTTTCCGGACTGTGGCACGACCGGTGTCGAGACCGGCCGGAACGCCCAGAAGTCGCGCGCCGTTTCAAAGTTGATCGACTGCCGAATCGGAGCGGACTTGCCGTCACGCGGGTCCGGAGCTCCCATTCGCACCCATTTTTCGAGATCTGCCACAACGTCGTCCGGCAGCTGTTTCTTTGGCGGCATCTCCAGGCCTTCATGTCGTACCGCCTCCAGCAGCAGACTTTCATCCGTGTTGCCAGGCACCACCGCGTGACCACTCTCGCCGCCGCGACGGATACCCTCACGCGTGTCCAGCAACAGGCCGGCTTTGACAGACGTCGCCTGAGTGGAGTGACACGAATAACATTCCTTTACCAGCACCGGACGGATCTTCTTCTCAAAGAACTCCAGCTGTGCCGGTGTCGGCTCGTCGGCCTGAAGTGCGGGTGTGGCCAGGACGAGAGCGAGGGACAAAACAAATATGTGTCGGGCCACGGAAGTCATTCGGACGAACCGTTTTGGGAGTATCATTGCAGCGACCAACGGAGGTGGGACCAATCGTTCCGAGCGAAAGCTCGAATCTGGCTTCGGTGACACCGCATGGGAAGGGTGCCAATGATACCGTCGACAGCAGCGTCTGTCACTTTTTTGTGCCGCAGACTCAGATTAAGAGCTTCCCGCCGCGAATATGCTGAGGGGTGCGTGGTTCACATTTACCGCTGCCAACCCAGCTTGACGCGGCAGCTAACGCAGTCGATCAATTCGCGAAACGCCGGAATCGATAGTGTGTTTCACGAGCGCTCGAGAACCAGTCGCTCGCGCTTATAGTTTGTATGGGGCCCCTTTCGGGGGGGCTTCCTCATACCACCGGATCCGGGGCGAGCTCTATGTGAGAAATCGTTGTGCCGCGAGAAATCCGAACAGCAGCAGACTGATTGTCAATACACCGGTGCTGAACGGGCCGTTACGGAAACCGTTCTGCTTTCCCAGTGCTGTGTAACCAAGCAGTAACAGTGCGAGCGCAAACATCGGCAGGAAAATCGCTCCGGTCACTCCGGCAACCAGCTGCACTTTTGCCAGGGAAAACGGCAGCAGGAAAACCGGTACGATTCCGAGCAGAAGTTGGATGGTGTTGTAACGACGACGATCGGGCAGCTGATTGTTTCCGGTGGCGGACGCAGTTTCAGACTTCGGCAGCATCTCACAGATCAACTCCGGAATGCTTTGCCAGACGCCCAGCAGACTGCTGAAGACTGCCCCCCATGCACCGATGCGAAACATCCAACTGGCCACCATGCCGAATTCGCCCAGTTGTTGTTGCATGTCAATTGAAAGCTGAGTGATCAGGTTGGCCCCCTTTAAGCCCTGATCGATCGGCAGACGGCTTCCCAGGATCACCATGCACACGCCGAAAGCCGCCGTCATCAGATATCCAGCGGCCAGGTCGATGCGACAGGCGCGCATCGCGCTGATGTCTACCCTGCCCTTCTCGCGGATCCAACTGCCATAACACAGCATCGTCAAGGTACCACCGACCCCGGCCATCAATGTCAGCGTCCACGCCACCCCTTTGCCATCGGCATGCGGCACCGAAGGAATCACCAGGCCCCGCATCACCTCGGCCCAGTCAGGAGCGCTCAGCGCTGCCACAAGAACAACGGTGAAAAACATAACCCCGATGCACACGGCCATCATTCGCTCGAACAACCGAAAGCCACCGAGTCGTAGCAGAACAATGGCGACGAGACTCTGCAGACTGCCGTGCACGATGCGTCCGAACGATGCGTCACCGATCGGCAGAATCGCCTGGGCACATTCACCGCCTGCGGACATCAGCATTCCGCCAATGCAGAATGACCATGCCGCCACATACAGCAGAAAACCGGTCCGGACCAGCGGATGAGTACTTCTGAAAACTCCGTCGGCCACGCTGGTGCCGGTACTCAGCTGCCACCGAGCCAGCCCTTCGCACAGGACATATTTCAACGCGGCACCGACAAGGCAAACCCACAGCACCGTCAGCTTCAGGCGTGCCCCGGCTAATGCTCCGCCGGCGAGGTCTCCAGCACCGACGCCGGTAGCGGCGACCAGAATCCCCGGGCCGATGGCGTCCAGCCATGAGCGACCCCGCGTTATCGTTGACTCGCCGGCCTCGGTTGGCGTGGCCGGATCTGACTGACACATGTGCGAAGATTTTCCACGGCGTAACGATTGAATTCGGAAGCCTGAGGTGTAACGCCGCGGTCCGCAACCTTCAACCGAAGCAGGCTGCTGTACCGTGATGGGCAAGCTATTTCAGCAGCTTTTCAATCGCACGTCGCATCTGTTCGGCCGACTGAAAGCGGTCCCCAGGTTCGGCAGCCAGCGCCCTGTCAACGATCTTCGAGACAGAACGCGGCACATCTGGAGCTCGTTCGCGCAGCGGGACCGGGCCTTCATTCAGAATGGTGGCAATCGGTGTTTCGTGGTCCGACAGATTGTAAATCGTCTTTCCTGAGATCAGCTTGTACATCGTGGCACCGACAGAGAAAATGTCGGCTGTTGGTTTTGCAAAGCGGCAGTTAACGATTTGTTCGGGCGCGATGTAGGACAGCGTCCCTTTGATTTCGTGTTCACTGCTGATCTGACTCATGCCGGCGTCGGCGAAGTTTTTCGCCAGCCCAAAATCTGCCAGTCTTGCATTCAGCCTGCCGTTGTCCTTCGAGACCAAAAGGTTTCGCGGTTTGATGTCCCGGTGTACCAGGTTTCGACCGTGAGCGTAGGCCAGCCCATCCAGAATCTGACGCATCAGTCCAAGCACAACATGTGTTCGCTTTTTCAGCGACAATGGTTTCAGCACATCGTCCAGATCAATCCCATCAACAAACTCCATCGCGATGTACAGTCGACCGTCGTCGGCTCCGGTTTCGACACACCGAATAATGCGTCTGTGCGACAGTTCCTGCAGGATCTCGGCTTCTCGTACGAAGACCTGCATCATTTTTTCGTTGAAGCACAGTTCGGACGACAGCAGCTTCAATGCCACGATCTGCCCCGTCACGACATGTTCGGCTTTGTAGACCACTCCCATCGACCCGTGACCGACTTCGCAAAGCAGCAGGAACTCCGCAACCTGTTCCGACTGTGACACGGCCGTCAGCAGACAGGTGGCGCCAAGTTCAGCCGGCGTCGACTGCTGTGGCACGGCAGCGCCGTTTCCCAGGTGGACTGCGATTTGCGTTTCGCCGCCACGAATGGTATCGCCGTCGTTCAGCCAACGGTCGGTAACGCGTTCTTCATTGACGTACGTTCCATTCGCGCTATCGAGATCAACGATGTGGCATTTGGGAGGTTGCACTTCGATCAGGCAGTGATTCCGTGAAATGTGCTGATCGCCGTCAATGCGGAGATGTGCTTTGGAAGATCGGCCAAGCAGCAGAGAATCCTGCTGACTGAACGTAAACGACCGACCTGCATGCGGTCCACTCTGAATCTTCAGTACAACCTGTTCGGATGACATATCCCGGTCCTGCGCGGTCTCCGACGACCTGTGATTGCCTGTCGCGGTCCGCTTATATTGCCTTCTTGATCAGGATTTCACAAGCGAATTCCCGTTTCTGACCGGTTTTGCAACGACGACACGTCAAACGCACTGAGCCTCAGTACCGTATTTCTTCCGACACAGTCGTCAGCAGCAATCCGAGTGCCCGGTTGACCGTGCGTCATCACTTATCTGCGTCCCCTGAGTTTTACCGCGACCAGCACCTCACTCACCATCAAGCCGACGGCGAAGCTGCCTGCGAGAATCAACCAGAACATCCACGGAGGTGAGTTTTCCAGTCCGCTGTGCAGGTTCATGCCAAACACGCTGGAAACGGCGGTCAGCGGAAGAAAGATCGCCGCCATACGTTCAGCCGATGACCCGCTCGTTCTGTTTCACGCGAATGAGCAGCCTGGATTTCTCCCTGCCTGGCGATGTGGAAATCAAGTGAGTTGCGCGCGTCGGCCTGCAGCAACTCACAAGTGCGTGCGACATCACCTGCATGGTCGGCATAGAACTGAATCTCGTGTTTGGCGGCAACGTCATCAACCGAGTCGCGAGCTCTCTGCAACGTATCCGCGAGATTTCTTAACGCTCGATTTAAGGGACCGATTCGCTCAAGAACGGAGAATCTCTCCACGGCAGTATTGGCGAATTCATGTTTCTCACTCAGCTGGTTGACTGCGGTTTCGTAGGCATCGACGATTTCTTGCAGTGCCGGTCGAGGCTGACCGCGATCCGTGGACCGCCATTCGCCGGTGGGACTTCTCCAGAAGAACACACCTTCACGCTGGCTGGTGCCTGCGGCTGGCACTTTATGCAGGACAAGGAACAGATGTCCATCCGCTTCGATTTCTCGTTGACGACCGAATCGGTCACCGAGTCGTGCTCGAATCTCACGCGGCATATCCCAACCAGGAGGCACTTTCATGATTCTGATCTCCACCGTTTTTCCGAGAATGTGTTCTTAACATTCGCTGTTTCAGTCACGATGAAACGAGAGACATCAGAACCCGGATCAGCGGTTTTGCCGGGAATTCGGCCATTTGCTCGCCCGTCCGTAAACCTCATCAGCAACAGCTGTTATCTCATGCCCATGCCCGGGAATCATGTTCACCCTATGGCAGAATGCGAATACGCCTCGCTGCCGACACCGGTCTTCTGCATGGGGTGGCACCATCATCATTCCGTGCCTGCACCGGTACGCGCAATCGAATGAATCGAAAGGAAGCAGGACATGACAACAGTCGTACTCATGGGAGTTTCACTCGGACTGTCTTGGCGTAGCCCGTCCGAGTGATGTGTTCCCATTCACAGCTGACAAAAGTCAGGCTCCACGAAACGAAGACTCTTCGCGTGCAATCGATGAACAAGGAAGAGCCGCTTGTGAGTTGTCGATCGATGGAACTAAAACCGTGGCGCGTCACTGCCGCTTCGATATGAATCGAAGCGGCGGCTGCCAGAAACCGCTGCAGCTAAACGCTTAGCTGCTCTCACCGTCGATTTGACCTTGCTTCACCACCTCAACCAGAATGCCTCCCAGCTTCAGCATTTCGTGAAAACGAGTGAACCACAACTCGCGGTGCCATTCCAGTCCGACGTTTTGACAGGCTTCGCGAAGCTCGTGTCTTGAGAACGTGCGACACTTCCACGTATGACTCGTGACCAGTCCGGACAGCGAGTTCTCAGTGACCAGCAGTAGTGCGGTGCCACCAGGCTTCAGGACTCTGGCAAACTCCGACAGACCCGGAAACGGGTCCGGAATGTGTTCCAGAACATAGCCACAGGTAATGCAGTCGAACGTGTTGTCGCGAAAGGGCATTTCCAGCATGTCGGCTGCAACGAACGCAGGTCGGTCCGACTTCAGACGCTCCCGCGCACGTTTGAGCATTTCGTACGACAAATCAAACCCAACGATCTCGGCGTCCGGGCGGGCCGTTTCAAGAAGATGGCGAATGATCTGGCCTGCCCCCGAGCCAACGTCCAGGATGCGATCGAAGCGCGATGCGTCAAACCGGCGGGACTTGAACAGTTGGCCCATCAATGGCTCATGGAGGGAAAAAAAACTGCTGAGGTGGAGCATGGCGCCCTGAGGACCATCGTACAAACGCCTCACCGCATCCTGATACTGATTCAGCGGCTTTCGGCGGATGCCACCGAATTCGGCGATAGTTCGCACTCGGCTTTTTGCGGCTCGTCTCCATTTTGAAACTGTAGTTTTCACGTGGCTGATTCAGTTCAGGCTGTGGGATGGTTCAATTTTGGTGCGTCAGAATGAGGATTTTGAAAAAGTTTGCAACCGTGCAACAGGAGATTCGTCGTTGTCTCTCGTTTACCGGGGCCGGATGCCAATGGATGGTTTTTGCGACACGTCGGACACGTACCGCCACAACTTTGCACAGCGGTCGTCGAAGTTCGCTACGGCGGATGTAATACGGCACAAGTCTATAGCCTCAAGTTACATGCGGCGAAATATAAAGGGGTGATAATGAAACGAGTGCAGTACAAATTCACGTTTGGGGGACAACAGCCACTTGAGATTTTCATCCGGTAAGGCCATCATACCGGTTGAAAAGTTGCAACTGATGTTGCTGAGGCTGGTCCACTGTTTGGCCCGGCGACAGGAACAACACTCACCTCATCAAAGCGAAGAGTGGTGTGAGGCCTGCACAATGAGTTTTTTTACATTGCTCGGTGTGACAGAAAACACTGGTCTGCAGATGAGTTCATCAGAAGGAAGCTGACGATCAGCAGCGTTAGGGAGATTTGATTTTCTTGCGAATTCTCTTTGTGTGCACAGGAAACACATGCCGAAGCCCGATGGCGGAAGCGATGTTTCGACACTTGGCATGTCAGTATTGGGGCTGTTCAGAAGACGAGCTGCGCAAACACAACATGGACGTGCTGTCGGCCGGCGTTGCTGCCGCGGACAGCGCACCGGCCTCCCGGGAAGCGATTCAGGTATTGAAACAAAAAGGAATCGACCTGTCGCAACACCTTAGCCGACAGGTCACAGAAGAAATGCTGGCAATGTCGGATTTGGTGTTGGCGATGACGCCAGGACACCTGCGGATGTTGCAGAATGAGAGGCCAGACTTGGCCTCGCGCATGAGACTGTTGCGTGAAGAAGGCTATGGAATCTCGGATCCGATTGGCGGAGGAATTGAAGATTACCAGCACTGCGCGAGTGAGATTTCCGATTGTCTGAAATCAATACTCGACGAGTTAATTCGGAAAGATGCTGAAGTACAATGAGAATAGGAATTGCCAGCGATCACAGAGGATTTCAGATGAAGAATCGACTGATTCAGTTGATTGATAGTCTGGGGCACGACGTTCAGGACTTCGGGCCGGATTCTGGTGAAAGCGTCGATTACCCGGACTATGCGGCACGTGTGGCGACGTCTGTTTCCACCGGTGATGTCGACCGTGGGATTCTTATTTGCGGTACCGGCATCGGCATGTGCATCGCTGCCAATAAGTTTGCTGGTGTGCGCGCGGCAAACTGCAACGACAGTGTTACGGCTGAACTAAGTCGTCTGCACAATGATGCAAACGTGGTTTGTCTCTCGGCTGACCAGCTTAGTGATCAACTGGCCGATCAGGTCATACAGATCTGGCTGAAAACTGAATTTGAAGCCGGGCGTCATGTTCGTCGCCTGGAAAAGATTGCCTCGTTCGAATCTGTAAATTCCCAGGAGCTGGCTTCCAAGCCAGCCGCAAACTGAGCACCACCTGGCCGCGAGCCGATTCGTTTCAGCAGTTTGACGGTCGGTCGCCGGGCCTCGCGGGAATAACAGATCTTAATTCATCCGATGGTTTCTGCACTGCCTTTATGTGACGTTCTTATTGACCGAGCCCCGCGGAACGGTCAACAAAATATGGCCATTGATGAATGGCTGCTGCAGCACGTTTCGGATGTCCCGGATCGCTCATTTATAAGGGTTTATTCCTGGTGCGAGCCGACGGTCACACTTGGCTATTTTCAGGACGGAGCACAGGAGCTTGACCCGCGTTTGGTGAAGTGCCCGCGGATCCGACGACTGACCGGTGGCGGGGCAATTCTTCACGATCATGAGCTCACCTACTCCTGTGTTATCCCACAAACACACCCACTCGCCCGCACGCCAACATCCCTATACGCCTCAGTTCACCGGGCCATCATCGTGTTGCTGGCTCGTTGTGGAGTTGAATGTTGCATGAGGCAGGAAGCTGCAGAGGTGCCAAGAGATACCGGCACCGGAACTGATCCGTTTCTCTGCTTTCTTCGGTCAGACCCGCGAGACGTCGTTCTTGCCCAGCATAAGATCATCGGCAGTGCTCAACGTCGCCGCAGAGGAAGAATACTTCAGCACGGTAGCGTGCTTCTGAGAGCGTCCGGGCTCACGCCGGAAATCCCCGGTGTGGCAGACTTGAGCGCCAACTTCAACATCGACGACTTTGAACGTTTCCTGCCTGAAACGCTCGTAACGGCAGTGGCTGCTGACTTTCGCTTGATGTCGGATGTTCCCGAAATTGCACTGGATTAAACGTTAACACATGCCCACTTCAGTGCAAATGAGAATTCTGCGGATTCTTTGAATTATACAAATTATGCAAAATCTCCCAGAACGGATAATTCACGGTCTTTACATGTGACTGCCACTCCGATGAAATACTGGCTACCTTTCTCTTTATTGTCTCATATCTCGTCTTTCCCGGTTCCGGGCACTTCACACCACTGTCGAACGTTCTCTGTTCTCTGGCTTGTGATTAGGCCCCCGTTCTAGTGGAGGTGCATCCCAGCACTCACTGCATTTTGTGAAACAGGTGAGTTATCCCGATGGCGCATTCGCGACTCAGTTACGGGTTTTCACCGTTGAGTAGGACAAAGAATATGATCAACGCTGAACTTCACGTAATTGGCGGAAAACACGCAGGGCAGGTGATCCCGCTCAACCGCCAGAAGTTTCTGATTGGGCGGGAGCAGGATTGTCAACTACGTCCCAACAGCGAGTTAGTCAGCCGGCATCATTGTGTGTTCACGGTAGATGACTTCTCCGTCCGCGTAAGAGATCTGGGCAGTACCAACGGAACACTGGTGAACGACGAGAGGATTAAGAAGGAAGTCGTTCTGCAACCGGATGATCGAGTCCTCGTGGGGAGTCTGGAGTTCTCCGTCAGGATTAACGAAGCGGCGGCAGGCGACACCACGGGGGAGATTTCTGCGAAATCCGAGGACACTATAGTGGCGGCGGGTACAGAAACGGTTACTGAAATGACACCGCTGTCGATGCCGATAGGGTCTGACACGACGTTGCTGAGTGCCATTCCAACGGAACCTGGTTCCGAAGAGCTAGTCCCGAATGCAGACAGTGCGGCACAAGCGGCAGCAGATCCATCTGCACCGCCGATGCCGCAAATGCCCGGTCCTGGCGCAGGCGATACAACGGTCATGTCTCAGTCGCCGCTTATTCCGGGACAGCCATATCCTGCAATGCCCCAGGCGGGGTATCCGATGTACGGGAACTATCCGTATCAGCCGATGCCCGGTCAGGTGCCCGGTCAAGTACCGCAGATGTACCCACAGGGGTTTCCCGGTCAGGCACCGCCAGCACCGTATCCGTACCCTGAGCAGATGCCGCAACAGCTGGAAGCACCCGCAGATGATACAGCATCCGCCGTGCCAACGATGCCCAGCGTATCCCTTCCTGATCCGTCTGAAACCGGTGCGAAGGACGCTCCGCCAAAGCCTAAATCAGAGGGTGGTGAAGCCGCTGAGGCGGATTCCAACAGCGGTGCTGATGCCATCATCAAGCAATACATGCAGCGACGACCCGGCGGTTAGGCCAGCGAAGTTGCAAATGAAATCGATTGAACGCACTATTTCAGAAAGCGGCCAATGGCTGAACCGTCTGATTCGCAGAGACGCTATAAAGAGTTTCTTGACCTGCTGCCTCTGACCCTCACGCTGGCGGGACTGCCACCCAGTGACACCGGGCGGTACTTCACAGCGGAGCAAATCGAATCCCGCGTCTTCACCGTCAAGCACGCCTACAAGTGCGCCCGGATACTTGCCCGGGAGTCGATTCAGGCTTAGGCACCAGGCTGTGAATTTCCTGATTCTCGGGACAAGGCGTTTGGTGCTTGACAGTCTGCTGTCGCGGCGATATCGTCCCGCGTTCGGTTTCATTGAGAGTGAGTCACAAGAATCTGTTCTTGTGAGTCGCTGTTCACTCACTGGTCCGACTCGCCATCTGCTGCTGGCCGGCGGTTTGGCACCGAGGAAGAGATAATGCACAGTATGTGAGACACCCCATTCCTCTTTCTGTCGCGGTATTGCCCCTTTCGGGGCACGCGTTCGAGAGACAGGTCTGCCTGCCAGTTCTCATGAGAGCTGGTACTGAAAAGTGGGATCCTATCCCACTTTTTTTGTTATAACGTAAAGACTTAACGGTTCCGGGTTATGAACGGTGACGAAATCAAACGGATTGTTGATGCAATCCACCGTGATAAATCGATCGACAAGGAAATCGTCTTCGAGGGAATTGAGCAGGCCATCCTTTCGGCGGCCCGCAAACATTTTTCCGAAGAAGAAGTGCTTGATGTTCGGATTGATCGTGACACAGGAGAACCTTCGCTTACCTGCGACGGTGCGCTGCTGGAACCGGATCTGATTGGCGATCTGTTGGGGCGAATTTCAGCCCAGACCGCCAAGCAGGTGATGATTCAGCGAATCCGCGAAGCGGAGCGTGACGCCCATTACGACCAGTATCTTGACTTAAAGAGCCAGTTGGTCACCGGGTCTGTCACCCGCGTTGATCGTGGCACGGTCATCGTCAATCTTGGCAAGGTGGAAGCCATTCTGCCTCGCAGTGAACAGATCAACAAAGAAAGCTATCGCGTAGGGGATCGAGTACGTGCAATCGTCCTGGACGTGAAGAAGGCCGGGTCACGGGTCCGCGTGATCCTTTCCCGAACGCATGCCGACTTTGTGCGACGGTTGTTCGAAGTTGAAATTCCCGAAGTTAACGATCGGGTGATTGAGACCCGGTCTATCGCTCGTGAAGCCGGGCACCGATCCAAGGTGGCGGTGTCTTCGTACGACACCACGATCGATTGTGTGGGGGCATGTGTTGGTGTTCGAGGCGCAAGGATTCGCGGCATTGTTGAGGAACTCAACGGTGAACGAATTGATATTGTACGCTGGAACGACAGTCTGCAGTTGCTGGTTCCCAACGCCCTGCAACCGGCAGAAGTTGAAGACGTGATCTTATGCCCGATGCTGGGCAAGGTTATTATTTTAGTTCGCGAAGACCAGCTTTCGCTGGCGATTGGGCGACGCGGACAGAATGTGCGGCTGGCGTCAAAGTTGTGTGGCTGGGACATCAACGTCATGACGCAGGAGTCGTTGGACGAACAGCTGGATATTTCAATCGAAGCATTCAGCGTTGTGCCCAAAATGCCGTCGGAGCTTGTCGAAAACCTTGTTTCACAGGGTTTTTTCACCTTCGACGATCTGTCTGTGATTGAGCCTGATGAGCTGTTGGAAATGAGCGGGCTGACGCAGGAAGATATCGATACAATTATTGAGTTTGCAGACGTCGAAAGTCTGCGAATCGAACAGGAAGAACGCGAAGCTGCGATCGCCAGAAAACTGAACCCGCCACCAGCAAACCCACCAGCAAGCCCACCGAAAACATCGTCAGACACCGCAACAACTGAAGGCGCTGAAGCAAACGCAGAGTCCTCAGCACCTGCCGAGGGCAGTGAAAAAACCGAAGCCGGAGAAGGTGAGGCCGAGTCGTCCGGGGCTGAACCTGAGGTGGGCAAGGAGGAAGTTGTTGCTGATGCGAATGCCAAGGCGAATGATGCCGGCGATTCTGTCGTCACCGCAGAAGTTGAAAACGCCGATGTTGTCGAAGAGGTGTCTACCGGGGACAGTGAACCTGCCGCGGACAGTGAACCTGTGGACGACGAAGCGGCGGCTGTGGAGTCGAGTGACACCGGCAATGCTGACGACAAACCAACAACTTCGGTAAGTGAATAACACCCTTCTGCGGGACTACCGGATGGTTCTGCAGAGCACTGATTTTAAGAAACAAACGCGATGGAGATTGCTTTCATTTACTAAGAATCCATGAAGCTCCCAGGAAACCTGTTTCAGGTGCGCCGGAAACGACGCACAGGACGGTGTTTTCATCCCCGGCAAAGTGGTCGTCTCCAGGCTGCACGTGGTGGTTCACGGGAAATCATTGAGTGAGACGTACCATGAAGCCAAATATTCTGTTCATTTCTGTTTACTGCGAAGCACGTTGAAATGTACCGGGGTGTCAATCAGACACGACCGGTCCTGATCGACCGCGAGGCTCTTCATCCGAAGGATCTGGCGACGCGTCGAAGGGGTAGTTGTCTTGAAGATTCGTATCTTTGCTCTGGCCAGGGAACTTGGCCTCGACAGCAAGGTTTTGATCGGTCTCTGCGATGAGGCCGGGATTCAGCTTCGTAATGCGCTCGCGACTCTGACACCGGAGGAACGTGATCAAGTCGTTGCGTACGTAAAGAATCGTGACCAGAAAGACGCCGAGCCTGAGGCCGCGCAGCCCGAAGCCCTGGCTCCCAGTCGGGATTCAAATGCAGGTAAGGTCCGCGACATACGGGTCATGCCGGCTATGCAAAAGCAGGCTACCGAAGCTGAGGAGGTCCTCGAAGCTGAGCAGGCTGTCGAGGCTGAGGAGGTCGTCGAAGCTGAGCAGGTCCTCGAAGCTGAGCAGGTCCTCGAGGTGGTGGAGAATGAGGCCGCGGTTGAAGCATCAGAAACGGATTCAGATGTTGAGACGACTGAGGAAGCAGCAGCGACGGTAGCCGAGACCGATGCGGCTGTCGAAGAATCATCAGAGTCACCGGCCGAAGCGGTCGAGGAGGCGCCCGTGGCCCCCGCGGCAGTGACGACGAGCAAAGCGGACACGCCGACTCCGGAGGTTGCCGAAGCGGTTACGCCTCAGAAGCAGGCTTCGCCAATTCAGCGAATGAGTCGACCGTCTCAGCGGGAGATGAAGCCGATTGGCTCCATCAAGGACCGCGAGCTGCAGCCGGAACGGACGAAGGAAAAGGAACGCGACAAGCCTTTGGGAAGACCGCTTGTTGCCGCACCACCTGTCTATCAGCCGCCGGCCATCAAGGCGAAGCCAAAGAAGACTGCCGAAAAGGCGATGAAGCCCGATGTCGCCCTGTCCGACATTGTTGACCGTGCAAGCCCACTGGCCGTCCAACTGCAACAGTTGAAGGAGGCAAAGGCTGATCACGACGAAAATCTTCAGGGAACGAAGAGGAGGCCCGGCGGCGCCAGACGTGGGTCACTGCTGAAGGACTTTCAGAGGTCGCGGGACGAGGCTCGGCAGGCCAAGAAAATGCGGCGGAAGAAGCGGTCGTCGACGATCGACCTCAAGACGTCTGCTCAGATCGAGTTTCCGATTACGGTGAGAAATCTTTCGGAAGCGATCGGTCGTCCTGCCAAGTCGATCATGAGCTACTTCTTTCAGGATGGTCGCATGGTGACCATCAATGATGAACTGAACGAAGAAGACGCGTTGGAAGTCGCCATGGAGCTTGGCGTCGATCTGGAAATCAAACGTGGCCGCGATATCGAAGCAGAACTGCTGGCATCTCTCGATCACGATGATGACAAAGACACTCTGGAGTGGCGTCCACCGATCATCACGGTCCTTGGTCATGTTGACCACGGCAAGACAACACTGGTCGACAATCTAAGAAACGCCAGCGTGGCAGCTGGCGAAGCGGGGGGCATTACACAGCATATTGCCGCCTATCAGATCGAAAACGAAGGACAGCATCTTACGTTTGTCGACACGCCGGGGCACGCTGCTTTTGGTGGAATGAGAGCTCGCGGTGCCAACGTCACCGATATCATTGTTCTGGTCATTGCTGCCGACGACGGTGTGATGCCGCAAACGGAAGAATGCATCAGTCATGCAAAGAATGCGGGCGTACCGATCGTCATTGCTCTGAACAAGATGGATCTGCCGGACGTGGACGACCAGAAGGTGCTGCAGCAGCTTGCTCAGCACGAGTTGCTGCCGTCTGAGTGGGGTGGAGAATACGAAGTGATCCGGACCTCGGGTGAAACCGGTCTGGGTCTGGATAATCTTGTCGAGACGCTGCAGTTGACCGCCGAACTGCTGGAATTCAAGGCCAATCCGGATCGCGAAGCTGTTGGTGTGTGCCTGGAATCATTTCGCGACGAGGGTCGTGGTGTGATCGCCTGGATGATTGTACAAAAAGGCACGTTGAAGGTGGGCGACGATGTCCTTTGTGGCACCAGCTATGGCCGTATTCGCGCCATGTATGACGACAAAGGCAATGAGGTTAAGGAAGCCCCTCCGTCGACACCAGTCAAGGTTGCCGGACTTAACGAAGTGCCGACAGCCGGTGTTCACTTCTTTGTGATGAAGGACATTGAAGAGGCTCGACAGGTTGCCGAAACCAGACAACACGAAGGGCGCGAGGAAGTGCTCTCTCGTCGCGGTCAGCCAAGAACGTTGGAAGATATTCTGAACTCTGCCCGTGAAGGAGAAGGCGTTCAGGAACTGCCACTGATTGTCAAAGCCGACACGCCAGGTTCGCTGGAAGCGATTCGTGGTGAGTTGGGCAAGTTTGAACACCCGGAAGTCAAGGTGTTGATCATTCACGAAGGTGTCGGTGGCGTCAACGAAAGCGACGTATATCTGGCAAGTGCTGCAGAAGCCATCATTGTGGCGTTTCACGTGATCGCAGAAGACCGAGCCGAGAAGCTGGCGGAAAAAGAGAACGTGGAGATTCGTCGATACAATATTATCTACGAGGTCACCGAACAGATCCGCCAGTCACTGGAAGGCATGCTGCGTCCGGAAAAGGTCGAAGTTGCGACCGGTCGAGCGATCGTACTGCGGACGTTCAGCATCAGCCGGTTCGGCACGATCGCTGGTTGTCGGGTCATTAACGGTACCATTGCTCGGGACAACCGCGTCCACGTGATTCGAGACAACACGGTTCTGAATGACTACCGTATTGGATCACTAAAGCGGGAGAAGGATGACGCCAAAGAAGTACGCGAAGGTATGGAGTGCGGTATTCGACTGGACGGATTCAACGACGTTAAGGACGGTGACCTGCTTGAGGCGTTCCGCATCGACGAAATTCAGCGGACTCTTTCCTGACGCAGCCGTGCTGCGATCAGGTTCGAACGACCGCTTTGAGACTATCGTATCGTTGCCGTGTGTTTCTCGTTTCGTGGGGTATATGCTTCGCAGCAGTCATGGCGAACAGAGGATCTTCAATGTCATCACGCAGAACAGACCGCGTGGCTTCCGTTATCCGTGAAGTCGTCAGTACCGCCATCCTGCAGGAACTTCGCGACCCCAGAATTGGCAACGTGACGGTGCTGGGAGCTCAGGTGAGTCCGGATCTGCGATACGCCACCGTTCGCATCTCCGTGAGGGGAACAGAAAAGGAAGAGGCGCTGACGTTGCACGGTTTGAATTCGGCCCGAGGATTCCTGCAGTCGAAAGTCGCAGATCGCGTCAAAACCCGATACACTCCGGAACTGCGTTTCGAGATCGATCAGGGTGTTCACAAATCAATCGAGACAGCTCGCATTCTCCGCGACGTCCTCGCCGAGGATGAAAAGTTGAAGTCTTCCGCAGAGAACGTCACAGAAGACAATGGTGACGTTGAATCGCCGGAACAGACGCCATCGTCCGGCATCTGATCAATCAAGTTACCGTTCGTCACAGGAATAGAAAATGCCATCGGCGCCAGCCACACGAGCAAGCGATAAACAGCAGGCCTGTAGGAAGCTTTCGTCGCTGCTTCAGAAAGACTACGGACGCTCAGTCCCCAAAATCAAACTGCCGGTCCTGGAAACGATGTTGTTCGCCGTTTGTCTGGAAGATAATTCCTGGGAGAACGCGGAGGCTGGTTACGAAAAGCTGCTGAAGTCGTATTTCGACCTGAACGAAATCCGCGTCAGTTCGGTTCCGGAACTGGAACGCACTCTCGGCAGCCTGAAGGCAGCGGCGTGGAAAGGATTGCGGATTAAGTCCATTTTGCGGTTCGTGTTCGAGAGTACGTACACCTATGACTTCGAGAAGCTGGCAAAACTCACGCTGGAATCAGCGCAGAAACGGCTGAAGAAGATTGACTACATCTCTCCGTTTATTGCCGGTTTTACGCTGCACCAGGTTCTCGGCAGCCATGTCGTCTGCCTCGACGAATGCACGCACCGGGCAGCGATCCATCTGGGCATCGTACCGCCTGACAGTTCCATTGAAGCCGCCTCTGAGTTCTTGAAAGCAGGCGTTAAGAAAGCGGACACATCTGCTTTCACTCATCTGCTTCGATGCTTCGCCACGGATCCGAAGTTCGAAGATCGAATCACGGATACGTTTGACGAAGAAGAATTTGACGTACTGAAGGTGGCCGAACGATTGGCGACCCTTAAGGCGCCGCGAAAAAGAAAGAAGGTCGTCAGGAAAGCACCAGTCAAGGCACAAAAGACTGCCAAACCGGCCACAAAGAAGCCGGCGGCCACAAAGAAAACCGCAGCTGCGAAGCAAAAGGCAGCCAAACCGGCCACAAAGAAGCCGGCGGCCACAAAGAAAACCGCAGCTGCGAAGC